>CAZCMD010000039.1:0-22843 GCA_964499695.1 uncultured Desulfatiglans sp.
TATAACTGGTTGGTATCGCCCTAACCAAAGAGTAGAAGCCGAGTATAATAGTTGCGTATATAAACCGATCGGTTGGAAAGATGCATGTAGATTTGTAGTCATGCGAATTCCAAGAGATATAAAAAGTCTGGTGCAACAGGAGCTGTTTCACGAGGATCAATACACCTGTCGGATATTTTGTACGAACCTGAATGGAAAAGCTCATGAGGTTATTGATATATATGATAAGCGGGCAGATGTGGAAAACCTTATTGGTGAAGCAAAACGAGAAGGATTGGATGCAATTCCTTCGGGCAAATTCAAGAATAACTATGCCTTCTTTCAAATTGCCATGCTTGCGTATAATCTCTGGAGGTATTTAAAAATCATGGCAAATCAATGTGCAGGAAAGGTTAAGATTTTCGCAGGTATTGCAGACAATAATATCAGAATAGCCCGATTAAAATTGTTGATGATTGGTGCGAAGATAGTCAAAGCCGGCAATCGCGACATCGTAAAATATTCAAAGCACGACATTAGGACTCCTGCTTTACTTACGTTTTATGAATTTTTGGATCATTTACGATCTGAAAAATTCCAAGTGTGTAACATATGAAAATATTTGATAATTTAGTGCAAGAAATTTCTTGCACTAAAATACTTAAAAATAGTGGTAAGGGTTAGCTAATGATATTTTTTGCATATTGATTACTAAAAAACCAATTTCGTGCAAGATTCAGGTATTATGTTACGTTTCGGGCCACCCTCAGAAATTCTTAGGGTACTTTTCTCATCTTCATCCAGACCTCTAAGGGCTTCACTCGGATTTGATAACCCAAGGATGTCACATATATCTGAGGTAACCCACCATGGTTCACCATTTTCATCCTGTATAATTCGTACTTCTTTTGATTGGTATTCAAAGGGAATAATATTGCTCATTAGTTAGCCTCCCTGTTGATGTCTTTCAACCACTTTTGGACTTCATCCCATTTAAACCTGAGATATTTTCCGCATTTCCAAGCGGGTAGCGAATTATTTTCTTTTTTTCTTGATTGGGAATACCACCATGATTTTGGTAACTGGGTTTGTTTTGCCAAATCTTCAATCGTTAAAAATCTGTCTTCCTGCATAAAATTTTCTCCTATAAAAGTTAATAAAAATCCTTTTCTGAACAATTCAGAAAAATAAAAATTAATGACATTTCAAGGTGATATGCAGGCTAGTAAATAATATTTGACTATTGCTCAATGGCAGGTAAAATACTAATTAGATAGCACTGCTATCGTCCAAGGCTCCTATGATGACATTATGGTTTCCAGGCCGTGTTCATCTTGGAGCCTTTTTCATAATTTCTTATCTTGCTGTATATTATTTCTAATTGATACATTGAAATCAAGCCATTTATACGACATAAATCGTATTGACTCAAAATCTCATTCAGATTAAGGTATTTCTCTAATAAATATTAGAAAACTTGATATGATGCTGAAGGTAATAGCACATAAATGGGAAAAAAATAACCTTCCACTTTTTATCAATTCATTATTACTATCACTTAAAATTTAATTTAGTATTAGCTACTTGTTTGCAACCATAACAATAAAAACATCATAAAATAAAAGAGAACAAGAAATAATCTCTTGACCTCTAAACCTTTGGTAGCATTATATAATTTCACACATAACTATTTGGTATTATTGCCATATTACAGTCTCGTAATTAGGGGGGGGGGCAGCGGTTCGATTCTGCTCAGTGGCTCCAGAAAAGATAGCCTCCTGACAGACAGGCGGTTACTTAAACCGGCATTGTAATTTACTTATTATTTTGTTTTATTCCATTTTTTTGCCTCCGACCTTACCCTATACAGCCGCTCTGTGAAACCACCTTCGTTAATAAAATCCTTCTCAAGGGTGCGCAGTTGCTGATCAAGAAGGTAGTTTGTCTGGTGAATAACACAGATAACAGTGTTGGCTGCAATTTCTTCAGAACTGCTTTCAATATAAGTCCTATAGGTCTTATAGGACCTATTCTTTTCAAAGCAAAGTCCCCTCACCTTTTTAGCAACCTGGTTATCCTTTTCCCAGAGAGGTAATACTTTTTGTCTGAGCAGGTCTTCATAATCCAGAAGCAGCTCTTCAAGGCTTGCCCTGGCTACACCAATAAGCTTAAGCTCTGTCTTTTTTGATGTGCCGCTTGCCATGCAGCCCTCGGCAATGTTTTGCTTCCCGCTTCTGGCTGCCTGAACCATCTGATCATGAGTGCGTGAAAACCTGGATATAAACCTGTCACAGAATGCCACTGTAGCATCATAAACAATCTCGGACATCTGGTATGATTTGAGGTCACGGTATCCGCCATGGGCCGGGATAAGCCTTGGTAAATCATCGTCTTTAAGGTCGGTCATGATTACCTCGTTTTTATTTCTAAAGGCTTGTTACAAAAAAAATACTCACTAAATGATGGTTTCGTAAAAAAACTGAATCTCACACAAAGGCACAAAGTCACAAAGGTAACCACTTAAAATAAATTGATTTTCTTGGTGTTCTTTGCGGCTTTGCGTGATAACTTACCTTTTTACAATGTTGTCACTAAATAGCAAATCAGTCATCCAATAAGGAAACTTTCCCTCTGAATTTCTTAATTTTTCCCCTCTTCTGTTTTGTATCAATCCTTCTCTGTTTTGAAGAGAGCGTGGGAGCGGTTTTCACCCTGTACTTTGGCACCTTTGATGCTTCCACTATGAGGGCAGCAAGTCTCTCTATCGCATCCCTCCTGTTTTGCTCCCTTGTACGATGCCTTTCTGCCTTGATAATAAGGACTCCATCCTTCGTCATGCGTCTTCCGGCAAGATTGATAAGCCGCCTCCTGATACTGTCAGGTAACGAGGATGTATTTTTCACATCAAACCTGAGCTGTACAGCAGTGGAGACCTTGTTTACATTCTGTCCGCCTGGCCCGCTTGAGCGTATAAAATCCTCTTTCAATTCGCTGTCCGGTATATGTATATCACTGGTAATCTCTATCATGGCACAATACTACCTCTCTATCTTTTAAGACTCCTTTTTTTAAAAGATTTACTATCAGGGCAGTGATTGTCAACAGATTTATGCCTCAGGACAGTTTTATATTGACATACAGAACTTAACTCCATATAATTCATATTCAAAAAGATGTCTAATTTCAACTAGTTAAGGAGGAAGGGTATGAAAATCAAGGCAGCAATAGTAAAAAAAGCGTCTGATCCATTTGTTATAGAAGAGGTAGAGCTGGATGAACCAAGAGATAATGAAATACTGGTGCGCATAAAGGGGTGCGGGCTTTGCCACACAGACCTTTCAGGCCAGCATGGATACCTCCCGGTTAAATTCCCAGGTGTATTTGGCCACGAAGGTGCTGGTGTTGTTGAAAAGGTGGGTAAGCTGGTAAAAAAGGTTGTTCCGGGTGATCATGTAGCCATGAGTTATATCTCCTGCGGCACATGCGGACCATGCATAAAAGGTCATCCGACCCATTGTGATTGCTTCTTCCCGTTCAACTTTTTCGGTACACGCCCTGATGGCAGCACATACATGAAACAGGGTAATCAGACAGTATACGGCTCATTTTTTGGCCAGTCCGCATTTGCCACATATGCCATAGCATCAGAGCGCAATGTCGTTAAGATGCCTAAAGATGTGCCTGTAGAAATGCTAGGGCCCCTGGGATGTGCACTCCAGACAGGCGTGGGCGGTGTCTTTTACTCACTGCAGGTAAAACCCGGCTCATCTATTGCCATATTCGGCGGAACAGGCTCTGTTGGTGTAAGCGCCATTATGGCTGCGGTTGTTAGCGGCGCCACCAAGATAATTGTGGTGAGCAGGAACGATGAAAAGATGCAGAACACAAAACAGTTCGGCGCAACCCATCTGGTAAACTCCGGTAAATGCGACCCGGTCGAAGAGATCAGGAAGATCACAGGCGGCGGTGCAGATTACTCTCTTGAGTGCACAGCCATCCCTGAAATACTCAGCCAGGCAGTAGACTGCCTCCGCATGGGCGGGAAGTGCGGGCTTATAGGGGCCGCACCAATGGGCGTAAGGGCAAGCCTTGATATGCAGAGCATCCTCAATGGCCGCACAATCACAGGTATTGTTGAAGGCGATGCGATATCCGATATCCTGCTTCCGGTCATGATAGATCTTTACAAACAGGGACGCATGCCCTTTGACAAGATGATCAAATATTACCCCTTTGAAAAGATCAATGAAGCAGTAGCAGATGTTGAAAAGGGAAGGACCTTAAAGGCTGTCCTTAAATTCTAGTCTTGATAAATCACATAAAAATAAGGGCGGGTATTTCCCGCCCCTATTTTTCAAACAAATTCAGTATCAGTAAATATGAATACCCCACTATGAGAGGAGGCGAGACTCCTTCATAAAGAATTCAGGCAGTCTGTCATTATTCATAGGTCAAGGGAAAAGAGAAGACCTGATGTAGCGGCCAGACCAAGGGAACGGAACCCCCGGAATAAAGATGTTTTTGAGACCATAAGGCCAATAACAAGTGTCACACCACCAAAAAGGAACCTGTAAAATAGTGTAGATGTTGGCCCTGTGTGAACTATTTTAACAAATACAGATGAGAAACTGATAAATATTGCACCGAGGATAATCTGGAACATATTAGCACCTGATATTTTTTCTCAACATGGATAGGAGTTTTTCATTGCATATGTAGCAGTCGAGATCATAAAGGTTACAATGTTACCCTGTTTCTTTTCTTCATAAAGGCCGGGTAAAACAACTCCCATGGGAATTCATCACAGCGTTCATCATTATATTCATCTGCGCCCATATCTATTACCGGAGAGGATCCGTTACCTGTATCAGTAACAGACGGGTTGTTTACTTTTCGATTATCTCCATCTATATCTTTTTCAGACAGGTAAGGGGCTGAATTATCGCCCGCATCGATACATGGAGAGTTCTGCTTTAAATGGAAATCTCCATGGGTAGAATCAACAAACATAGGGTCAGTGTTGATGTTACCTGTGCCTGAATACCCTCCCTGAATATTTGAATATGTAGCGGCAAGACCCGATTCTTCATCGCTGGAAATTCCATCAGGTGTATTACCCCACAGGATTGAATTGATTACTGTCGGGTGTGAGTTGACCTCATTATATATACCCCCACCTATATTGACAACCGAATTTCCTGAGAATGTACAATTGATCAATACTGGTGAAGATAACAAATTTGATATTGCACCCCCTACCTGAGAAGCTGTATTCCCGCTAAATATACAGTTAATCAGTATTGGAGAAGCGATTGAATTGGCCATCCCCCCTCCGCTGTCGACCGATGCGGCATTACTAATGAATTCACAATTGAGCAGTGTCGGAGAAGAGTTATTATAGTTAAACATCCCACCTCCGATATAGTTAGCTATATTGTTTATGAACCGGCAATTTATCAGGTTCGGAAATGAGTTATCGTTGCTCATCCCTGCACCTTCCAAATCAGTCGAATTACCTGAAAAGATACAGTTAGTTATTTGAAGGGAGGAGTCTTTATTATACATCCCACCACCAAATTTTCCATGCCCTCCTGTAATAAAAAATCCGTCAAGCCTTGATGTGGAGTCTATATTGTTGGTTGTTATTACAGTGCCAGTATCGCCACCATCTATTATTGAATTAACAGACGGGTTATCTCCGGCGCCGGCCCCTTTTAATATTACACCGTTCTTCATGATAATAAGTTCATTGTAAGTCCCGGCAGATACCTGTACTGTATCTCCTGCTAGAGCAGTATTGATACCGGACTGGATCGAACAGAAAGGGTCATTAACGGTTCCATTGTAATTGGGCCCGGGACAATTGTCATCTACATAATAGGTAGTTGAAGCGAAAACAGGTTTGGTATTGACTATAAATATAAAAAGAAACAAAGCTGCAAATGCAATCAGCCCAAACAAATATCTAACACAGGACATAAATATAAACCTCTTAATCAGTTAAAAAATAGAGCTGTCATCCATACCATTGGGATTTAATCAAGTCAATTTTGAAAACATTATGGGTGTGCTTAAAATATGATGGTGGGCGGTACAGGATTTGAACCTGCGACTTCCACCGTGTGAGGATGGCACTCTCCCGCTGAGTTAACCGCCCGTGTCTGGTCTTTTAAAGGTGAGTCAGACAGATGAGGTTATTTGATATACTTAAAATTCCGGTTTGTAAATAGAAAAAAAGAAGGGGTCGAGGGTGCAAGGGTTCAAGGGTTCGAGTGCAGGCTAAAGGAAAGGTCTTTCCTAACAGCCTATAGCCTTCAGCCTGATAACCTTCTTTAAAACTCCTCCTCTGCCATTTCTATGGCCGCTGTATCACCATCCATTATCGCCCTCGCCTTTGATGATGAAAGGCTCAGTATGTTGCTGCTGAAAAAACGCGCTGATGAGACCTTACCGCTGTAAAAGGCCGCTTCGCTGTTTTCTGTTATAAACCTCTTCATCTCTCTCTGCCCCTTTAACCCGCTATCATGAATCATTGTCTGAAGTTTTTTATGGGCAATGACAGCCTGCCATAAAAGCAGCCAGCCTGTTATAATATCACCGAAGAGTTCCATGTACTGTGTAGCAAAAAGGGCCATTTTATTGTAATCCGCACCCTGCCTCCCGGAAAAATAAACCGTAACATCGGACAGGGCCTTCAAACCTTCCGAAAGATACCCGATATACTTTGCCAGCTCTTTATACTGCTCATTTTCTTTACAGAATTTATCTATATCCCTGAAAAGCCCGTTCACAAGACTTTCACTGTTCTTCTGAACCTTTCTTGTTAAAAGATCAAGGGCCTGTATACCGTTTGTCCCTTCAAAAATGGAATGGACCTTTTCGTCCCTTAAAAACTGCTCAACAGGGTAATCCTTCATGTACCCGTATCCGCCATACACCTGCATGGCCGTCTCTGTTACCCTGAAGCTCATATCAGAACCATATGCCTTTGCAACAGGGGTCAAAAAGGCGGTGAGTTCTGCCCATTTTGCCTTTTCATCTTTTCCCTTTGAAGCAAGCTCCATATCCATGCAATAGGTGGTATAGAGTATAAGCGCCCTTACACCCTCTGTATACGCCTTCATCATCAGGAGCATACGCCTCACATCAGGATGCCTTATGATTGGGGCCTGAGGTGAATCAGGGGAGGCCCCGGCTTCACGTCCCTGAAGCCTTTCCTTTGAGTAGTTAAGTGCGTGAAGATATGCGGTGGCAGCAACTGATGCCCCGTGACGCGCTGCAATAAGCCTTGATTCATTCATCATGGTAAAAAAGATGGCCATGCCCTTATTGATTTCGCCAACAAGTTCACCAACACAATTACCCTCCTCCCCGAACATCATCTGACATGTGGGAGAGCCTTTAAGTCCCATCTTTTTTTCTATTGATATCACCTTTGTATCATTCAGTTCACCAATTGACCCGTCCGGATTAACCCTGTACTTGGGCACCAGGAAAAGAGAGAGCCCCTTTGTGCCCGGGGGTGAACCTTTCACCCTTGCCAGGGTCAGATGAATAATGTTTTCAACCAGGTTATTATCCCCGCCGGTTATGAATGTCTTATTCCCGGTAATAGCGTATGTACCGTCATCATTCGGGACGGCCACTGTTTTTGTTGCACCGACATCGCTTCCCGCCTCTGATTCGGTTAGCACCATTGTGCCTGTCCACAGTCCGGAAAGGATTTTTTCAACATATTTTTCTTTCTGCTCCTCTGTGCCATGCCTCGCAATCAGAAACGCCGCACCTCTTGCCATTGCTGCGAGTGTCTGAAAGGCAAGGTTTCCTGCCTCAAAAAATTCATTTGCTGCCATACCTATTATAAGAGGGAGGCCCTGCCCCCCTATCTCACGGGGAAGATCAATCCTGCGCCACTCACCCTCATTCCATGTACGCCATAATTCCTTGAACACCTCTGGTACAAATACCTGGCCATCCTTTAAGGTACAGCCAACAGTGTCTGTTTCATGGTAGGTCGGCATCATCACGTCTATGGCCAGTTTTTCCGCTTCTCTTAAGATCATCCGACAGGTCTCTTCATCAAAATCGGAATAGAGTTCTTTATTAAACAGCTCCTGTATCCTGAGCTGCTCAAACAGGACAAACGCCTGATCTCTGTCATCAATTAAAAGTTTTTTCATCGCTGAATTCCCCTGTAAACAAGTATATTATAGCGGTACTTCAAAAGGCTTATACCAGTTATGCCTGAAAAATTCCACTTTACAAATGATTTTATGGATGTAGTATGAAACAGTCTTCTATCAAAAGATTTACCCATTTGTAACAGGAACACCCATGAAAAGATCCGGCATAATAACCCTGCTTACAGATTTTGGCCTCTCTGATGCATATGTCGCCATGATAAAAGGGGTAATCCTTTCTATCAACAGAGATGCGGAACTGGTTGACATAACCCACAGCATCAACACCGGCGCTGTTTATCAGGGGGCATATATCTTAAAAGAGAGCTTTTCCTATTTTCCTTTAGGCACTGTCCACGTGGCGGTTGTTGACCCGGGTGTGGGTAGCACCAGGAGGGTTATAGCCGTTAGTGCTGCCGGACATTTTTTTACAGGCCCTGATAACGGTATACTCTGGCCTGTAATAGAAATTTATAAAGATGCAACTGTTTATGAGCTTACCGAAGACAAATATTTTCTCCCACATGTAACCAGCACCTTTCATGGCAGGGATGTCTTTGCTCCTGTGGCAGCCAATATCTCCCTTGGAGTGGATATCCATCAGCTAGGGATGCCTGTATCAGACCCTGAAAAACTGGAAATCCCTCTCCCCTATGAACATGATAACACCCTTACCGGGCAGATAACACGTATTGACAACTTCGGTAACCTCATAACCAATATTACGGCAGATGACCTTGGCAGGTTTCTGGGGAATAATGAACCGGTTATACACTCTGGTAAAATTAAGATATACGGGTTAAGCAAAACCTATTCGGAAAGGGAAAAGGGGGAACTCTTAGCCATAATAAACAGTGCAAATCACCTTGAGATCGCAGTAAATATGGGTAAGGCATCACACTACATCGGTAAAGAACCTGACGATATTATCGGTACGGGTGTTAAGGTGGAAAAAATCGGCTAGCTCACTGTTTCATCTTTTTTAAGAGAAAAGAGGTATTCCTCCCATTCAATGGGCAGAAGATATTTCTTTTTATTGTTGCACTCCTTGCATGCTGGTACGACATTTCCCTTTTTACTTTTTCCGCCGCGGCTCAGGGGCACAATATGATCCATGGTAAGATTGTTTACCCCCACATTAATGCCACAGTAATGGCATTTGCCCTCATTTACACGCCTTAGCCACCAGGAGGTGCGCCTGAGTTCCCTGGCCTTTTGCTTTTCCCTTTTTATCTCAGTTTCATCAACCCATTCATCTTCATACATGGTTTAACCGGTAACTGGCTTTTAGCACTTATATAAATTTAAAAGGCTTCCCAGAATGCCGTTTTAATCCCCGAGGTGAATCTCCTGCATTAATTTTAAATGGCGAGATTCCCGGCAGAAAAGATGCACGCACACCAGAGAAGCCTTTTTAAAAAAATCATGATCATCTCAACTTCTGTTTTTAAAGTATAACCTTTGGAGGCATTTCGCCATCACATGGTTTTATATCAATTGTTGAAGTCGGATGTCATTAACTTCGGCCAGAATATAAACACTGAATAAACCCAAGTCAACCCGGAGGGATTTATTTTACAGATATAAAAAAAGGTGGAAAAAATTCCTGAATTGAGACCTCAAATATTTAAATATCTACCGATTTTTACTGGCTTTTCTGCCTGCTCTGATATATATAAAAATAGTCTTTTAAAACCTTGACATTTTTTTTGAAGTGATTACGTTTTTGCGTCTTTAATTGTGTAAAATTTCGGCAAATTAAGCATACCTTGCCTGACATGATATTTCTTCATATTCAGGTAAATATTACTATTTTTAGTCCTAATTTAAGGAGGATAGAGAGATGAAGATTAAACCTTTAAACGACAGAATTCTTGTTTTAAGAACAGAAGGGGAACAGAAAACTGCTGGCGGCATTTTTATTCCTGACACAGCAAAGGAAAAACCCCTTGAGGGAAAGGTAATAGCCGCAGGCCCCGGAAAGGTTGATGAAAAGGGTAACCGTGTACCGCTCGCAGTAAAAGAGAATGACAGGATTCTCTTCAGCAAGTATGCAGGTACTGAGATTAAATTAAACGGTATAGAACATCTTATCATGAGAGAGGATGACATATTAGGAATTATAGAGGGATAAACAGGGAGGAAAACAGAGATGGCTAAAAAAGAAATCAAATACAGCGCAATTGCCAGAGAAAAGACCATGATAGGGGTCGATACCCTGGCCAATGCAGTAAAGGTAACATTCGGTCCAAAGGGTAGGAACGTACTTATTGAAAAATCATGGGGCTCACCGATTGCCACAAAAGACGGCGTAACCGTAGCAAAAGAAATCGAGCTGGAAGACAAGTTTGAAAACATGGGCGCCCAGATGGTTAAAGAGGTGGCCTCAAAGACATCAGATGTGGCAGGCGACGGTACAACCACAGCAACAATCCTCGCCCAGGCTATTGTGAGAGAAGGTTTAAAGCTTGTTACCTCCGGCATGAACCCTATGGCACTTAAAAAAGGCATAGATAAATCTGTCGCACTGGTAGTTGATGAACTCAAGAAGATATCCAAACCAACCAAGGATAAAAATGAGATAGCCCAGGTCGGGACAATCTCCGCCAATAATGACCACACCATTGGCGACATCATTGCCGAGGCCATGGAAAAGGTAGGGAAAGAGGGTGTTATTACCGTTGAAGAGGCCAAATCAATGGAGACATCACTCGAAATAGTAGAAGGTATGCAGTTTGACCGCGGATACCTCTCCCCCTATTTTGTAACAAACGCCGAGAAGATGGTTGTAAGCCTTGATGACCCCTATATTCTTCTTAACGAGAAAAAGATCAGCAATATGCGCGAAATGATCCCGATCCTTGAAAAGATCGCCCAGTCAGGACGCCCGTTTGTAATCATCGCAGAGGATATTGAGGGTGAGGCACTTGCTACACTCGTTGTAAACAGGCTCAGGGGCACTCTCAAGTGTGCCGCTGTAAAGGCGCCGGGGTTTGGTGACAGAAGAAAGGCCATGCTTGAAGACATTGCAATACTCACAGGCGGCAAGGTTATCTCTGAAGACCTCGGCCATAAACTGGAAAACATAACGATGGATGACCTTGGCACAGCGAAAAAGATTACCATTGACAAGGATAACACCACTATAGTTGACGGCGGCGGTAACAAAAAAGATCTTGAGGGAAGGGTTAAACAGATAAGGGCACAGATTGATGAAACCACAAGCGATTATGACCGCGAAAAGCTCCAGGAACGCCTTGCAAAGCTTATCGGCGGTGTAGCGGTTATCAGTGTCGGGGCAGCAACAGAGGCTGAAATGAAGGAGAAAAAGGCAAGGGTTGAGGATGCCCTTAATGCCACAAGGGCTGCTGTAGAGGAAGGTATTGTCCCCGGCGGCGGTGTTGCGCTCATCCGTGCACAGAAGGTCCTTGATAATACGACCTTTGAAGGAGAGGAACAGTCAGGCCTCAACATCATTAAAAAGGCTATAGAGGAGCCCATTAAACAGATTGCAAACAATGCAGGTTTTGAAGGTTCCGTTGTTGTTAAAAGTGTACAGGCGCTTACAGGCAATAAAGGCTTTAACGCGGAGACAGGCGAATATGAAGATGTGGTCAAGGCAGGCATTATTGACCCGACAAAGGTCACCAGGTTTGCACTTCAGAATGCCGCTTCTGTTGCAGGTTTGCTCTTAACCACAGAGGCAATGGTAGCTGAAAAGCCTGAGAAGAAAAAGGCCGCTGCACCGGCAATGCCCGAAGATATGTATTAAAAAGAGGGTACAAGGCGTAGGGCACAAGGTTCAAGGGAAAACAAATACCAGAGGCTCACAGGGTGCAAGGCGCAGGGCTCAGGATGAAGGGTTTTAAGACAAATATCCGGCGCTGCCTTATAAAAGACAGTGCCGGATATGATAAAATCTGATTTATATAAAATTTATATTTAACTGTTGCACGCTCACATTAACCGAACAGGGTATGACCAATGAATAAAAAGACACTCCAGCACTTCAGGAAAAAACTCACTGATCAGCTTGATTCACTTCATGATAAAAACAGCAAGAAAAGAGTAACCACCCTTGCCGAATCTGAGCAGGCCCCTGACTTTACTGATCAGGCAACCCTTGAATCAGATATAGATATGAATATCCACATAAAAGAGCGGGACAGCAAACTGATACAAAAGATAAAACAGGCCCTGGAACGGATCGAAAACGGGACATTCGGCATATGTGAGACATGCGGGGAGGAGATCTCCGAGGCCAGGCTTGAGGCACGCCCTGTAACTACGGAATGCATAGATTGCAAAAGGGAACAGGAAAACCAGGAAAAACTTAGGGGAGATTAATGCTTTTTCCTGGTTGAGTGCCTTATTACAAAACAAGCGGATAATCTTATATCTGAGTATTACTCCGGTAAATTATCTATCATAAACTCCGCTGCCAGAAGAGCGCCTATGCCGGGCGGGAGTCCGCATCTTTCGAAACCCTTTGCCGATGCAAAGGTATTCATATTTTCAGAACTAGCCCCCGGGTCCATGTTTTTCCCAAAAATAACCTGTTCCTGTATCTCAGAGCATAACAGATACCCGATTTCATCCTCAAAATAGGCCATAAACCTCTGTGCAAGATCCATTGCAGGGCCGACCTTAGCCAGATCAAACGGGTCATCTCCTCCAAAAAGCAGACCAAAGGCGATAAGGCTCCCTGTTACACCTCCGCACATCTCCCCTGTGCCGCCGATTCCCGGAAACAGGGTCAAAGCCTTTATAACCGCCATATTCCCAAGCCCGAATTCATCAAGAAGGGCCATTGCCGTACCCTGGGCGCAGTTTTTAAATATATAGTTATACTCTTCAGCCTTGAACTGGACCCTCTTAAGTATCTCCTCTTTTTCTGCGAGCAGCACTTTCTTGCTGAGGTTCTTTCTGGGGATGCCTTGCGTGATGAATCTTCTTACTCTTGCTTCAATGCCATTCTTATCCCAATTCCTGTTTCCCAGTTCATTTACCTTTTTTATAAATTTTTCTTTATAATTCATTGCTTCTCCATATTTTTAAATCAGATGTGTTAAAAGCCAAACCCCAAGCAGGATAAATTCGCAAGGTCTTTAACCTTTTTATAAATTAATCCCAAGTATTTCATACAGGGTAACCTCGCCTATCAGCCGTGTCTTTACTCATATGGAGTATAGAAATCAGCAGCTATTCTGTCAAATCAATTCCTGTAAATGATTTGACACATAATCCACCTTTTTTTATACTCTTTGAAAAACAGCCTTGCAGTCATTAACCTTCTAATGAGGATCTGCCATGAGCACTGAAACACTGGAATCAAGATTTTCATCTCTTGAAGATTTGATTGATAAACTTTCTCACAGACTTTCTGCCAGGGAAAAAGAGTTACAGGAACTAAGAGACATCGAAGAGATAAAAAAACTACAGGCTGCCTATGCATATTACCTTGAAAACTGCATGGGGCAGGATGTAATAGCATGTTTTTCAAACGACCCCGGCGTATCAGGCACCTTTGTTGAGGGCACATATAAAGGCCCTGAAGGTATAAGACGGTATTTCAGCAGGATGATGGAAAAGGCCCCTTCATTTCTGCATCAGGTTAGGATGGATACACCTTATATAACCATATCTCCCGATGGCAACAGGGCAAAAGGAAGATGGTATGGTGACGGCACTGTGGCTTTCAAGCCCCTGAATAACCAGATAGATCCCATGTATATGAATGTTGTCTATGAAATGGAGTATATTAAAGAGAATGCCATTTGGAAGATATACACCCTTGCATTCCAGATGCTCTATGCATTCCAGCCTTCAAAACAAAAGCCTGCTCCGGAAGAAGCTGATACCCATGACCCTGATGACAGGCTGGATCCTGCAAACATGAAGCTAAATCCTGATGAATGGGCAGAATATGACACACAATACCCTTCAGGATACATTTTGCCATTCCACTTCAAACACCCTGTAACAGGGAAAGTCACCTCTGAGAAAGACTATAATGCCAGACTTAAACTAAAACCCAACCCCTTCAGGCCAAAGGATTGACAGGATATAATTAGACTGAATTGAAATCATTTTGAAACGCACAAAAAAAAGGCCCTGTTCCGATAAGAAACAGGGCTTTTTTACTAATTAAAATCTATTTCATTGCGCTTTTTTGGGCCTCATCAAGGCTCTTGATAGTTGCTAAACCATCCTCGGCTGCATCTCGATATTCCTTGAAAGCCTGCGCCCTTTTAAAGGCTGTTTCCATATCTTTCCAGTTTTGAATATCCCATGATACAAGTCCCTTATAATAATAGGCGCCGCCTGCTTCCGGATTAAAGGCAATAAGTTCGTCACATGCCTTAATAGCCTCCTGATTTTTCCGGGCATTATAGAGTATTTCTATCTTTTTAAGCATTAGTGCAGAAGAGGGTTTTTTCTGTATCAGTTTATCAAGATAAGAAACTGCCTTATCTATTTTTGCTGCACGCGCATATGATTCGGCTATCTGAATATGATCCTTTTCTTCAAGAGGTTTAGTCTTTGCGGACAGCTCTATGGTTTTAATGAGCCGTAATGGAAGATTCAAATAACCATAAACGCTTGTTATCTCTTTGAATTCTGCCGGTTTTTCAGGTGTTTTTATATTAGTGCGTATCTCCAATGCACTTGCCACGCCGTACACATCCTCTTTTGCCTGTCTTACCATCCCCAGTTGCTGCCAGTAAAATACATTCATCGGGAAGGCCTTTAATGCCTCAAAAACGACCTTTTCAGCCTCATCATACTTTTCTTCATCAATGCTTATACCTAAAAGCATTTTATAGCAGTTATCATTTGGCTCCTTTGAAGCACTCATCATTTTTCTGATGACCCTTTTTGCATCATCATATTTATTAATCTGATAATATGCAGCGGCAGCAGCCTCAAGGATTTTCAACTGTTTTTTCGGGGCAGTGTCATAGCTCTTTTCCATTAATGGTGCAGCCTCAGCATATTTCCCGGTTTCATAAAGGCACGAAGAATAATACGTGAGCAGATCTTGATTATCAGGAAATTTTTCGTACCCTTCCTTAAAAGCCTTGGTTGCCTCATCGAGTTTTTCTTCAGTATACCAATAATACCCCAGCAACATGTAAGCATTAGCGGGGGCATCTACGGGTTTTGTAGCAAGATAATCAATGAGGAACTTTCTGGCTGTGGCATAGTCCTTTTTTTCAGCAGCCCGCTGGGCCTCTATCATAGCGGTCTGCGCCTCTTTTGAGATTCGATCCTTCTCTTCTTCAGCAGCCGCCTCTTTCTTTTCCCCGCTTTTACTTTCCTGACCACTTATAGGAGCACTAATGGCCATCATACTCACAACAACTATAGATATTAATGCTGCATATATTTTATTTGCCATAATCATATCATATTCTTTTTAAAGGTTATTTATTCAGTAACACTAAAAGTGATAGTCAGCACTGCAATACAATCCACTGCCTTTCCACCTTTTCTTGCTGGCCTGAATTTATATTTTAACACTGCTTCAAGCGCAGACTCCTCAAAAACACCCTGTGGTTCCGCCGTAACAACCTTAGGTTCCCGTGCGATTCCTGTACTATCTACAACAAACCTTAACTTAACTTTTCCGTTTATACCCTTCTGTCTTGCCTCAAAAGGATATCTTAGGGGAACAGTCTTCAAGGTCTTTGGTGGCTCATCAACCTCGCTCAACTTGAAGGCGGAGATAAACAGAGAATCAGATATCTTAAGATCCTCGCCCTTTTTCAGTATACTCCCGATCTCTATGGTCCCGCCAAGAGCGCCGGTCAGGCCGGACATGGCCATATCGAACTTTGGCCTTACCTTTTTCTGAAGCTGTTCCTGGGCCTTTTGAGTCTGGGGAGTCTTTTTCTTTTCCTCTATCCTCTCTTCTTCCAAAATTTCAGGGGGCGGCGGCTCCTTGTATGCCTGAATGACTACTGCATGCCCCCTCTCTTTATGGGTGGTAAGATTAGCAAATTTTGTCAAAAGCGGCTGAAAAATAAACAGCAATACTGTCATTGCCATAGCCACAAGGATACTAATAGAAAAATTAGCAATTGTTTTCTGATAATTTGCCATAATCATGACTACTCTTCCGTTGTTGTAGATACAACAACATTTTTTATACCTGCCGTTCTTACCTGATCAAGCACCTCTATTGCCTTTCCAAAAAGACTGTCCTTATCAGCCATTACAACCACATTTCCCTCAGGATTTTCACTCTTGAAACGCTCCATCCTGGAGCGCACAGACCTGATATCAATTATCTGGTTTTCTATGTAAATCATCCCGTCGACTGTAACGCCAACAATAATATCGGTTTTCTCCTGGGCATCACCTGTTTGAGCCACCGGACGGTTTACCTCAACGCCTGACTCCTTTACAAAGGTGGTGGTAACAAGGAAAAATATTAACAATAAAAATGTCATATCAACCATAGGTGACATATTTATGTTTACCGAATCTTCACTTTTTTTACGCCCTAATGATAATCTTCCCATAGGGTGACCCCCTCCTGCTATATCAATTGTTAATCAGCGTTGACCTTGTAATCATGAGGCAGAAACGCTGCATCTGCTGCAACAGACCATTTGCCCTTCGTCCAAGAAAAGAACAAATAAACAGCCCGGGAACAGCAATAATAAGTCCTGACTGCGTGGTCAATAACGCCTCTGAAATACCGCCTGCCAACGCCCTTGCATTTCCAGTTCCGAATTGTGCAATAACTGAAAATGTTGTTATCATACCGCTAACCGTACCAAGTAACCCAAGAAGTGGTGCCACAGTGGATAGCAATGAAATGAGACCGATTTCCTGCTGAATAAATGACAACTGACCGGTCCTGAGAGTATCCATAATTTCCGAATTCAGCTCTGCACTATCGGTTTTCTCCTTCATGAAACCATCCAATATCCTTTTTTGCCATACAGCACACTTAAAATCCGCCTTGCCTGCGTTATTGATACATTCCTGTACAGGTCGCCATCCCTTGGTGTAGGAGCGCATATCCATCGCCTTTTTGATGATCAGATACCACATCCATAAACAGGTTATTATCAGGGGGTACATAACCCACCCCCCGATTTTGATCTGCTCAAGGGAATCATATATCAATTCACTGAACACGTGGGCCTCCTATTATTTAGAACCCTGTTTAATAAGGGTGATTATAAAGGCAGTGCCCTTTTCTTCCATATCAACAAGGATCCCTTCAACCTGCGCCTTGAGGAAATGGTGTACAAACATTATTGGGATAGCTAAAATAAGGCCGAAATATGTTGTGAGAAGGGCAACAGATATACCGCCTGCAAGCTGAGCAGGGTCGCCTGAACCCACTTCTGTGAGCACTTCAAATGTCTGAATCATACCTGATACTGTACCAAGAAGTCCAAGCAGAGGGGAAATTGTAGCCAGCAACGCCATTAAAGGCAAGCCCCTTTCCAGCTTTGGGGTCTGCTTGAGGATAGATTCCTGCAATGCGTTTTCAAGTACATCCTGGCTATTACCGATGTGCTCCAGGGCGCTGTCCAGCATCTGGCATGTCGGTATACGGCTTTGTGAAGAGCAGAATGCCTTTGCCTCTTTCCAGTTACCCTGCTCTGCAAGGGATTTGATATGCCCCATAACCTTTTCAGATGCCCTCGATTTTGTGCCAAGAACAAGCAGACGCTCAATAAAAATAAGAGCAGCAAGTATGCCTACAGCGAGTAAGAAATACATAATGGAACCGCCTGTCTCAAGCCAATCCCAGAATGTTGTCTCTTGAACAAAATTTACAAAATAATTGCCACCGGATATATCAACTGCTGCCAAATCTGATTTTTTATCAAAAAAGTTTTTAATATCAGTAACCATATAGCCGGGTGTCTTACCCTGCACAGCCTTTAAGGTCCTGCCGTCCGCTTCGGATTGTAAAAAACCTACAGTGCCGTCAGCAAGTTTAAAATATGTAGTGAACTTACCTATCCGTAAGATCTCGCCTGAGGTCTCTTTTCCATCAGGGCCGGCAAACTTACCTTCACGCCTTACTATTCTTCCTGATTCTTGCATTTCAGAAAAATAGAATTCAATGAGTGTCTTTATATGAGCCATGCCGGGGAACTTTTTAGAATCCATAATACCCTCAAGGATATCTTTTCTTTCGGGGAATTCTGCTGTGATGGGGTTATCACGGCTGATGCTTACAGAATCCTTTGCGATTGCCTTAACAGCATCCTCTATTGCCTGGATCTCTTCTTTTTCGTCTTCCAGGCCCTTTTTATACTCTGCTTCCTGGGCACGAAGGGCATTATATTCATTTTCAAGGCTGGTTAATGCTGCGCCCTCTTTTGTATCCTGCGCCTTGAAATTGGCAAGCTCTTTTTCAAGGGCGGCCTTATCCATTTTAACATACTGCTCCATCTCGGCAGTATCAATTAGCGCCTGATCCTGATCCTTATTTACGTTATCAGCCACCTTTTTCCAGCCTTCTGACTGCCCAAAGACCTGCCCTGTAATAAAAAGCAGGATTGCTACTGATAAAAGTATCGTATATTTTATGTAATTTCTAGACATCTTATATTGCTCCTAAAGGAAGTTCGACGATTTCGGCAGTCTTTTTACCCATAATCATATCAAAAGCCTTTTTAAAATCTTTTAACTGGCTATCCGGGAGGGTCTCCCATTTGCCAGACTGACGATTGAACATGCCGATCTCTTTACGGTCATTTGACATATAATACATGGAGACCCTGCCAAGCCTCGCAGTGGTAACCCTGGTCTCAACCCCGTTGATATTGAGCTTTACGTCTTCCTGTGCCTCAATTACCTTGCCGTAATCCGTTTCTATCTTAAGGCCATTTGTAACGATGTAATTTAATTTTTCACTGGGCTGCATTTTATAGTTATTAAGAACTTTTCTGAGCGCATCTATGCGGCCTTGCCTTTCATCAGTCAGGAATGCAAGGTCTTTTTTAACAAATGCCTCAATACGGTCAACAACCTCTTCAAGGTAGGGGTCGATCTGTTCGCGGAGTTTGTTTATCTCTTCTCTTTTGAATTGAAGGTTCTTTATTTCCTCTTTAACACCCTCATTATAGATATTGTACTTTTTCTGGCGGTACTGCTTCCAGGCGACCCTGTATTTAAGGTCCCTTATTTCTACCAGCATGTTCTGTTTGTCATAACCCCAGTTATCTGCATTTTCCTGCGCCTTTGATTCTGTGGCAATAGTTTTTGATACCTTGCCATAAACTTCATTCGGTTTATCCTGCGCAAAGGCTGATGCACTGCCTATGAATGCAAAAAGTGCCGTTACCCATAAAATACGTTTAATCATATTAGCTCTCCTATCTCTGCCTGTTTCCTTTAAGTTTTTAATGCCTGTAAAAAGTTAATGAACCCGCATAATAGACCAAAAAATAAAAAACACAAACATTTTTTCTAATTTTTTTTAAAAATTTTTTTTGGCTGCCATACCCCTTAAATTTCTTTTCTATGAAATAAGGGGGAAGGGCAGCCTCGTTGTACGCCGGACTACTCCTGTGCCTCTAAATGGTTAAACAAAAACTCATGTTTTTCACCTGCGACTGACACTGTAATTTTGACTACATGAGATTGAGCGGGATCAGGTATTTTTTCTAAGGCAATGTACCCGCGATACCATGTATCCGGTGAAACCGTTGTCTTTTTGAGCAGGATTGAATCGGTAACAGCTATTTCCTGTGCTGTTCTCTTTTCAATAGCATCCTTTTCTGCCTGCATCTTAGTGTTGATTTGACTTTGACTTCGTGCCACTGAACTGACATCATATGTAACGCCCCCTGATGACATGCTACCCACAGTATTCTTGTTGGTGAGGGACGGAGTTTCAACCTCAGCGCTGGAAGAAGGCGTATAGGCATTCTGTGCGGCATCCCTTATCAGGGCGTCGTATTTCGATTCTACTGTTTTTATTTCATTTGCCTGACGTTGTTTTATTTCTTCTACAAACTCATCCCGGGTGAATATTTTATGAGGTTTATCATCTACAAATATCTGTATATCTTCAGTTGAAAAATCGTATGGTTTAGCCGCGACATACACGCTGACAAGAATCATTGGACGGGCCTCCAATGAATACCCATCCGGCGGCGGGCGAAGGGCTGCGCTCGATTTTTTATGTGAAACGACAGCTTCAGAATTCTCTTGAGTGATTATTTTCTGACCTTTAAGAACTTGAGGGACAAGCTTCATCGTTGTTTCCGCTGACACAATGCCCTGTATCAATAGACATAAAACGAAAGTAAAAATGATATTTTTCATGGTTCCTCCTTTTTTTGAAAATACCAACTGGTGCCTATCCGGAAATGAGTAATATTTTGATACGATCACCTCTATCATTTTAAGAAAGGTTTTGCAAGATTTTACTAAGTCAACAAGGTTACATTCTAGCATATTTTGTCGTCTTTAATATACTTTTATATATGGAAATGGATTTGACGAGCGCATTTTAATGACAACCTGCCCCCTGATCCACTTGACTTCCCAAGTAAAACTGATATGTTTTTTCTCATTTTGTATTGATCTAAATAATATAAACTACAACTGAATAATTAAAAATATGGCCGTTACAAAACCAAATACCCGTAGCAAAAATATTCCCGGTCGATACCGTGACATTATAGCATGCCTGTTTCTTGCTGTAATTACCATTTCAGTTTACTGGCAGGTACATAACTATGACTTTGTCAACTATGACGACAACATATATGTCAGTGATAACCAGCAAGTTCAGGGCGGTTTGACTTTTGACAGTATCACCTGGGCATTCACCACTAATCATGCGAGTAACTGGCATCCGTTGACATGGCTGTCACATATGCTGGATTATCAACTA
This sequence comes from uncultured Desulfatiglans sp., assembly GCA_964499695.1. Classification (GTDB taxonomy): domain Bacteria; phylum Desulfobacterota; class DSM-4660; order Desulfatiglandales; family HGW-15; genus JAAZBV01. The sequence continues at coordinate 21,043 of CAZCMD010000039.1, forward strand.
TATGGATTAAACCCGGGCGGGCACCACATAACCAGCCTGCTTTTTCATATAGCAAACAGTTTGTTGTTATTTATCGTTTTTCGAAAAATGACCGGGCATTTCTGGCAGAGCGCTTTTCTTGCTTCGTTGTTTGCATTACATCCTTTACATGTCGAATCAGTCGCCTGGATATCGGAGCGTAAAGATGTCTTAAGCGCTTTTTTCTGGATGCTGACAATGTGGAGTTATACACGGTATGTTCAGCATCCGGGGATTTATAAATATCTGTTGACTCTTCTTTTCTTTAGCCTTGGTCTTATGTCCAAACCGATGCTGGTCACGTTACCTTTCGTGTTGCTGTTACTGGATTACTATCCTCTTTGCCGCCTTAATAAGCAAACCTGTGGAAGCAAGTCTCTTAAAAGGACAACATTTTATCATCTGATTTTAGAAAAACTGCCTTTCTTTGCCCTTGTGATAGCGTCAGGTATTATTACTTTCTATGCCCAGACGCATGGAGGTGCTGTACAGTCTCTGGATATTATTTCAATTCAACCCAGGATAGCTAATGCCCTGGTCGCCTATGTCTCCTATCTCTTAAAGATGTTATACCCCTCCAACCTGGCAGTGCTGTACCCTCACCCCGGAAGTTACCCCTGGTGGCAGATTGCAGGCGCCTTCGCCCTGCTTTTATTTATATCTTTTTCAGCAATCAGGGTTATGAAACAAAGCCCTTATTTTTTTGTAGGGTGGTTCTGGTATTCAGGAACACTTGTTCCTGTTATCGGATTGGTCCAGGTAGGCGTCCAGTCCATGGCTGACCGGTACACGTACATTCCGCTTATTGGTATCTTCATGATTATTTCCTGGGGCACTCCTGAACTTGTTAAACGATGGCATCATTTAAAGAGATTTCTTTCCCCTGTAGCAATAGCAATCCTTCTTTTTATTACAGTAGTCACATTTAAACAGGCAGGATATTGGAAAAACAGTATTACGCTTTTTGAACAGACCATTAAAGCTACTTCTGATAATTATCGCGCACATAATAGTCTCGCGGATGCTTTACATAAGCAGGGTCGTATAGATGAAGCTATCATGCATTATGAAGAGGTATTACGCATCAGGCCGGATTACCCGGACGCACATTACAACCTGGGTATTTTTCTTAAGCAGCGGGGTCGTATTGATGAAGCTATCATGCATTATGAAAGGGTATTACGCATCAAACCGGATTACAGCGCAGAGGCACACTATAACCTGGGTAATGCTCTCAGGGAGCGGGGCTGTATGGATGAAGCCATCATGCATTATAAAGAGGCATTACGCATCAAGCCGGATCATATGAGCGCCAATAAAAATCTTGTTATTCTTCTTAATAGAGAGGGCCGTATGGATGAGGCCATCAGGTATTATGAAGAGGTATTACGCATCAGGCCGGATTTTGAGTTTGCACACTACACCCTGGGTAATTTGCTTAAGGAGCAGGGTCGTATAGATGAGGCCATCAGCCATTATGAAGAGGCATTACGCATCAGGCCGGATTACGTTGAGGCATATAATACCCTTGGTATTGTTCTGATTGGTAAGGGGGATATTGATGGGGCAATTGATCAGTTTAAAAAGGCATTGCAAATAAATCCTGATTATATATATGCAAAAGAGAATCTTAAATCGATTCAAAAACAATAATCAGGTTTAACCCAGATTTTGCAGTAGCCATCTACTGCGGCCTGAAAAACCTTGCTGCAACGCTCGTTTCACGATTTTGATCCTCACCATATTGTGCATATGCTTCCGGGTCAAAATCGTTCCAACTTCG
>CAZCMD010000039.1:22943-33224 GCA_964499695.1 uncultured Desulfatiglans sp.
AGGATTAACCCGATAGATCACATATCTTTCAGGAGGAACATCAGCGAAAGCAAAAGGCAATGGCCCCCAGGCATCGGTATAGAACCCTGCTCCCACTTTTGAGTTCATGGTCGTGAGCCACTTGCATGGACTGGTTCTTATTTCCGGCAAAGGCGAGGCAATTTTTTCGGGGATAGGCCGAACATTCGAGTTGTTGACCGGAGCGACTATGATGTCTCCCGGATAAATGTCGCTTGTATCACTAAAATCGAAGGCTTTGCCATTTTGCAGCTCCATATAGTACTGAAAGCCCCAGTGACCTTCAAAGAATATCCGGCTGTCGATGAACTGCCTTCGAATTTCTGCTGCCATTGTTCGCGCGTTGTTGGCAAGGCTAAAATCCGCATATGCAACCCATAACGTAATCAAGGCTAAAGGAATTAATGGGCAGAGCAATCGTCTCAGAGCCGGTTGTATAGATCTTACAGGCTCAGGAGGAGTATCCTTTTTATTTTTTTTATTTAGTTGCGGCTTTTGTGACTGCCCCGGTTCCTCAATTCGGCGCATCAGAAGGATGCTTACTGCCGGAATAAGCGGCAATATCGATCTGACATTTACAGTCCAGTTGAAGCAGGCGGCAAATAACAATGTTCCTGTTGTCCATAGAAACAGCAATGCTGAATCAGCATCACGGCGCCTGACAGTATCGTTTATAGCCAAAACAAGCAGACCTGTTCCAACCGCAGCGAAGATGCCAAGTTGAAAAATCAACATCCATTTGATATCTCCGCTATTGTTTAACAATGAAAACCTGCCAATTTTTTCACTGTCGATCAGTATTAAAACCACAGCAACTGCAAAAATTGCCCCTGACATCATCCACCTTTTGAATCGCATCGAAATCGCATAGATAAGCACGGCCAAAAAAGAACCTCCGGTGAACGCCATACCGACCAGCGCCTTTGAAAAGTTGGCTGCGCCGGATTCTCCACGCTTTCTCGTAGCGTATTCCGCAGCATCAAGGAGCAATCCTCTTCCGTAGAGTGTATATGTTGCATACTGGTACCAGCCCAGAACAGCAACGGGAATTAAAAGGCAAATCACCCACCATCCCACTCCCCGTTTTTTTATTACGGTGTAAATGAGCAACAGAGGGATCAGGCACATTCCGTAATATTTTGTCATAGCACTGAGCGCAATCAGGATACCTGCACCCGCAAGACGAATGAAATCATTTTTCTCGATCCCTCTTACCCAGAGTACCACGGCCCAAATCCAGAATGCCAGCATAGGGACATCGCACATCACACCAGTGCCGGAAACTAGAAATGCAGGGGATAAAAGCGTCAGGAAAGCTGCGACCAGAGGGTTTTTACAGAAAAATCCCGCCAGGCGATAGGTACCCAGGATAACCGCAAGTGCCGGAATGAGGAAAGCAATATGAAGGGCCGTTTCATTCCATCCCGCAAGATATCCCACAAGCGCAATAAAGTAACAATTGAGAGGCGGATTCTTCATGACTTGTGACATTGAACTAACAGCTCCATACCAGTTTACTGATAGTCCGTACGGATCGAATGGATGCGACTCTATATATTTCGCAGCATAAAGGAAAAGCGTATCGTCGATATGAAATGCCTTACTGCAAAATGGGATCAGGCAAGCTGCCGTGAAAAAAACAAGCGCCAGCCACTGGCGTATGGTCGTACAATTTTTCTCACTCCCGTCATTGCTGCTCATAACCGACCTGTTAGTGATCGTCATCCCTGGCCTTTTTTCCCCCACAAGCAACCCCTTTTTGAGAAAAAAATATATGGGGTTTGGCCTTCTATGTCAATCTGAAATCATCCCGGTATACTTGCAGGTAGATGTTGAAGCCCTGAAATAAATAAGGCATAGTTACATTAAGATTTTTATTGATTTTCTGATTTATTGATTGTATAAAAAATTAATTTTTTTTCACCACCGATTTTTAGCCATAAGAAATGAATAGGATTTGTTTTTCAGTGTCCTGATGTGAAAGGCCCCTAAAAAGGTGACCGTAAGGGGAACATAATGAAGGATTGACAGAGTATGATTCTTTATTACTAAAACAACTTTAACAGGAGGAAAAAATGAAAAAAATCATGTTTGTATCTTTATTTGCTTTGCTGCTCGTGTTTTCATCCAGTGCCTATTCCGCTGAGAAAGGATGGTATATGAGTGGCAGTTTCGGAGTGTCTCTTAATGATGATGCCGACGGAGGTGCAGCAACGGAGCTGCCTGCAGGTACTACATATTCCATTAAATTGGAATATGATCCGGGCTATTTTGTCAAATTTGCACCGGGTTATAATTTTGGCACCATTAGATTGGAAGGCGAACTTTCATATCACACAGACGACCTTGACAAACAGACTGAAACTTTAATTACTGGAGAGGGCACTGTTACTTACAGATCAAATTTGAGCGGCAGTGATACGACCACTGAACTGTTTCTGATTAATGCATATTATGACTTTTTAGACGGTAAAACGGTCCAGCCATATATTACAGGTGGAATAGGTGTAGCAAGGACAAAAACGCATATAATGCAACTCCACGATCAGGACTCACTGTTTGCGTACCAGGTCGGTGCGGGCCTGAGTTATCATGTGATTGAAAATGTTGTTGTTGATTTTGGATACCGTTATTTTTCAACAAAAGATATCGAGTTTGATATAACGGATCTCACAGAGGCTGGCTTTCCTGTTAAAATTTCAAATTCAGGTCATTCCTTTCAAATAGGCGCAAGGTATAATTTCTAAGGACACCTTCATTGGAAAACGCTTAGAGTTTTTTCAACGGCATAACGGGTTTCTAAGCCCGTTATGCCGTTTTTGCGACTTATCTCTTCATCGTCAATTACATTACCCGGTATTTATCCAAAAACTGTCGTATTTGGATGAACACTGGTAAAGTATAACGTGACCTCAGACACAAGCTGGTATATCACTTATAAGACTTATAAGGTGGAGAGACCACCCCGCTTTAAGCGGGGTGGTTCTGATTCTTCTTGAAGGCCCTGGGATGAGACAACGCTAAAGTTATTTCGATTCAAGCTGAGCCTTTGCACTTTCCAGTATTTTCAGCGTTTCTGCCCCGGCATTACTATATGTTATATCTTCAGTATATGATTCACGATTGAAGCTGGCAGCCGACTTGAGAAAGGCCTGTACGAGCACTGTTGTTGAAGTACCGGCGGTTTCCATTTTTAATATGGCATGCATCAGTTCTGCCCCGGTAGAACCCAGTCTTCTTCCTTCAAGTATAAGGATATCATTACTTTCAGAGACTACCTTAAAATCCAGCTTCTTAAAATCATTGATAATCGCAGACTTGATCTTCCCTTTATCTAACGTGTTGAAGGTGACCTTTGGCTGCCCGGACTGCGTGGTTACACAACCTGCAAACATCAAGCAAATAAGGATGATACCCGCAACAACGGCAATTGTTCTCTTCATTTTGGTTCTCCTTTCTAACAGCTAAAATTGGTTTTGGGCCCCGACAACATCGTGCCATATTGAGGATATGGCCTACCTGTCACAATAACAAACTACAGTTATCAAAACAGCAGGATTTATCAGGAAAAAAGGGCTGACGCCTAAGCGCCGGCCCTTTACATTTTTTCACACGCCCATTCTACACGTGCCGGTTAATTAAAAATTGATACTAAAGGTAATGCTATATGTCCTCGGGTTGATATACGTGCCGCTTATAGTTCCTCCCCCCAGAGCGTAGGAATAGTCCCGTGAAGAAAACCAGTTACCAGCGTAACTAATGTTAGACAGGGCATCACTGTTAGTGATATTTTGTACCGAGCCTCGAATACTCCACATATTGCCGGAACTCATCCAGCGGCTTGAGGAATATATAACTGAAATATCACCCGTCATATAGTCGTCGCGACCGGGCATCTTATATTGGTCGGGATAAGTTCTATTTACATATTGATCAATCCCCTTGCCTTCGTAAAATAAGGTGCCGCCAGCCATCAGCGTGTCAGAAGCGCCGAATCGCCATGTATGTGTATAATTTATATTGCCACGGATGGGCGCTCCTCCAAATTCATAACCGCCAATATCCGGGTTAGAAGAATAAGCTGTATATGGGCTATCTGCGTCCGGGTACAGGGCCAGAATGGCTGCCCGTGGATCATAGGGTTTCTGATATTCATTTTTTCTCCATGAAGCGCTAAGCGACACCCTATCATCCATGGTGGGCATGTAATCGATAGCAAGAGAAACACCCTGCATATCGGCTCCGCCCGGAGAAAAACTGACATAGGTATTATATTCATAGTCCCAGGAGCCAACAGTGCCATCCGGGATAGCCGATGAGGGGTCATCCGCATCATATTGACCACCCTCACTGGCAACGTCATCGCATACATGATCACCGGGATTGTTCATTTTGTAGGTATTCATGTCAAAAAAAGTATTTACGTCTGAAACACATTTGCTGACAAAAACCCAGTCGCCATAGTTTTTGTAGTCATAGAGGTAATAACCTATGTTAACCTGCAGCCTGTTGTCCAAAAACCTGCTCTTGAAACCAAACTCCCAGGAATCAAGTAATTCCGGTGGGACAGTGCCTCCGGCGTACGCTATGTTGCCGGTCCTGTACCCCTTCGAATAGGTGAGGTAAGGCATGAAGTCGTCAGCAACGTAACTGAGATTGGCCCTGTAGGTAAGTTCTGACCAGCTATCCTTATAGTTGAAGAAATATGGTTTTTGATAATCGCCATAATAGGTTTTTCTATCATAGTTCTCACGGACACCGGCAGTCAAGTTCCACCTTGGAATAGGCATCCATGATGCCTGGGCAAATGCACCCCTTGTAAGGGTGAATATTGTAACATCAAACAGAGGAGAAGTCATTTCCACATCCTCCCTGTTCTCATCACTTTGTCCCATGACGCCGACGATCCATTCAAACTTGTCGCCGCCGGCTATGGTTTTATTCGAGGTGAGTCGCGCCTCTACCGAGGTTGTATCACTGCTTGTTACTGCATGCTCAAAAAAAGTGGGGGCTCCGACCCTGACATAGGCTTGGGTATATCCACCAAGAGACGCATCCATGGAACCAAAAATCGGCCAGAGAGAAGCGCCACCATACCAGAAATCCTTGACCTCAGTTATGGCACGATAGCCTGTCTCGACCGTTGCTGTTGCGAAGTCAAAATCATAGCTGAATGAACCCATGAATCCATAATGTTTGTTGTCAATATAGGATAGCTTATACATGTCCTGCATTGCCCAGTTGGATTTGTTTCTTGTTTTGACAGGGCCGCCGCTTTGATATTCGGGGGCATAGATTGTAGCCGTTGCAGGTGCAGCTACGATCTCAACGCCACCATAAGAGTCCAGATAGTATCCTGTAGCGGTCAGACCACTCATGGGATTGCCATGTTCATATGCCCAAATATAATCAGCCGATACGTTCATGGTCAGCCGGTCAGTCGGCTCCCAATGTATAGCTACACGGTGTGACCAGGAATTGGAATTTCCAAACCCCGAATCACTGGGACCATCGTATATATTTCTGCGGCCGCTAAGACGCAGGGCCAGCTTTTCTCCCATGGGTAAATTTACCGCCCAGTCTGCCCGAAGACGACCGTAATTACCGTATTCAACCGAAGCGTTACCGTTGAATTCATTTAAAGTTGGTTTTCGGGTAATGATGTTCATGCTTCCGGCTGTAGATCCGCGGCCATAGAGGGTGCCCTGTGGGCCCTTAAGCACTTCCACACGCTCGAGATCGAAGAAAAAGTTATCCAGACCGGTAAACCTGTTAAGCTGAATACCGTCCAGGTGGGTTGCGACTGTCGTTTCATAAATAGGGTTAAACAGCGACGTTTGAACTTCCCGGATGCTGATAAGGTTGAAGCTGCCGACCGTACTGGTAACACTGAGATCAGGGATCATTTTCTGGAGATCGTAAATCTGGTTTATATTATAATTACGCATTTCCTGTTCCCTGACAACATCGATAGACATCGGGATCTTTTGTAATTCGGCTTCCCTCTTCTCTGCTGTTACAGTGATCTCTTCAAGTGTAAATTCATCGGTTGCTTTTTCATCCGCTGCAAAGACCGGACAGTTGATAAGTGTTAGTGATATTAAACTTAATACAAAAAAATCCAGAAACCAGTTGTTAAACACTGAACGTTTTTTACCTCCCATAAAATCCTCCTATAAAGATAATGTTTAAAATGAGAAGGGTACCAGTACCCCTCCATACGAAACCCCCATTAAAACATGCCAAAAAGATTCGTATTAACTTTATAAAATTATTTGTTGGAAAAAATAAAGAAACACCGGTAAACTTTCATGAATCCGGAAAATTGTCAAGTATTTTTATAGGTTGAATATCCCTAATAATTAAAGGAATCTATTACCTGCCGCATCTCAACCTCTTCTGCAAAGAAGTCATCTGATGCCTCATAACCCGTGCCGAGCCTCTCATAAATACCCCCGAAATTAAAATATGGAACAGAGTCAGGTGACCTCTCCTGCTTGTATTTGAGATATTCCTTCGGGATCTCTTTTTCAATAACACCTGTCGTCAGTATATCGTCCATTGTTGCCACATCATAATGATGTGCCTCAATAAGGCCCTTTCCCATATATTCGAGGGCTAATGTGTTAAAGGTCTCCGATATCCATTCGCAGTGGGAGCACCCTACCCTGCTGAAAAAGATGATAACAGGCTGCCCTTTGCTGTTTATATTTAATTTCAGACCTGAATTTTTAAATGTCTGGAATTTCTTTTCCTGTAATGGCGCCTCTTTTACAGCTTTTACTGCTGATTCTTTAACGCCCTCTTCAATGCCTTTATCTGAGGCCGCATACCGTTTTATATCAGCCGTTTTCAGGAGTTCAGCGGTATAGTTTGATAGCTTAGATGCAATATCCTCCTCCCTGAGCGCTCTTTTGATGGTCTCTTTTGCCTCTTCAAATGTAATTGACCTGGCCTTTTGCCTGGCTGTTACATAGATTATATGAAAACCGACCTCTGTCTCAACAACATCGGATATCCCGCCCCCTTCAAGGCTGAAGGCCGCTGCTTCAAATGCGGGCAGTGCTGAACCCCGTGTAATAAAACCCAGGCCGCCACCATCTTCTCCGGTCCTGTCAGAGGAATACTGTTTTGCCAGTTTTGCAAAATTTTCAGGGGTTGCATTCTTTCTTATACTCACTGCAAATTCCTTTGCCTGCTGCTTATCAAGGTCACTCCTGCAACCTGTGCTGTCCGTGTGGCATATGAGTATATGGCTTACTGCTACCCTTTCAGGCCCATTAAAATTGTTATAATTCCGGTCAAAGTAGCTTTTTGCCTCTTCATCAGGGATATCTGTGCTTCCAAACTTTGTACTGGCAAGCTTGTATACCATTATATTATTTTCAAAATATCTCTCCACATCATCTTTTGTCAGCCTGGCGTTCTCAAGTCCTTTTATAAATTCAGCCTCTGTGCGAAAATTTCTATTAAGATATTGTAATTTTTTCTGTTGAATCTCATCCTTCCCCACACTGACCTTCATCTTTTTCGCCTCCTGAAGCAGGAGAAGTTCCCCCATGTAGTTGTCAAGATAGGAATTTACAGAGACCCTGTCCCTGTAATCTGAGGGCGCCCCTGACATAAAGATAAAAAGATTATACCTTTTCAGGAGGTCATGTGTAGATATACGTACGCCATTTAGTTCTGCGACAATACTCTCGCTGATGTCCGGTTTTGCTGCTGCATCCTGCTCAACCCCTGAATAAACCCTGTTTATGAAACAGGTCTGCATGGTTAAAAAAAACAGAAATGATAAAATCATGATGAGGTTGATATTTTTGAAATAATGTTTTTTTTCATTGATGGTTTTCATATTCGGTTAACATGAGCTCCTTGTATTGGTATCCGGGCAGACGAATTTATCTGCATGTCAATGACACTGGCAGGGGAATATATTGGGGCTTATGATCTTTGTCAAGCCTGCAAAGGTTACCAGGGCCATATACACTGTGGATAGATCATGCTATATAGTGTCCATCTAGAAAGAGGCAAATTCTGGATGGAGCGGTCAGCCCTCAGCGATCAGCTGTCAGCTAACTCTTTGGTTTGAAAGCCTTTGGCTGAAAGCTGAACGCTGAGGGCTGACCGCTTTCATAAAAAAACACCAGTTTTTGGATGAGCACTATATAAAAAGAGATATAGAAAAAAAAGAGAAAGTGAGGGATAAAGATTAATGACAGATTTTATTCAGGTTTTTATCACGGTGAATGACAGGGAAAAGGCAAGGGAGATTGCTGAGGCACTTATTGAAAAGAGGCTGGCCGGTTGTGTACAGATAAGCGGGCCTGTCAACAGTATGTACAGGTGGCAGGGCAGGATAATGGAAGATCAGGAATGGCTGCTTATTGTCAAATCGGACAGGAAGCACTTTATTGAGCTGGAAAATGAGGTTAAGCGAATACACCCCTATGAGGTGCCTGAAATACTTGCGCTGCCTGTTAAAGATGGCAACAGCTCATACCTGAAATGGCTTAAGGGAGAACTTGTATCAGGTTAAAACCCTATGCCCTTTCTCCCCTTTCTCTTCATATGCTGTTCCGCCTGATACATGAATGTCCGTATTGCCGCCTCCCGTCCCGGCTGAAGGCTTGAATCATATGGTGTATCAATGTAGGGAATCCCCATTCTTCCCATTACAGGGCTTATAACCGCAGATGTAATGGTGCTTGGCATACAGGTAAACGGGTATACATTCACTACACCGTTAAAGCCCTGATGAACATATTCCATGATGCCAGCGATACTTAAGCAGGCCTCTGTGCCGATCTCAAAGTTGAAGAGTTCCTCTTTTTCAATCAGGCGGTCCAGATCACTCACCTTATGATCCCCTGCTATATCGATCAGAGGCATGATACGGTTATAGACCTGTTTCTGCCTCATCTCCTGGTAAAAAAGTTCCGCCCTGTATTTTAATATCTTTCCAAGGGAACTTAACAGGTCATTGAACCTCAACTGCTTGAGATTAAGCCTGAGACTTACACCTGCCCCTTTGTAATCACTGTAGCTGATGAAATTTACCCATTCTACTATTGATGCGTTAACCACCTCTGCCCCGTGTTTCTCAAGGGTACGAATGAGATCCTGATTTGAGCGGATGTGTGTGCGGAGGTATATCTCGCCCACAACCCCAATAAGGGGTTTTGGCGGGATCATGGGGTTAATGATCTCTCTTGCTTCTTTGACTATCTCTACAAGGGTCTCTGTTATTGCATGAAAGTTCTTCTGTTCGCCATATTTTTCAAAGGCTGCCTCAAGCCTTATCAGGGCCTTTTCCATATGCTCATCAGTCCTGCCCTTTTCTCTTTCATAAGGTCTTATCCGCCACAGGAGCCTGTCAAGGATATCACCGATAACCAGGGAAAAAAAACCGGATTTTCTCAGGTCAACCGTCTTTTTGCTGTCAATAAGCCCGTTAAAGGAGTAGCCATCGTCAGTGGTGAGCGAACTGATCTTCAGCCCCCTGTATTCCGGGAATGAATCAAGTACTATCCTCTGGTATTTATTGTACATCCCGAACCGGCATGGCCCGCCCGCCTCAACAAGAAAATAGATATAGTCGTTTATATTAAAACCCTTTCCCTTTTTCTCCTGCTCGCTTCGCAAATGGTGGAGGATATCGCCCAAGGTAACCTGGCATGGGAAGCACTCCTTGCCTGAGGTGTGTTCAAGTCCGAGGCTTAACCCCTTGAACGTATCCATTAGGACGGCATTGATACCAAAACTCCTGAATACGGCAGCAAGGAGACGGCATCCAAACCTGTTCATTTCAGGTATGAGCACTGTTTTACCTGTGAGATTGAACTGCCCGACATTTTCGGACATAGACTGAAATGACCTTATTTCTGTTGGTGACATATTTTATCCTAATTATTTAATTTTTCATATTACTGTAGGGAGACGATGCATCGTGCCCGAATCATTACTGCATACCGTGCCATCCTCACGGGCACGCTGCGGCGTGCCCCTACGGGAGACAGGTATACAGGTCAGTCTATCCATAATATTTATCCTCATACCATTTTTTGGGATTATTCAGGATATATTCTGCGATCTTCAAATAGGATTCTTCATTCCTTATTATGTGTTCATAATAGCTTCTTTGCCAGAAAAGGTAATCAGGATTATTATTTATATCTCTGACCTGCTTTGTTACGACTGCCTTATAACTGCGGACAATCGATGGTATGCTGTTTGCCGTTGGTTTTCCAAATTTTTCTGCTG
>CAZCMD010000040.1:0-32814 GCA_964499695.1 uncultured Desulfatiglans sp.
TGCCTTGTCTCTACAGATTTTGTTAATGGTGTAATTGCAGTGCCTGGGTTTTATATCTGTCATGGTCGCAGAATAAAAAAACTTGAACCCTTGGCCCCTCGAACCCTGGAACCCTATCTTAGGTATTCAATCACTATATTCAGTATTCTTCTTATGGGTTCTGCTGCACCCCATAATAACTGGTCACCAACAGTAAATGCGGTGAGATATTCAGGGCCGAGCTTCATTTTTCTGATCCTGCCAATAGGTACTGTGAGTGTCCCGCTAACTGCTGCGGGTGACAGGCCTTTAAGCGTTGATGCCTTGTCATTGGGTATTACCTTTACCCACTCATTTGCCTTTGCTATCATCTCAGTCAGTTCATTAAGAGGAACATCCTTTTTTAGTTTTATTGTTAACCCCTGGCTGTGACATCTCATGGCACTTACCCTTACACATATACCGTCTACCGGTATCGGGGTTTTTGTGCCAAGTATCTTGTTGGTTTCAGCATAACCCTTCCACTCCTCCTTGGTCTGGCCCGATTCCATGGCCGCATCAATCCAGGGGATAAGGCTCCCGGCAAGGGGGGCCCCAAAGAATTCAGTTGGAAATGCCTGCCCTCTCATCTCATTTGTAATGAGCCTGTCAAGTTCAACAGCCGATAGATCAGGGTCATTTATGGCACCGATCGCCGCCATCTGTGCTACCAGTTCCTTCATATTGTTTGCGCCGGCACCGGATGCCGCCTGGTAGGTCATGCTTGTAATCCATTCAACAAGATTGTTTTCAAACAGACCGCCAATGGCCATCAGCATCAGACTCACAGTACAGTTACCGCCTATATATGATTTAATGCCCGATTTGAGCCCTTTATCAATTACCGGACGGTTTACAGGATCAAGGACGATTATACTGTCATTTTCCATGCGCAGGCCCGATGAGGCATCTATCCAGTAACCTTTCCAGCCCCTTTTTTTGAGCTCGGGGAAAATCTGCTTGGTATAATCGCTTCCCTGGCATGTGACTGCTATATCAAGTGTTGACAGAATATCTATATTATAGGCATCCTGGAGAGCCGGTGTACTCATCCCTATATCAGGCCCTTTCCCTCCTATATTTGATGTGGTAAAAAAAATTGCCTCGTAATCATGAAAATCCTTTTCCTGGATCATCCTTTCCATTAACACGGAGCCGACCATGCCCCTCCAGCCGATAAAGCCAATTTTTAACATAATTTTTTCTCCTGATTTTTTTTGTATCATTCCTTATTTCAGACTGGATACGATAAGGGTATTTTGATGTTCTTTCAAGTCAAAAATATTGTTGCTCCAAAAAATCCAGATTAATGTCTGTTTAATATATTTAGTATAAATAAATTAAAGTTTTTTAATTGACCTTTTATTGATATGAAATCTATAATAACCCTTCAGAAAAATGACTCTATAGCGATATTATAGGCATTATTAATTTCATACCATTTCAGGTGCCTTATTTCCTGAAACAATCAGCGTAAGATTATTTTGGATTTATTTATTTAACAACCGGGGCATTTAACATGAAGAATTCTCTTGCGATAATAATGGCTGGCGGCAAAGGCGAGCGTCTTATGCCTCTCACTAAAAACACACCAAAACCCGCAATACCCTTTGGGGGGATATACCAGCTTATTGATCTCACCCTTTCAAACTGCATTAATTCTGGCATTTACAAAATAATCGTGTTGCCACAATACAAATCACAGACCCTGATGCATCATCTTGAACAGGGATGGAACATTTTCAGCCATGACCTGGGTCATTACCTGAAGGTCGCACCTCCCCAGATGATGACCGGTGAGAAATGGTACCAGGGCACAGCGGATTCTATACGCCAGAATGTATACCTGATAGAGCAGGAAAATCCTGCCAATATACTGATCCTTTCGGGTGATCACGTGTACAAGATGGATTATACCCTTTTCAGGAACTACCATGAGGCTAATGATGCGGATGTAACAGTATCTGTTATCGAGGCCAGAAAGGAACTCTCCCGTGAATATGGCGTGCTTGAGGTGGATAGCAGCTACAGGGTTACAGGGTTTCAGGAAAAACCACAGAACCCTAAAACCATCCCGTCAGACAGCTCAAGGATACTTGCCTCAATGGGTATATACATTTTCAGGACAAAGGTATTGCTTGATATCCTTAAGCAGGATGAAAAACCCGATTTCGGTCATGATATCCTTCCTCATATCCTGGATAAACTCAAGGTTATGGCTTACCCCTATATAAAACAGAACCGGATAGGTGATATGGTAGTTGAAACCGATGAGGCGGGAAACAGAAATGAGGTATATAATGAGAGGGCAAGGGATTCAGGCTACTGGCGCGATGTGGGTACCCTTGATGCCTACTGGAATTCGAACATGGACCTTACAGGCGTTGACCCGTACTTTAACATGTACGGCAGGCTCTGGCCCATACGCACAAACCAGCGGCAGTTTCCCCCCGTCAAAACCGTGTTTGCCCAGAATAATTCCGAACATCCCAGGATGGGTATGGCCCTTGATTCGCTTGTCGCACACGGCTCGATACTTAGCGGAGGGGTAGTGAGAAACTGCGTCCTTTCATACAATGTGCTTGTACAGAGCTGGTCAAGTGTTGAAGAGTCGGTATTGATGGAGAATGTAGTAATCGGAAGGCATGCAAAGATAAAAAAGGCCATTATATGCGAGGGGGTAAAAATACCCCATCACATGGAGATCGGCATTGACCCTATGAAAGACAGGGAGCGCTTTACTGTTACCCCCCGGGGCATTACTGTGGTAACAAAGGAAGATCTTGAATAAACGGCGATAATCGCCAGATTTAGAAGAGGCAGAAATTATGAAACCATTAAAGAAATATAATGTTGTTCCGAATCTTCCCACTACCCTTGAACCCTTACGTAAACTCGCTTACAACCTGCGGTTCAGCTGGCGGGGTGAAATCAGGGATATTTTCAGGCGGATTGACCCAGGGCTATGGACAGAATGCAGGCACAACCCGGTTCTTATGCTGGGGCTCGTCAGCCAGGAAAGGCTTGTTGAGCTTGCTGAAGACCAGGGTTTTATGGCCCAGCTGGACAGGATCTCACAGGATTTTGACAGGTATCTGTCCCAGCCAAGGATAAAGGCACTTGATTATTCCCCTGAAAAGGAATTCAGGGTGGCCTATTTTTCTGCTGAGTTCGGTCTTGCCGGGTGCCTGCCCATATATTCAGGGGGGCTTGGTATACTTTCAGGGGACCACCTGAAATCATCGAGTGACCTTAATATCCCTCTTGTCGGAGTGGGCCTTTTATACCAGGAAGGTTACTTCAGCCAGTACCTGAGCAATGACGGGTGGCAGATGGAGACCTATACTGTTAATGACTTCCATAATATGCCTGTAAGACTGATAAGGGACTCCGAAGGAAAACCTGTGCAGGTATCGGTTGATTTCAAGGGTGAAAAGGTGAATATCATGATCTGGCGTGTGGATGTGGGCCGTATACCCCTTTATCTACTCGATACCAATGTCTCTTCAAATTCACCCGAGGTATGCAGGACAACCGCCCAGCTTTACGGGGGCGACAGGGAGATGAGGATCAGGCAGGAGATAGTCTTAGGTATCGGAGGCATAAGGGCCTTAAAGGTGCTGGGCATAGACCCGACTGTTATACACATGAATGAAGGGCACTCTGCCTTTTCCGCACTTGAAAGGATAAATATCTACAGAAGAGAAAATGGACTTACCTTTGATGAGGCAAGGGAGCTTGTTATAGCCACGACCGTATTTACCACACATACCCCTGTGCCTGCCGGTAATGATGTGTTTGACCCGGCCCTTGTACGGACATACTTTGAGGAATATGCCAAGGAGCTTGGCCTGAATTTCAGGGTGCTCTTAGGGTATGGAAAGATTGACCCCAGAAACGAGGAAGAAAAATTCGGCATGAGTACACTTGCCTTAAGACTCTCTTCCCATGCAAACGGTGTGAGCAGGCTGCATGGAAGGGTTTCGCGTGCAATGTGGCAGAAGGTATGGCCGCGTCACCCTGTTGAGGATATCCCGATAGATTATGTTACAAACGGTATACATGTGCCTACCTGGATCGCAAGTGAAAAATCTGCCCTGTTTGACAGGTACCTTGGACCTGACTGGGCAGAAGACCCTGATAACCAGAGGGTATGGGCACAGATAGAAAATATTCCGGATACTGAATTATGGCGGTACCATGAAAGGTGCAGAGGTCATCTGGTTGCATTTTGCCGCAGGATGCTTGCAGATCAGATGAAAAGGAGGGGTGCTACCCCGGCTGAGATTATGGGCACCAATGATGTGCTTACACCCGATGCAATGACCATAGGTTTTGCAAGGAGGTTTGCCACCTACAAGCGTGCCACATTGCTCTTTAAAAATCCTGACAGGCTGGCAAAGATCCTTAATAATCCGGAATTTCCTGTCCAGATCATTATCGCCGGAAAGGCGCACCCGCAGGACAACGAAGGCAAGGAATTTATAAAGACTATAACTCATTATGCAAACGAAGAAAGGTTCAGAAAGCGTATAGTTTTCCTGGAGGATTATAACTCACATATTGCCCATGTAATGGTTTCTGGCACAGATGTGTGGCTTAACACCCCCAGAAGGCCCCTTGAAGCCTGTGGCACCAGCGGGATGAAGGCACTTGCAAACGGTTCCCTTAACCTGAGTGTCCTGGACGGGTGGTGGGATGAGGGATATAAAAGCGATTACGGCTGGGCCATAGGTAAGGGTGAGGAATACTACGACTATTCTGCCCAGGATAATATAGAGAGCCGTGATCTTTATAATCTGCTCGAAAAGGAGGTTGTTCCGCTTTTCTACAGAAGGGGGAACGATGACATCCCAAGGGGCTGGATAGAGAAGATGAAGGCAGGTCTGCATGATCTTGTACCGGTATTCAATTCTCACAGGATGGTGCAGGAATATACCGACCGCTTTTACCTCCCGTGTTCGGCAAGGTATGACAGGCTATCTAAAAACGGGTTTAGTGAAACGAAATCCCTTTCATCGTGGAGACAGAAGGTCATGACAGGGTGGAGCAGCGTCTCTGTGCTTGAAGTAAGATCAGATGAGGGCAGAGATATACCAATAGGTGAAAGACTTGAAATTACAGCAAAGGTAACCCTCGGAGAGCTTACCACCGATGATGTAACAGTGGAGGCCTATTTTGGCAGGCTCGATCACAAGGGGGAATTTGTTGACAGAGAGACAAAGGAGCTTTTACCGGCAGGGCTTGATAATGGTGTCCATCTTTTTAAAGGCTTTATAGACTGCCGGGGTACAGGACGATTCGGGTATACTGTGCGCATTATGTCAAGCAAGAAACGGCTTGAAAACCCGTTTGTAATGGGCCTTGTGGCGTGGGCGTGATAAATTCAAGATTCAAGATTGAAAATTTCAAATTTGGAATCTCAAATTTCAAATTCTAGAAGGGGAATACATTGTCGTACTCACTTAAAAAAGAACATGTGGAAAATCTTGTCGCGGGAAATCTTGCAGATCCATTCAGTATACTTGGGCCGCATTATGAAAATGACCGGCTTATTGTAAGGGGATTCATCCCCGGGGCAAAGCATATATCGGTTAAGGGCCTTACCCCTGATATCCCTGGGAGGTCAACAGGGGTTGCAAAGAACGGGCTGTTTGAGGTTCTATACCCATCCGGCACCATGATAAAACCCTATCGGCTTGATGTGGAATTTAAAGGTGGAAACAGGTCATCATTTTTTGACTGCTATTCCTTTATGCCAATACTGAGCGAATTTGACATGTACCTTTATGGCCAGGGCAATCATTACAAGATATATGACAGGCTTGGCGCCCATATCATTACCCATCAGGGGGTGAAAGGCACCCTTTTTGCTGTCTGGGCACCATCAGCTAAGAGGGTGAGTGTGATAGGAGATTTCAACCAGTGGGATGGCAGAAGGCATATGATGCGTAACCGCGGCTCATCCGGTATATGGGAGCTCTTTGTCCCGCATCTGGGTCAGGATCTTTTGTATAAGTATGAAATCAGGACCAATGATGATGTGATACTTGTAAAGGCTGATCCCTTTGCATTCAGGTTTGAAGAAAGACCCAAAACAGCGGCAGTGGTTCATGACCTTGACTGCTATACCTGGAAGGATGCAAAATGGATGGCCGAAAGAAAGGATAGAAATCCCCTTGATAAACCTATGTCAGTTTATGAGGTACACCTGGGCTCATGGAGGCGCAGGCCTGAAGAGGGAAACAGGTGGCTTACATACCGTGAGATGGCAGAAGAACTCATCCCCTATGTAAAGTCAATGGGGTATGATCATATTGAACTCCTGCCTGTTTCGGAACACCCATTTGACGGTTCATGGGGGTATCAGGTTACAGGTTATTATGCGGTCACATCAAGGTTCGGCAGGCCGGAGGAATTCATGGCATTTGTTGACAAATGCCACTGCGAGGGGATAGGCGTACTGCTTGACTGGGTGCCTGCCCATTTCCCGAAGGACTCATATGCCCTTGAATATTTTGACGGGACACATCTGTATGAACATGAAGACCCGAGACAGGGATTTCACAAAGACTGGGATACCCTTATATTCAATTATGGCCGGAACGAGGTTAGAAACTTTCTTGTGGCAAATGCCCTTTTCTGGCTTGATAAGTTTCACATAGACGGGCTCAGGGTGGATGCGGTTGCATCAATGCTCTATCTTGATTATTCAAGAAATGAGGGAGAATGGATACCCAACAGATATGGCGGCAGAGAAAACCTTGAGGCCATTGAATTCATAAAAACCCTGAATACAAAGATATATGAACTGTTCCCCGGTGTGGTCACCATAGCCGAGGAATCAACTGCATGGCCTGGCGTTACCCTGCCGGTTCATCTGGGTGGGCTTGGTTTTATGTTCAAATGGAACATGGGCTGGATGCATGACATGCTTACATTCATTTCCAAGGACCCTGTTCACAGAAAATATCACATGGAAAAACTCACCTTTGCCCTCCTGTATGCCTTTCATGAGAATTTCATTTTGCCCCTTTCACATGATGAGGTCGTTCACGGAAAGGCATCACTGCTCGCCAAGATGCCCGGTGATGACTGGCAGAAATTTGCAAACCTGCGTCTCCTTTTAGGCTACATGTATGGAGAGCCTGGGAAAAAAATGCTTTTTATGGGGAGTGAGATCGGACAGTGGCAGGAATGGGATCATGACCAGACCCTTGAATGGCATCTGTTGCAGTATGAAAGCCATCAGAAGATAAGGGATTATGTAAGGGAGCTAAACCGGATTTATCACCAGGAACCTGCCATGCATGAGGTGGATTTTTCATATACAGGTTTTGAGTGGATCGACTTCAGGGATGCCGAATCATCTGTCGTATCGTTTTTACGCAGGGATAAAAAAGGCGGTATCCTCATCTTTGTATATAATTTTACCCCTGCGCCAAGAGAAAATTACAGGATCGGTGTCCCGGTTCACTGCTTTTACAGGGAGATCCTGAACTCAGATTCCAGAAATTTCGGCGGGTCGGACATAGGGCTTAAGGGCGGTGTTCATTCTGATAATGTTGAATGGCACGGAAAGCCCTATTCCCTGAACCTGACAATGCCGCCCCTTGCCATGTTGATTTTAAAACCGGAATAGAAATCCTAAATTTTTCCATAAAGTGGGCTTGATTCCTTTCATAAAATCATATAAGTATAGACAAATATTTTTAAGGCCGGTCAGATTAATGACCGGCCATATGTGTTTTATCTGTTAAAATCTATCTCACAGTATGTCTTATTAAAGGGGTATTGATGAAGGAGGTCAGCATTTAAAATGTTACTTGATGACAGTATCATGAATGACCTGGCGATTCTTGTTGTAGACGATGAACCGGATATTATCGAGACTATTGAAGATGAGCTTTACATGTGCTTTCTTCACAAGGCCTCCGATTATGAGGCAGCCTGTGAGTATCTTTCAAAGTATACCTATGACATAGTGATCCTTGACATCATGGGGGTAAACGGATTTGAGCTGCTCAAGAAATCAGTGTCAAAAGGTCTCCCTACAGTCATGCTGACAGCCCATGCCCTCACACCTGACGCATTAAAGAAGTCTATTCAACTGGGCGCTGTATTTTTCCTGCCAAAGGAAACCCTTCCCGAACTCAGATTCTTTCTGGAAGAGCTTGTAGAAAACAAGTTTATTCCAAGCTGGATGACATTTTTTGAAAGACTTGGTGTTTATTTTAATAAATATTTCGGGCCGGACTGGAAGGAAAAGGACCAGTTTTTCAGGGAATTTGAAGAGAGTCTTAAGATAAGCGAAAGTTCGAAAACGGAAGAAGATTTAAAAACCCTGATAGAATAACTATGCACATCGGACGACTTTCCCAGCAGCATGCGCGACCAGTGATGATTTGATTTAGTTTTAAAGGCCGGTTTGTGCATACCATTACAGGTAAGAGCCATGGATCAGGTATTACTGCTCAGCATTTCATATGAACCCATAAAGGTTATAGACTGGAAAAAGGCTATCACCCTGCTTTTTTCAGGCAAGGTAGAGGTGATAGAGGAGTATGGTACAAATATACATTCAGTAAGTTTTACCATAAAGCTCCCCTCTGTTGTAAGGCTGTTAAATTCGATAAAAAGAAATATCAAACCGGTGAAATTTTCAAGGCAGAATATCTATGCCCGGGACAGGTACAAATGCCAGTACTGCGGGAGAAAATTTCCCCCTGAAGACCTGACCTATGACCATGTGTTACCTAAATCCAGGGGCGGCAGAACAGAATGGGCAAACATTGTCACCTGCTGTATAGACTGTAACAGGAAAAAGGGCGGGAGAACACCGGGGGAGGCAACCATGAGACTGATGAAAAAACCTGCCATGCCATCCTGGGTGCCGGCTGTAAGGATCACAATAGGCTTCAGGCAGATCCCCCAGACATGGAGGGAGTATCTCTACTGGAATGTGGAGCTGGTGGAGTAAAAGAACGGTATGCGGTTTTCGGTTTGAGGTCTGCGGTGTACGGTATATGGGAAAACAAAAGCCATGCCCCCTTTTGGGTGCATGGCTTTTTTGTGTTCTCTGTGTGCTACAGTTAGAAACTAACTAAACCAGAAAGTCGGTCGGGATATCCCTTAATCTTGCAATGTTCATTATCTTCTCTTTTACATTAAAACCCTTTGCACATGTAACCGTGCATGTATCACAGTCTTCACATGCGATCTTTTTGATGTTCATTGAATCAAGGGTTGTCCTTGCCATCTGCATGTTTTTATAACCATGTGCGTACATATAACTGCGCATAAATGTCGGGATATGCTGCCCGGCCGGACACTGGGGCAGACATTTTTCACACTGGTAACATAAAAGCCCTGCCTGTTTATTAGTATTGTTCAGGAGGCTCCTCTCCGCTACGGTCATTTTCAGGTTTTCCATGACTGCAATAGTCGAATGAATCTGGTCAAAGGTTTGCCAGCCCGGTATAATAGTCGTTACATTTTTATCCTCCAGTGCCCATTTTATTGCAGCAGTAATCTCCTCATTTGTGGGTGTCTTTTTTGGTTGACCGGGTCCGCCACCGACAATACCGGCCACCGTCTTCATGCCGATTATGCCCACTCCTGCCTTTGCCCCTTCTGCAATGGCTTTTTTAATATCATCAATGTTCGGGTAGGTCGAGTTGTAGGCCGCAAGCACCACATCATATGCCTTGCTTTCTATGGCGGCCCTGATCACTTCGGCCTGGTTCTGATGGGTCGAAACGCCTATAAAGCGTACCCTGCCCTCCTTTTTTACCTGTTTCATCGCCTCAAGATAGGGTTCAAAAAGGGTTGACTCCCTGCTGCCTGGTCCATGCAGGTAAAGGATATCTACATAATCAAGCCCTATACGTTTCATGCCTTTATCAAATTCATTGATAAAATCCTGGGGTTTTGCATCTTTGTTCAGCGAGCCGAACATCATCCCGGGCATGGCGACCTTGGTTCCCAGAACAAATGAGTCCCTGGGTTTGTCCCTGAAAAACTCACCCAACATACCCTCGCTTTTACCCTGGCCGTAGAGCGATGCCGTATCAAAGTGCTTTATGCCTGCATTGTATGCAGCCTCTACCAGCTTGGGGTTCATGGTGTTCATTACACCCATGCTTACTATCGGCAGTTTTATGCCTGTCTTGCCAAGTGTGCGATAAACGAAATTGGGTTTCTCATCAACTGGCATTTTCTTCATACATGAAGGAAGCAGAGAAGCGCCAGCGAGTCCGGCTATGCTAACCTTTAAAAATCTCCTGCGGTTTTTATCCATAGTGTTTTCTTGCATTGATATGTCTCCTGATTAAAAAGTTTTATTTATAACTCATGTGGTTTGTAAAATTATTTCAAACTGGATATTACCTGGTTGATTAACCCACGGTCTATTTTTGCATTCTCAGGATTGAGTGCGCCAACAATGTGTTTCCCTTTCACCGATATCAACAGCTTTCCCTGATACTGGTCATCAACTTCATGTATCCCATCCTTCATGAGATCCTCTTTTATATTTGCGGCTTTCATGTATTCGTTCAAGGCCTTTTCAAGTGCAGACCTGTCAGCGGTTTCAATAATAAACAATTTATAGGTCGTTGATCCTGTATCCTGATATTCTGCGGTAAATGCCTTTGTAAAAAAGGAATAGCCCAGGAAGTCCTTTGGTATATATTCCTCCCTGTTTTTTACCTTTGTCTTTTCAGGGAATATCTTGAACATGGCAGGCGGCAGGGTTTCTTCTCCCAGTGCGCCTGATACCTTTTTCCCTGTAGAGGTAAGGTGCTCCCTGTCTTTTATGCCAAGATTATACCCTGATATCTTCACATAGTATCTACCCTGGTAAAAATTGAGGTAACCTTCCATATAGGTTGCCTGAGTCCCTATATCAATGTATTCGCATTCATATGGCCTTTCCTGGCTGTAGATACCAAAGCTGTTGTTGACTGTTTGCTGGTCATATATCTCTACAGTGATGGTGTTTCCATTCTTATCTTTATACTGTTGGAGGTTAAGACCATTGAAATCATACATGAGGTACAGCTCTGCAGCGCCGTCAATATATTCAAAGAGGTTATCAGGCCTGTAACTTACAACATCATTTGATCTGGTAAAACCCTCTATATCAGGAAAAAGGGATTTAATATCAGGCGTTCTCCCTGACGCACAGGGGAGGGCCAGAGAGATGACAGCAAATAATATAACTGAAAAACGTTTAATGGACATATATTCTCCGGGGTTTATAGGTTAATCATAAATCACAGGTATAACCGTAAAGATTAATATTGTTTTTAAGACTTTTAGCATTTTTAAGATCTGTATTCAACAATAAGCATATAATCATGGCTTTTATTCAGGTGAATATACCCACCTGTAGTTGATTGGCCTCAGGTGGCTCAACTCAGGCCGGGGATGCAGAAACTCATCAATGACCTTCAGCCAGTTGTAGGCCGGTTTGATTTTCCGGATCTTACCATCCTCAGGGGGTCTGGAATATTCTGTGTAATCATACACCGCCTCTGAGACACCCACATGATAGCCCCTCCCCGGAAAAAGATATACATTTTTAAATCTCTCCACATCCATTTTTTCCTTTGAAGCAAGGGCATTGATATGATCATTTGTAAGTTGAATCAGAAAAAATTTAGAGAGCCCTCTTTCTGAATATTTGACCATTGTCCTTGACTCGGAACTCGATATATATATGGTGCTTATTACCGAAAGCCTTCGGAGCAGTTGTGAGGCAATCAGGGCCGCTGTCCTTCTCCCTCCCACGTTGTAGTGGCACCCATAATATTCAAAAAGCTTATTCTGGATTATCCGTGCATATTCATCACCGTTTTCATAGAGGTTGTTCTGGATATATCTCAGGTATTTTGCCAGGTCCTCTGCCGCGTCTGTTATGGGCCAGTCTATCTTTACATGAAAATGGGTTAGGGCATACCTGTTTTTCTTTTTAACGGTCGGGTCCTGCTGGATGAGGAGGGCATAATCTATTAATGAGAGATCCTCTATAAAATCAAGAAAGGGTTTGTTGTCAAAATATTTGATATTGTTTTTGAAATTTTTATAGAGTGTGAAATCTGGCAGATCATCAAGATTCTTTTTTATGACTTTATTTTCAGGAAAGAAGCGGATATAATTCTTGAGCGATGGGTCAACGATCCCTTCGCAGAAAATTATTATAAATGTGTTGAAGAGTTCCGACTCCTTTTCCATCTTTTTGGATTTTGGCCTTAACTCGCTTTTGTCCACAAAGCTGTATTCAACATCATTTTTCAGGTAGTTGTTGAAAGAATCAATAAGTGATATCTTAATTAAACGCAACTCAAGTGAATCTCTCATTATTTCATATAATGATCTCCTGAGTTTTTCGTAGTAATTAAGGCGTTCTCTGTAGAGCCACATATTGATTGTCTTTATGTAAGTGTGAGTAGAACTTATATTAAAAACTTTGTTAAAATATATTAAAATTAGGTAAAAGTCAATTGAAAATACCAAAATATGAATCAACAGGCCGATACAGCTCCCCCGGTTTTCAACAGAGGGGAGTATAGCATGAAAAGGGTTTTTAAGAGGGCAGGTGTGATTGGTGCGGGCGTAATGGGCGTAAAAATTGCAGCCCTGCTTGTAAATTGTGGCCTTGATACCTGTCTGATAGATCTTGTTCCACAGTCAAACGATGAAGGAATGGATTATGCAAACAAAGAGTTCAGAAACAGCATTGCACGAAGGGGGATTGAAGAGGCAAAAAAGAAAAATCCACCCCCATTTATTCTGCCGGAATATGCAGGGCATATAAAGATTGGTAATATGGAGGATGATATATCTCTTTTAAGTAATGTTGATATTATTATTGAGGCTGTAACAGAGGATATTGCTGTTAAAAGGGCATTATATAAAAGGATTGAAGGGATAATAAGACCCGGTACTATTGTTACATCAAATACCTCGGGTATATCTGCATCAAAACTGAGCGAGGGGTTTTCAAAGGCATTCAGGGAGCACTTTGCGGTTACCCATTTTTTCAATCCTCCAAGGTTCATGATGCTTGTGGAGGTTGTTAATGGCCCTGACACACTCCCGGAAGTAATTGAGGTGATATCGGAATTTTGTGAAAGGCAGCTTGATAAACATGCGGTTATGGCAGGGGATACACCTAATTTTATTGCTAACCGCATTGCGGTGTTTACCACCTTCAATAATATAAGGGTGATGACAGAACTGGGTCTTTCATTTGAGGCGCTTGATGAACTTACCGGTACGATTACCGGTTTTGCCAGGAGTGCAACACTCAGGACAACGGATATTGTAGGGGTTGATACCTTGATTCATGCAGCAAGGAATGTCCTTGATAATGCCCAGTTAGATGAGAGGCGTGAGACATTTGCTGCACCTTATATATTCAGAAAGCTGGTTGAAAAAGGGCTGCTTGGAGAAAAAAGCGGAAGCGGGTTTTATAAAAAGATCATTGATAATAATGGTACTAAACAGATACTTGTCCTTGATATCAACAGCATGGAATACAAAAAAAGGGAGCCTGTTTTATTTGAATCCATAGAGGCTGCAAAAAGATATCAGGACGCAGGGGCAAGGTTAAAAACGCTGTATTTCGCTACAGACAGTGCCGGTATCTTCACATTCAGAACAAGAAGTGATGAGTTTGTTTATGCGGCTAACCGGATACCTGAAATTGCAGAAGATATAATAACCGTTGATAATGCCCTTAAATGGGGATTTAACCGTGAAATGGGGCCATTTGAGATGTGGGACGCTGTGGGGCTTATAGATTCGGTAACACTGATGAGACAGTCTGGTTATGAAATCCCTTTATGGGTAGGGCGTATGCTTGAAAAGGGGTTTGTATCTTTCTATATTATGCAGGATGGTATCAGGTATTATTATGATCCTTTTAAGGGCGATTACAGTAAGGAAGGTACGAAAGAGGGAAGGATGGGCCATGAAAATGGTCTTTTTAATCTCTCGGTTAACTGATACGATAATTACGATATGTTAAAACCGGTTGACAAACAGTTAATAAATCCATATAAAAGACGATTTTTTATTTATCAAATTTAGAGTAGAGGTAATAGATGAAAGAAGACATAGAAAAGATTAGAAATATCGGAATCAGTGCCCACATTGATTCAGGTAAAACAACTCTCACAGAGAGGATATTATATTATACAAAAAGGATCTTCACTGTCCATGAGGTCAAGGGTAAAGACGGTGTCGGGGCCACAATGGACTCTATGGAGCTTGAAAGGGAGCGGGGTATAACCATATCTTCCGCTGCTACCTATTGCGAGTGGAACAATCACATGATCAACATTATTGATACACCCGGCCATGTGGATTTTACAATCGAGGTGGAAAGGGCATTAAGGGTTCTGGATGGTTCCATACTTGTTTTGTGTGCGGTAGGAGGTGTGCAGTCACAGACCATAACCGTGGACAGGCAGATGAACAGGTACAAGGTCCCAAGGCTCGCATTCATAAACAAGTGTGATAGATCAGGCGCAGACCCCTTCAGGGTTGTAAACCAGATGAAAGATAAGCTCAACCTGAATGCGGTTCTTATGCAGATACCGATCGGACTTGAGGGTGATCTTGTCGGTGTTGTGGATCTGATCTCCATGAAGGCTATGTATTTTGAAGGCAATTTTGGTGATGACATCAGGATTGAAGAGATTCCGGATGACCTCCTTGACCAGGCTGAAAAAAGAAGAGAAGAGCTGCTTGACGCTGCCTCCATGTATTCCGATGACCTTATGGAAGCTGCGCTTGAAGGCAAAGCTGATGATAAAATGATTATCGATGCCATCAGGAAAGGCACACTCGCAAGGGATATTACACCTGTATTTGTCGGGTCGGCCTATAAAAATGTAGGCGTTCAGGCCCTTCTGGATGGCGTAACAAGATATCTGCCTTCACCGACTGAAGTTGAGAATATAGCCCTTGACCTTGATGACAATGAAAAGGAGATTGTCCTTGAGTCAAATCCTGATGCCCCCCTTGTTGCCCTTGCGTTTAAGCTTGAGGTGACACCATACGGTCAGCTTACATACCTGAGGGTATACCAGGGTTCTATCAAAAAGGGTGATGATCTGGTTAATACAAGGGACAGGAAGAAACTCAAGGTTGGAAGGCTTGCGAGGATGCATGCCGATGAGATGGAGGATATCACAAGCGCAAAGGCAGGCGATATAGTTACCCTTTTCGGTGTGGACTGTTATTCCGGGGACACCTTTACGGACGGCAGCATCAGGTATTCAATGACCTCTATCTATGTACCCGAACCGGTTATCTCACTTAGTATAATCCCGAAGGACAACAAGGCCAGGATCAATATGTCAAAGGCACTGAACAGGTTCACAAGGGAAGACCCCACATTCAGATGCAGGGTTGATGAGGAGTCAAGCCAGACAATCATCTCCGGTATGGGCGAGCTGCATCTGGATATTTATGTTGAAAGGATGAAGAGGGAGTTTGGCGCTGAGGTGGAGACAGGCATGCCACAGGTTGCATACCGTGAGGCCATATCAGTGAAATCCGAATTCAACTATATACACAAGAAGCAGACCGGCGGCGCAGGGCAGTACGGCAGGGTGGCAGGTTTTATGGAGCCATCTGAAAATGAATCCTATGAGTTTGTTAACAGCATTAAGGGCGGTGCAATCCCGACAGAATACATCCCCGCCATTGACAAGGGCTTTAAACAGTGTCTGCACAAAGGGCGCCTTATCGGCTTCCCGGTAATAGGCATGAAAATAACCATAAATGACGGCCAGTATCATGCGGTTGACTCATCTGAACTGGCATTTACCCAGGCCGCTATCGGGGCATTCAACCAGGGATACAGTAAGGCAAAACCTATTATCCTTGAACCTATCATGAAGGTATCAGTTGAGAGCCCGTCAGAATACCAGGGTAATGTGATGTCCTCGATCAACCAGAGAAGGGGCATGATCATAAGTTCAACAGAAGACGGTGTCTTTTCTGTAATAGACTCAGAGGTTCCGCTTTCGGAGATGTTCGGTTATGCAACGATTTTGCGCTCTCTTACACAGGGCAAGGCCGAGTTTACAATGGAATTCAGCCGGTATGCAAAGGTGCCGGAGGCAATATCAGAGGATCTTAAAAAACAGTATGCCGAAAAGGCAAGGGGAGGGAAATAACTATGAATGATTTTATAAAGGTCAGTCCTTTAAAACTGCTTGAGATGTCTTCTGGTGACGGTCTTGGTAAAGGGAATCTTGGTGTCCTGATGGCACGCGCCGGGGTTGGTAAGACCGCATGTCTGATCCATATAGCATTTGATATGCTTTTCAGGAAAAAGAGGCTTGTGCATGTTTCACTTGAGGATACACCTGAAAAGGTTAAGTCCTATTACCAGGTTATTTACTCAGATCTTATAAAGGCCCTTGGTGAAAATGATGACACAGAAGGGCGTATGCTTTTTGAAAGAAACAGGATGATACTTGCCTATCTGCATAAGAGTTTTGAGATCAAACGGCTCAGGGCAAATCTTGAAAACCTGAAGGCTCAGATAGACTTTATCCCTGATATTCTTATTGTTGACGGGCTTGATTTTGAAAAGGTAGATGGCTCTATAATGCAGGACTTTAAAAAGGTTGCTGAGGATTTCAATGTTGAGATATGGTTTTCAGCCCTTTCTCACAGGCACATCATCGATAAGAATGAAAAGGGGGTGCCATATCCGTGCAGCCGTGTTGATGAATTTTTAAGCGTTATAATCCAGCTTGAGACCGGTGAGTCAGGCATTCTGTTAAAGCTTGTCAAGGATCATGATTTTAAGGTCAGCGCTGATTCATCTATTAGACTTGATCCCAATACATTTCTTGCAACCACATAAGGATAGAGAAAAATACAAAATGGAATTCACCACAGAGAGCACAGAGGACACAGAGAAGATTTTTATTTTTAATCTCCGTGAACTCCGTGTACTCCGTGGTAAAAAATCTTAGTTTAAAATGTTATATTGGAAATATCTAATAGCCTTAATTGATTTTTCCATAAAACCATGTTTATATGAACCCCGCTTTTAAAAAGCGGGGTTTCTTTTTCCATCTCAATAACATGATAGTTAAGGTTATAGGCGATTGCCAGGTATTGGACAAAAAAATATCATTAAGACTATTTTAAGCAGGCGAATGCTTGTTTCCCTGATTATGGGTTTTTCATGCGGTGTACCTCTCCTCTTAACACTGGGCGTCCTCCAGGCATGGATGAAGGATGAAAATATTGACCTTACGATTATCGGCATGGTTAACCTTGTACAGATACCCTACACATGGAAATTCATCTGGGCGCCGATAGTTGACAGATACCGCCTGCCGCTTTTAGGAAGAAGGAGAGGCTGGCTCCTGATATCACAGGTGTGCCTTATGATCTCCATAATGGCGCTCGGGTTTTCAAATCCTGTGAATAACCTTTTTTTAATGATGATTATGGCAGTGCTTGTGGCATTTTTCAGCGCCACACAGGATATTGTTGTTGATGCATACAGGAGGGAAGACCTGCCTGATAACGAGCTTGGGCTCGGCACCTCTTTCTATATGTCAGGCTACCGTCTCGGGAATATGCTTGCATCAGGTGGCGGCCTTATTATGGCTGATTACATGTCATGGACAGCAGTTTATATGATCATGGCATTGTGTATGCTTATAGGGATTGTTACAACCCTTTTTACCCCTGAACCGAAAGAGGTTGATGGGACGCCTGTTACGTTAAAGGCCGCGGTTATCGAGCCATTTGTTGAGTATTTTAAACGCAGC
Organism: uncultured Desulfatiglans sp.; assembly: GCA_964499695.1. Taxonomy (GTDB): domain Bacteria; phylum Desulfobacterota; class DSM-4660; order Desulfatiglandales; family HGW-15; genus JAAZBV01. Next base: position 17,835 of record CAZCMD010000040.1, read on the forward strand.
GGCGCAATATGGATGCTTGCCTTTATCCTGCTCTACAAGGTTGGTGACATGATGGCGAGTGCCATAACTATACCATTCTACATGGATATCGGTTTTACCAAGACAGAGATTGGCGCAGTGGTGAAGGTATTCGGTACATGGGCGATAATTTTTGGGGCTATTATTGGCGGTACAACGATTGTAAAGCTGGGGATAAACAGGAGTCTCTGGGTATTTGGCTTTTTACAGGCTATTTCAACAGCAGGGTTTGCCATGCTCGCAAGGATCGGGCACAGTGTACTTGCACTTTCAGGGGTCATTGCCTTTGAAAATTTTTCAATGGGCATGGGTACAGCCGCATTTCTTGCATTTATGGCCTCTATCACCGATAAGAGATTTACAGCCACACAGTATGCCCTGCTATCAAGCCTTATGGCTGTACCCCGTGTTATTATCTCTGCACCAACCGGTTACCTTGCAAAGATCATGGGCTGGGAATCTTTTTTTATTTTATGCACCCTGATTGCCATCCCCGGGATGCTGTTGCTTTTTAAGTTTGCCCCCTGGAATGAAAATAGATAGGGTCTCGATATTAAGACTCCTTTTAATATCCCTTTACCTGATCCATTGTTTCGATACTCCTGAAACGGTTGTATTCAGCCTGTTTTACCGGGTAATCCCATGATCCGGCCCTGTGAACAATATGTCCACCAAAGCCCGATTTAAATCTATACATCCCATAGAAAGGGTGCTTTGGATCATTCGAAGGAGGAATTGCACCCATATCATAAACCATGCACCCCCGGGATTTGGCTAGAATCATTGCTTCCCACTGAACAGCATATGAGGCCATAAGGTTCCTTTTATGATTTGCTGATGCCCCAAAGAGATAGGTTGCTGTGGAGCCTGAGATGGCCACTATGGCCCCTGCAAGTATCTCGCCCTCATGTTCGGCAAGCAGAAAATGGATCTCAGGTGAGTGCGGGTCACAATCAAGGGCCATAAACAGCGCATAAAACTTGCTGTAATCACATACTGTAAACCTGTTTCTTTCAGCGGTCTGTTTGTAGAGGTTATAAAACTCCGGGACTTTTGATATGGATGCCTTACAAACCCTTACCCCCTTTCTTTTTGAGAGACCTATATTGTATCTGGTTTTGCTTTTCATTCTGGCATAGATCTCCTCTGTATCCTCTGTGAGATCTACAAGTACTGTATCGGCTACTGTTAAATCAAATGCCGCCTTTCTGATGTTCCACCTTGTTGTCCCATAGTTCATCCTCAGTTCACGGAGTCTTGATTCAGGGCGGTCAATAAAAACATTCTCTGATGAATGGTTGCCTCCCTGATCATAATATTGATCAGACCATGGAAGATCATATCGTATAAAGGCTGTTTCAGGATCAAGGTGCCTTAATAATTCCTCTGACAGCTCTTCCAGAAACAGACCATACTTTTCCGGTTCAGGACCATGTTCAGGCCCCTGTGGGATATAGGCGGCAGATATACCGCTGCCAATATCCTTTGTGAGCACAAGGATATCCCCAAACTGGTCGCGGAGGGCGAGATCAAAGGCAAGGGGCCTCCACCCCAGCCTTTTTTTTACCTGCCCCCAGTAACCTGTCTGATAGAGTATATCTGTAGGGATAAGTTCATTTGATCTTTTTGGAATCAATTCGATATTCATAAAAATAAACCCCGGTTTCCTTTTGCCTGCTATACTTTAAGTCTTTTCTTTTTTGCTTTTATTTTTTCAGGATGTTGAACCACCCTGTCTATCTTCAGCCTCTTTTTGCATAATGGCACCACCCATTCAACCGTATCACCAACCCTGTAACCCAGGACTGCTGAGCCGACCGGCGCCAGTATGGAGATTTTTTTGTCATCAAGGTCTGCACTCTCAGGGAATACAAGCGCAAATGTCATCTGCTGTTTTGAATCAAGGTCAATAACAGTTACCTCGGAATTCATGATCACAACATCATCAGGTATATCCATATCATCGACAATATCAGCCCTGTCCAGGTCATCCATGAGTCTTTCAATATTATCCCTCTGCTGGCTGTTTTTCTGGAGTGCAGCATCCAGAACAGGTTCAAGCCTCTCCATGTCATTTTCAGTGATATATAATTTGTTTTCCATTTTATCAGTTCTATGCCTCCGGTTTATTAAGCATTCATTATTATGAAAAAATACCTTTGCCGCCTGTTTTCTCTTTCACAGAAATATAATCCACAAGAGACCTCAAATCTTCAGTCACGATTGGCCTGACCATATAATAGAGTATCCCTTTTTTCCGTATCCGGGATTCCATTTCCCTTGAGTTTTTATCGGTCATGGCCACTATCCGTGAATCAGCGGAACTCCCTTTTAATTTTGAAATCAGATCCTCTCCTTTCATATCAGGGAGCTTAACCTCCATGATAACAAGGTCATATGTTTTTTCTTTAAAAGCGGTTAATGCATCTTTCCCGCTGATGCAGCGCGTTACCTCATATCCCCATTCAACAAGCAGTTCACCTGCTGAAATACCGGGAGAGGCATCATTTTCAACAACAAGTATCCTCATCTCAGAAACCAGCCTTTATGCTTCATATGAGCATGCAAAGCGATTGTGTTAACAACAAGCAGGCAGACAGAAACCATATGACTGCTAACAGCATGCGGGTGCATGATCGATTATGGAAGAGAGCAATTTATATGCCTGATCTTCGGGTTTCGTCTAACGGCTTGATTTAACAAGTAATATGATGGTAAATTTGAAATAAAGAGGGCAGGGGAGTGTTCCAATTATGGGCGATATAGCCCGCTCAACAGACTGTAAATAGCTAATTAATTGAATTAACAGGGAAAGATATTATGGGCGAAATAGCCCGAAATGAGCTATATTAGCCCGTATCTTTTTATTTTTCTAAAGAGGGCCCTTCTGGAGATACCAAGCGATTGTGCGGAGAGGGTCCTGTTCCACAGGTTTTGTTCAAGGATCTTTTTTATGGTGGTTTTTTCTATCTCTCCTAAGGTCTCCCCGGGCATATTGTAGTTTTTGTCCTCAATTGCCTGATCAGTATCAGCACTCTTCATGAAATCCCAGCGTCCAACACTCAGATACCGCCGTATTACATTCTGTAATTCCCTGATATTCCCGGGCCACGAATAATTCATCATTAAGTCCATCACCTTTGAAGGGATGACCGGTTTTTTTTCACCGTTGGTGAAGAGTGAAAGAAAGTGGTCAACCAGGAGTGGGATATCCTCCGGCCTCTCTCTCAAAGGTGGCAGTTTTATCGGGATAACATGAATGCGGTAAAAAAAATCCTCCCTCATATCGCCTTTTTTAATAAGCTCTGTGAGGTTTCTGTTGGTAGCCGCTATAACCCGGAAGTTGGACTTTTTTGACCTGTTGCTCCCCACAGGCATATAATCTTTACCATCAATGGCGCGTAAAAGTTTGATCTGCATATTGAGGGAGAGTTCTCCCAGTTCATCAAGGAAAAGGGTGCCATGATCTGCAATATCGAGGTATCCCATTTTATCGGAATAGGCCCCTGTAAACGATCCCTTTTTGTGGCCGAAGAATTCACTCTCAAGGAGGTTTTCAGGTATTGCACCACAGTTGACAGTAACAAACTCCTTTTCTTGCCTGGAGCTTAAATCATGGATAGCCCTTGCTACCAGCTCTTTTCCTGTCCCTGATTCACCCAGTATTGTTACATTATTGTCTGTTGCAGCAGCCTTTAATATGAGTTCATACACCTCCTGCATGGCAAGGCTTTTACCGATTATGTCTCTGAACCTGTAACGCTCCTTCATGGATGATCTCAGATGGATATTTTCCTGCCGCAGTGCCTCTGCCTCCTCTTTTATTGACCTTTCACGGTTCATCCTGTCCGTGCAATCCCGCAGGGTGATAAGAGTGGCCCTGCTTCCCTTGAACCATATTGAAACCCGCTCCCCCTCTATCCAGAATTCCTTTCCATCTTCTGTAATACACCGGGTGGCGAATTTTTTTTCAACATCTGAGGAGCTGGCATCAGATGTAAAGATATTGTCATCAAACCGGATAATCCCTTTTTTAAAAAGATCACTGACATTATCCGGTTTTTGATTTTTTTTTGCCCCCAGACTGAATAATTCAATAAAGGCGGCGTTTGCAAATATTATTTTTTCTCCGTGCAGAAGGGCTAACCCGTCGCTTATATGCTGTGCTGTGATGCGATAGAGTTCTTCACTCTCCTGTAATGCCTTCTCTGCCAGTTTTGTCAGAACAATTTTACTGATCTTTTCCGCTATTACCTCGGCCAGTTTCACCTCTTCCCTGAGAAAAGGGCCATGGAAAGAGAGGGGTCTTTCTTCCGAATAGTATATTTCAAGAAGCCCTTTTTCTTTTTGACCGGCTGCAAACTCCTTTGAAAGCCTCCATTCGGTTTCTGTAAAATTGGCGCTCATATAGTGGCGTTTTCCTAAGATGATCCTTGCACAGGTTATCTCAGGGTACTGCCAGGCAGAAGGGATGGCATTGACTGTCCCCTGGAGCACATCATCAAGGTTGGTCCCTGGCTTTTCAAACAGCTCGGAGATATTATACAGACAGTTCAACTCCTTGACCCTCTCCTCAAGGTGGTATGATACCCTGTTGAGTGTCTCTTTATTTTTCCCTGCCTTTTTTGTCTTTAGATTCTTTTTTTCCATAGGGCCTTAATGAATCAACAGTTTAAATCAAAGATTATTTTCTTTTATACCAGAATGGCTTTAAAAGTGAAATGGGTAATAACATATGTTCGGTTGCATAATTAAGCTGATAATGGTAAACCTTTGATCCCTGAACAGGGGTATTCCATATGAAAGGTAAATGCTATGAGAACAGGTCGTAATGATTTCTGTCCATGCGGGAGCGGGCTAAAATATAAAAAATGCTGTCTGAAAAAGGAGCAGGGAGAACCCGAAGATCAAAAGACCCTCTACTACAAAAAATACGGGATAAAGATGAAGACAGATAAGGATATCGAGGCCATGAGACTTGCTGGAAAACTTGCAGTGGAGACCCTTGAACTTGTAAGGGGATACATTAAACCCGGCATGAAGACCGATGATATCAACACAATTGTCCATGAATTTACCATTAAAAACGGGGCAATCCCTGCGCCATTAAACTACAGGGGATACCCGAAGAGCGTATGTATCTCTATCAATGAGGTGATTTGCCACGGCATCCCCGGTGAACGAAGGCTAACGGACGGGGATATAGTTAATATAGATGTAACCCCGATCTTAAACGGCTATTATGCGGATGCCAACATGACCTTTCTTGTGGGAAACGTGTCACCGGACGCAAGAAAGATTGTGAATGTGGCAAGGGAAAGCCTTAAAGCCGGTATGACAATGATAAAACCCGGAAATGCTATCGGTGATATAGGATGGGCAATACAACAGTATGCAGAGGGAGAGGGTTGCTCGGTTGTCCGTGATTTTGTCGGGCATGGTGTGGGCATAGGTTTTCATGAGGCGCCCCAGATACCCCATTACGGGCGAAAAGGGCAGGGGCTTAAGCTTTTACCGGGCATGACCTTTACTGTTGAGCCCATGATCAACCTTGGTAAAAAGGAGCTGCATATCCTTTCTGACAAATGGACCGCAATTACTGATGACGGTTCATTATCCGCACAGTTTGAACAGACATTTCTTGTGACAGAAGAGGGGTATGAAAGCCTTACCCCATTTGACCTTGATACGCCTCTTTAACAGGGCATCAAATGAGAGATAAACTAAGGATAAAGGCCTTTGAACTGGGTTTTATCGGTATAGGGTTTTCAATTCCTGTAAGGCCCCTGTTTTTTGATGAGTTCAGGTTGTGGGTAAGCTCAGGTAAAAATGGTGGCATGCGATGGATGCAAAGGAATATGGAGATTCGGGAAGACCCAACAAGGCTATTGAGCGGATGCAGCACAATAATCTCTTTAGCCTATCCATATCCGGCTGAAAAACCTGCAACAGAAGACGGGTACACCCTTGCGAGGTACAGCACCCCCTTTCAGGATGATTACCACACACGCCTTAAAGAAAAATGCAAAGAGCTGTGCAAATACATTGAAGAGATATATAAAGGAACATCATCAAGAATACTGGTTGATTCAGCCCCCATACTTGAGCGGAGTTTTGCATATTCTTCTGGTATAGGCTTTATCGGTAAAAACAACATGCTTATTATCCCCGGTCATGGCTCCTTTTTTTATCTTGCAGAGATTTTTACCACCGCCCCCATTGATATCCCGTTAATAGATCCCTGTGTTGATCTCTGCGGTTCATGCACTGCCTGTATAGATGCCTGCCCAACAGGGGCGCTTAAGGGGGCGCGTGATTTTGATGCATCTCTCTGTCTTTCATATCTGACCATTGAATCCGAAGAGTTGATAAACCCTTCTATGGGTAAGTTGATGAACAGGTGCTTTTTAGGCTGTGATATATGTCAGGAGGCGTGCCCCTTGAATATCAAAAAATCAGTGATAAAATGCATGCCTTCAGTGGAAAGTTTTATGGGTATGGCAGATGATGATTTTATGCGGGTCTATGGAAAGACAGCCCTTTCACGGCCAGGGCTGAAAAAGATCAAAGCAAACATAAAGGCTGTTTGCAGTTAAAGAAATGCAAGGTATTTATCCAGATTTTCATTGGGTTCCACAGTTTCAGGTTCATCCTGAAAAAGCTCAAATGAATCATAATCCTTAGGTATTCTGTTCTGGATGTCTATCTCACATTCAGGAAAAAGCACCCTGAGGCACTCTATGAGATTACTGTCCTGATCTGTTCCCCCCGACATTACGACTATCTTTTCCATTTTTTCCCCTTTTAGGTAAGAATGTAATCGATAAAAAGCAAAGTCATCACCCTGAATTACTAGTTTGCAAATGATATGCCTGATAGCCATGATTTTGCCGATAAAAAATAATATGAAAATTCAAATAGATAGGGGTTAGTTTGAGCGGCTGTTTAAGAAAGCAGATGGCCTGTAGTCAAGATATTGACGTTGCTATCCTTTAATTGCCAGTCATTGTCAAAATACTGAGTTGTAAGAGGGAAAAAAGAGTTTTATTTTCTCCGTTTCCTCCGCACTCTTGTATGGTTGAACTGACAAGCTAAAATTGAACCGCAAAGACGCAGAGGACGCTAAGAAAAACAAAAAGTATTTATTGATAACATAAAAAAGCTTTTCTCAGTGTTCTCTGTGTTCTCCGTGGTGTGGATTATATTATTTTAAAATCTCCCTTGCTGTAACAAGCCTCATGATCTGGTTTGTGCCTGTATATATCTGGATGAGTTTTGCATCCCTCATCATCCTTTCAACAGGGTAATCCTTCATATAGCCGTATCCACCCAATATCTGCACTGCATCGGTGGCTACCCGCATGGCATTATCAGAGGCCATGTATTTGGCAACAGGACATGACATGGCTATGCGGTTTTTGTCATTTTTATCAAGGTCATATGCTGCCTGATAGGTTAAAAGCCTTGATGCCTCTGTGCCTGCCACCATATCTGCAAGCATAAACTGTATTGCCTCAAGTACGGCAATCGGTTTTCCAAACTGGATGCGCTCCTTTGTGTATCTTACTGTCTCATCTATCGCGCCCTGGGCCAGCCCTACTGCCTGTGAAGCAGCAAGCATGCGGCCCACCTCAAAGGACTTCATCATGCATAAAAAGCCTTCTCCCTCCAGGCCCAGCATGTTTTCAGGTGGTATCTCAAGCTCTTCAAAAAATATCTGTGTGTTTACACACCCCTTCATGCCCATCTTTTTTTCATTTTTACCGTAAATAATCCCCTTTGAATCCTTATCCACAATAAAGGCTGACATCCCTTTTGCCTTTTTATCAGGGTCTGTATAGGCAAACAGGGTCATAAAATCTGCTACAGAGCCGTTCGTGATAAAACACTTCTGGCCGTTTACCCTGTAACCCTGGTCATGTCTTACTGCCCTTGTCCTCATGGACTGGATATCAGAACCCGCATCAGGCTCGGTCGCAACAAAACAGGCAAGCTTACCCTGTACCGCCATTGAGAGGTATTTCTTCTTCTGCGCCTCATTACCAAGGTACATTATTGGAGATAAGCCATCTGCCTGCGCTATAAGGAGGAGTGCTGCTGAGGCGCTTGCCTTTGAGATCTCTTCAAGGATCATGGAAAATAAAAGGCGGCTTGCCCCTATCCCGCCGTACTCTTCAGGTACAAGGGGGGAAAGAAGACCGTTTTCTGTAAACAACTCAACAAGCTGCCATGGAAACCCGTCTGTTTCATCGATCTCTGCTGCAATCGGTTTTATCTTTTCCCGTGTAATCCTTTTTACTGTTTCAAGTATGCTTTTTTCTTCATCATTCAGTATAAACATGTGAGGTTGCCTCCCCGGATTAGTTTTGTTTTTTATAACACAAAAAATCAGATTTTCAATTCACAATTATATTTTTGTTGCACCTGTTGTAAACATGGCCTCTATCTGTTATTCTTGAGACGAATATAGGAGACACAATGAAGAGCATAGGAAGATTTCATTTAATAACAGATACAGTGATTCAAAGCCGGTTCTCCCATGTGGAGCTTGCCAGGATGGCAATCAAAGGCGGGGCAGATACCATACAGTATCGTTCAAAATCAGGATCAACCCGTGAGATGATAGATACTGCCATTAAAATTAAGGCCCTGTGCGCAGAGGCTAATGTTCCTCTCATTATAAATGACAGGGTGGATGTGGCCATTGCATCAGGCGCTGATGGCGTTCACCTTGGCGCTGATGATTTTCCAATTCCCCTTGCCCGTAAACTCCTTGGCCCCGATGCGATAATAGGTGGGTCAGCAGGAAATATTGATGAGGCATTAAGGTGCCATAACGATGGTGCAGATTATATCGGTTCAGGACCTGTGTATGGCACAAAGACAAAATCGGATGCAGGAAATGCGATTGGGGTAGAAACCATAAGGAACCTGAGCGTGAAGATACCAATCCCTGTTATAGCCATAGGCGGTATTACTGTGAATGATGTGCATGAATTGCTTGCAGCAGGTGCCTACGGGGTTGCTGTTATTTCAGCGGTGTGTTTAGGCGATGATCCTGAGGGAGAGGCACGCAGGATTAGAAACTCTCTGGGTCTTTGATTAATATGAGCTTCCAACGTTCAATATCCAATGTAAAAATTGGATGTAGTTCATATTGTATTTTCTTTGATTTTTGTTTTTCATTGGAAGTTGGACGTTCGATGTTCGATGTTGGGCGTTCAATTTTACTGAATATTTTTCAGGTGAAGTAATATGACATTAAAGGTATCAGACATAGGTGAATTTGAACTGATTGATCGCATCCAGCGGATAATAGACGGGGCCGGCTATAAGCCAGGGCTTTTAATACATGGTATCGGTGATGATGCGGCTGTATTTACCCCTGAGCCGGGCTATGAAATGGTTGTTACATGCGATTCCATGGTGGATGGGCGTCATTATCTTAAGGAGCATATGACCCCCATTGAGATCGGCAGGCGCGCAATGGTCATGAACATTAGCGATATAGGAGCAATGGGTGGGATACCCCTTTATGCCCTTGTCACGCTGGGGCTTACATCATCCGAAACAGTAAATGAGATCGAAGAGATATACAGGGGTTTCTTACAGGAACTTGAACCCTTTAATGCCTCCATTATTGGAGGTAATATCACGAAGACAGCAGGAAATACCTTCATAGATATAACCCTTATTGGCAAGGCAAAGAGGCAGTTTCTGACCCTGCGTTCAGGGGCAAAGCCAGGCGATGCTCTCATGGTAACAGGCTATCCAGGCAGTTCCGGTGCGGGTTACAGGCTTATAACAGATGGCATATCTCAATCTCTCGAAAATAAAACCCTGATAGATGCATACCTGCGGCCAGTGCACAGGGCAAGAGAGGGCCATAGCCTTGCTGTTTCAGGCCTGATAAGCTCCATGATGGATGTGAGTGACGGGCTATCTGGTGATTTATATCATATCTGTGAAACCAGCTCTGCAGGGGCAGAGATATGGGAAGAAAAACTCCCGGTGTCAACTTCTATCAGAGATATATCTAACCTGTATGAAAAAACACCTGCCGATTTTATACTTTCACCAAGCGATGATTACGAGCTGCTCTTCACCTGTGCACCACAAAACATAGAGAGGGTAGAAGGGATACTTGCTGAATTTGACTGCCCTGTAACACACATAGGCGATATAGTCCCAATGGCCCAGGGCATGACCTTGATAAATAGTAATGGTGAGAGAAAACCGCTTAATAAAAAGGGTTGGGATCATTTCAGCAAGTAATATATTCATAAATATCGATTGATATTTAATAGTACATATCCCATATCACATTTGTTTTTATCGATGTCCTCTATTTTTACAAATGACCAGATCAGTTACTATCCTTTCTGTTGCCTTTCCCAATCCATCTCTATTTCTTTATTCATCCATTTGTAAAGGAAATCGAATCCCGAGTCATCTTCTTGCCCATCATCCTTTGCAATTAACTCACCACTCGCATCGTATATTATGATGTGGGGTGTTTTGGCAACGTTAATATTATAGTTATTCAACATTTCCTCTGGTTTCCAGTATTCATCCAAGCGGATCTGTTTTACCGCGACGTCGGGTCTGATTTTTAGAAATGTTTTTAAATGCCCTTCTAGAAGACGACATCCACTACAGCTGTCAGTATATAGTTCAATAATAGTCGGTTGTCCTGAAACAATATAGTCTTTCGCATCAAATACACCATTAAGATATGCCTCTTCTTTTCCTGAATAATTCTCATACTCATTTTCACCATAAGCAACCATATTCCCGCCCATCATACCTTTGCTCTGCAGATGCTGATAACCAAAATACCCAACCGCAGCCAATAAAATTACCATAATGATCTTCTTCATGATTTTCTCCTCTAGAATATTAAAAGGTTTGGTTAATAGCCCAACCTGGTTCTTGCAGCGATTGACTAACCAGTTCCGGATACCTTTATCTTTTACAAATCGTAGAGAAAGATACCCGGGGGTTTTTAGAAAATTATTTAATTACTCGGATTTATTTCAATGAAGCCAAGGCATATTACTTTTCAGAAATTAAATAATCAAGTCTGAAAAATCATAGTTTGTCTCTCTCTTCACGGGAGTGTGGATTGAAAAGAGAGGGCACAGTGCGCTTGTCCTGCCATAGCCTTGGCAAAGGCGGACTGTGCCTCTACGTTGCCCGACTTTTATAACCTGTTGAAATTACGTTATTTGGTGGAAATGCCAATACTGACAACATTGTAAAAAGGTAAGTTATCACACAAAGCCGCAAAGAACACCGGGAAAACAGTTTTATTTTAGTATTTACCTTTGCGACTTTGTGTCTTTGTGTGAGATTCGGCTTTATTTCAATTTAATGACTGATTATTCATTCCATCAGTTTCTATCTCTGTTCTGATCTCTGTGTTTATCCTTCTTTTTCTTTTTGTCTTTATCCTTTTTCTTCAGGTGTCCGGGCGGATATTTTTTTTGAACATCAGCATGATATGTATAGGGTCTGTCATGATCCATCTCAATGGTCACGAAATCATTGACACTTAATCTTATACCTCCCGGAAGGGATGCAGACATTGTCCATGCCCTGTTTTTTAAAAAGAAATAAAGTCCCTTGCCCGTATCAAAATAGATCTGACTTGATGGATAATACCTGTATACATGTTTTGCACGATGACCGTGTGCCGGGGCCCATGGCGGAGGCCCCTGTTTTACAACTTCAGGTGCAGGCACAGGATGTTCATGCCCCCCTGAAACCATGCCCCTGAATAGACAACCCGAAGACATCAAAACAAATGTAAGTAAAACAAATAGGGTAACATATTTTCTTTTCATATTTATCCTCCATTAAAAGAATCAGAAAACCGATATCATATTCAGCCTCATAATATAGCTGAATATAACAAAAACAGTAAACCATAAATAAAAAATGTTTACCCTTATAATATCAAAGGACACGGTCTACCCTGATAAATTATGCGCAAAAATGAGGAGCCGGTTAGTTTACATGCTGAAGAAACTCTTGAAGAAAATGTAATTTGGTATTAAAATGCCGCAATTCGTTCTGAGAGTAAACGGCAATCAACCGGAGATATAACCCTGATGATCCACCATGAGATGCCTGGTTAGAGGCAGCAGCAACAGGTGATTTACCTTTAACAGTAAAGGAAAATATTTATGGCCTACAAAGATATCCTGAAAAATTCCATAAGGACATTCGATGATCTTGAAAAATGGCTTACCGGGCAGAAGGCACGGGTTGATCCCAGGCTTAAGGATGTCATTGCCAGATACCCTATGAGGGTCAATACCTATTACCTGAGTCTCATCGAGAAGATGGACGATGGTATCTGGAAGCAGGCGATTCCTGATGTAAAGGAACTTGAGCACTACATGGATCTATCAGAAGATCCTCTGGATGAGGAAGGGGACATACCGCTTGGCGGGCCCCGGACGATTATTCACAGGTATCCTGACAGGGTACTACTGTTTGTCTCTAATGAATGCTCTATGTATTGCCGGTTCTGCACCCGGAAACGTAAGGTCGGCGATGACATGAAAAACCCGGCAATAGAGGATATCAATAAAGGAATTGAATACATTGGTTCCCACGAGGATATCCGGGACGTTTTGATCTCCGGCGGTGATCCCTTTCTGATTCCCGTAAAGCGGCTTGACGATATTCTTGAGAAACTAAAGAAAATTTCGCACCTAGATCTGATAAGGATCGGTACAAGGGTGCCCTGTGTATGGCCGCAGAAAATTATTGAAGACACTGAGCTGGTTGATATGCTTAAGAGACATACTCCCCGTTCGCTTAAGGAGCCACAGCTTTTTATCAACACCCATTTTAATCATCCAAATGAGATTACCGAGCAGAGTTTTCAGGCAGCCAGGATATTGCGTGAGCTGGGCATTCCTATAGGGAACCAGAGTGTCCTGTTAAAGGGAGTAAATGATGACACGGATGTCATGAGAGACCTGGTACACGGTTTAGGGAAAATAGGCATACGGCCATATTATCTCTATTATGCGGATCTTGTTGAGGGTACGGGTCATTTCAGGACAGAAATATACAGGGGAAAAGAGATTTGCAGGGACCTATGCGGCGCAACAACAGGTTTTCTTCGTCCGACCTATGTTGTAGATGCGCAGGGTGGCCGTGGCAAAGTGCCTGTGGATCTTGGGTATTCAGAGGGAATAAGCGAAGACAGAAAAGGAGGGGTTATTACTTCAGCAATTGGGTTGGGTAAGGTGTATATCAATGACCCGATTGAAAGAATAGAAGGAAAACCGGTAAGGCATAATCCAAACAGAAAATAACAGGAGCCTGTCTGGTAAAAATGCAAAAGGGGTGATGTTATGGTTTATTTACTTTAGTTCTACCTTTTTTTGATCAGGAATAAACCAAAAAGTATAAAAAGAACTTCTATAAAATTTTTGAACCATGTATCATTGAAAGTGATGATGCCAGGATTATCATAAAAAATTGCCACAACAACTATTAAAAGGCCTATATAAGAGATAGGTTTAAATAGCAAAATAGAATCATTATAGTTGCATTTATTATCACGGATCTCCTTTGGCTCAACCCTTGTTTTCAGTTCATCAGTTAGAGCTTGAAATTTCTCTGGGTATTTTTCTTTGTTAATATTTCTTTCAATATCTTTGAGGTCATCATAAGTGACGCTTTAAGATAATTCCTGTATCCTTCCAAATAACCAGACATGTGATCTCCTTTATGCTTATAAAACCATAACGAAAAGATCACCCGGAGCGTTAGTGATCGGGTGGATTGTCTTTATCAGGGCTATCTAGAGGTTATTGTCATAGTGTTTGCCTTGATGGTTTTATGCCGATAGTTAGGAATCTTGAAATCAGTTAAGGTTTTATCGGCGGTCTCTTTTTGAAACGTACCGAAGTAAGGATCGAGTTGTATTACAACATCATAAAGGACTCCTTTTTCAATCCTGTATTCGGCATCGAATGCGCGGTAACGATCACCTTCATATGATACGGGAATCGGAATTGTTCTAGTTTGTCCTGGTGCAATAATGACAAACACATCGGGATAAGGGTTAGTACGCATGTGAATCATGATGCGACCCACGGGTGCCACTGGTTTCCCGTTTGTAAGAACCGCGATCTTTACCGCCAAAGGCGATTGATTCACTGAAACTATTTCTTTGGATGTGTTCTTCACATAAAGCAGAGCGCCCTCTTTGCCATTATTGATGAGACACACTTCTAAGCCATCTTGAACCGGCACAGCGCCTCCATAACCCACAAGTTCAATCGTTTCAAAACATCCTGAGAGAAGCAGACAGAGCGTCGCGACTGTGATCATATTCTTTGTCAGTTTCATTATCCCTCTTTTGGCCTAACGGTGAAGTTAAGGAGCCTGGCGGTTATATGGCAACCAACTCCATGCTCCCAAGATAGTTGATAATATTGACTCTGCCTGCTCTGCGAAATAGTAGCTAAATGCCCTTGAACTTTTTGTTAGATGTTGTTTTATGTAAAGCCAGTTTACAGATTTAAGTTTTCCTTTGTTTTGGGTTTACCGCTATCTTTTATTAAATCTTTTAATTGATCAGCGTTAACACGAGACCAGACATGACCACAATCAAGACAAGCATGTAACCTTTCTAATAAATCAACCATTGTACTGAATGTAAAAAATTTGAGCCCATCTGGCCTAAAAAAAGACCCAGGGCCACGAACTAATTCACCTTCTACTGTATTTTTACATTTACATGATGGACAAATGGTATCCATATAAAACCCCCTTCTCAACTGGCCTTTAGGACAAAAAGGGCAGGGGCATCACTTACCACTTACCCACTACCTGTAAATTAAATCCTCCCATATCTACCCTTCTCCTGTTTAGCCATTCAAATCTGATCACCTGTCCTGAAGTGCCGTTTTGATAGAATTGCTATGACCCAAGT
>CAZCMD010000041.1:0-31680 GCA_964499695.1 uncultured Desulfatiglans sp.
CGATAAGAAGGGAGCATACATTCGCAAGCGCTGCACCCACTACACCCATCCCCGGCACAAAAAGCCAGCCGAAAATAAACAGGGGGCTTAAGGCAACATGAAAAATTTTGCTTAATATCCCTATTATCATGGGCCTGATTGTATCACCTGAAGACTGCATTATGCTCTCGCAAACCATCCCGGAACTCATAATAACCGCACCGCAGAAATTCACCTTAAGATAAGCGCTGCCCAGCCTGAGTACCTCTGCTTCAACCCCCATTAAACTGAGTATGGTGTCTGAGAAGATTATTCCAACAGTGGCGATGATGACAGAGAGACCCATTGCGATTAAAAATGCCTGTCTTGCAACCCTTACTGCATCCATGGGCTGTTTCATTCCGATGAACCTGGCTATCAGGGCCCTTGCCCCAATGGCAACGCCCATCATGGCAGTCATGACAAACATTACAATCATGCCTGAGACACCCACCGCAGCAATGGCGTCAGGACCCAGCCTTCCCACCCATATCATATCAATGGTTGGCCCTATCATCATCATAATGTTGCTTATTATCATGGGCCAGGACAGGAGCAGGAGATTCTTAAATATGTTGCCCCTGGTCCAGTCCCTGACAACCCTTTCTCCTGCATCTGATTTTTTTATTTCTGTGTCCTGCATATATTATCCCTTTTTCTGCTCTCCTGCCTGACCTGCCAGGTTGGAAGGGCAGATGGTTACAATTTTTTAAAGCTAAAACTAATTAGAGACGATTCCAGGTTTAAAAGCAAGGTTTTATATATCAGCACCAGATAGATTACCTGCCATAAATTCCAGCCCGCACATGAGAAAGGTATGGGCAGAGGGCATCTTCTTAACTGCGTCCGAAAAGGCAGTGGCCGTATCAACCCCATACCTTTCAAGATCCGCTCTTTTACTGATCCGCCCAAGCCTTAAGAGATTTAACATTGCAGCGGAATTAGATGATGGGATAGCCCCGTCATATATCTCCCTTTTTCTAACAGGAAGGAGTTCCCCGTTATCAGGGGTAAAAAAGAAGCCGCCCCTTTCTTTGTCATAAAAATGGGCCAGAAAATAATCATTTAATTCCAGCGCAAGTTCCAGATACCTTGCCTCAGAGGTTGCCTTATGTAGATTAATAAGGCCCCATATAAAAAAGGCATAGTCATCAGCATTGCCATTTATCTTTGCCTCGTGCTCCCTGTATCTGTGCAGGAGCCCCCCGTCATTATCTCTCATCTGTTCAATGATGAAATCCGCTGCCTTTATTGCAGAAGAGGCATACTCCCTGTTTTCAAGCACCTTTGCACCAAGGGCAAGGGCTGCGATCATCAGGCCATTCCAGTCAGTGAGGATTTTATCATCCATGTGCGGGTGAACCCTCTTTTCGCGCTCCATAAAAAGGATGTTTACTGCCTTTGATACCTTATCCTTAAGCATGTTAAGGGGTATGTTTTTCTCAAGGGCGATCTCTTCAAGGGGTTTTGCAAGATAAATGATATTTGAACCTGTTATTTCTCCGGTGGATTCCCCTGAAAAATTCCCTTTTTTCTTTACATTAAATATATCTGTTATAAGCCCGGCATCATCACCAAGGACAGCCTTTAGCTCATCTTCTTTCCAGACATAAAATTTGCCCTCTTCCCCTTCGCTGTCCGCATCAATGGCAGAATAAAATCCCCCTTCAGGGGATAAGAGGTCTCTCATGACAAATCGGAATATTTCATCCGCTGTTGAGGCATATTGCTTTTCCCCTGTAACCTGAAATGCCTCCAGATAAGCAATTGCAACCATTGCCTGGTCATAGAGCATCTTTTCAAAGTGGGGGAGGAACCACTTGCTGTCTGTTGAGTACCTGTGGAACCCGAAGCCGACATGGTCATATATACCGCCCAACCTCATATGAAACAGGGTCTTTTCCGCCATCTGAATGGCCTTTTCATTGCCGGTGCGCTGAAAGTACCTGAGCAGGAAAAGGATATTATGGGGGCTGGGGAATTTGGGCATCATGCTGAACCCGCCTGATGCCTCATCAAACCTGTTAAACAGTTCTTTATAGGCCCTGTCAGTTACAGACGCATCCATGATTTCACCAGGCATAAGGTTATCTATATTTTTAAGGGTCTCCTGTATCCTGGATGCGGATTCCTGCACCTCGCCCCTTCTGTTATGCCACAGCTCCATGAGCCTGGGAATAAGCTCCACCATACCCATCCTGCCTGGTTGTGTGTTTTTGGGGAAATAGGTGCCTGCATAAAAAGGGATTTTATCAGGGGTCATTATTATTGTTAATGGCCAGCCACCGCTGCCTGTTAGCATCTGGCATGCAGTCATATAAATATTGTCAAGATCAGGGCGCTCCTCCCTGTCTACCTTGACGGAGATAAAATTATCATTCAGGAGCTTTGCCACCTCGTAATCAGTGAAGGATTCCCTCTCCATAACGTGGCACCAGTGGCATGTGGAATAGCCTATTGAGAGAAATATCGGCCTGTCTAATTCCCTTGCCTTGTTAAACGCATCATCGCTCCACGGATACCAGTCAACCGGGTTATGGGCATGCTGCAACAGATAGGGGCTCTTTTCATGGATTAACCTGTTCGTTTTGATCTCCATAGATTTTCTCTCACTCCCCGCGGGATTCTTTTTTTTTAAATTTTAAACACAAAAATCAATTTAACAACCGCAGGAGCAGGAATTGGAGAAATAGAGCGTGTTTAAGCGGCGGGAATCTTAAGGGTTACGTTTGTCCCTGAGCCTGTTTTAGTCTGAAGGTCAATTGTGCCCCCATGCCTTTCAACTATCTCCTTTGCAACCGTAAGGCCAAGGCCCATGCCAAACCGTCTGGCACTGAACAGGGGTTCATAGACCCTGAGTAAGGTATCGTCGGGGATGCCTGCGCCTGTATCTGATATGCAAATATATATGGAGCCCTCTTTTGTACCGGCTTCAATGGTTATTTTCATTACTTCATGGGTTGAATCCTTCAGTGCCTCGACAGCATTTGTAATCACATTAATAACTGCCCTGCCAAGCTGTTCAGGGTCTATGCTGGATGTACAGTTACAGTTCAGGTTTTTTATGAGCTCTATATTCTGAGGGAGATACAGCCCCTCAATAATATCCTTTAACCAGTTCTCTATGTTCACAGCTCTTTTTCTGACCCCTACCTTCTGGGTGATATTTAAAAATTCGGCGAGTATGCTGTCACATCTTTTAATATTACGTTCCGCTAGGGAAAGGGCCTTTTCTACCCTCTCAGGCTGATTCCTTTCAATTGCAGTCCTTATTGCAAAAAGGGATGTGTTTACTGTGCCCAGGGGGTTTCTGACATCATGTGCAATGGTTGCAGCAAGCCTCTCCAGTATTTCCAGCTTTTCCGTTAAACCCTGATCTTTTTGACAGATATCTGCCCCAGGGGCCTGGCATTTTTGCATGTTATCCGGCATCAAGCACCTCCCTTACCTCGCTGAGTATATTTTTTACATTATAGGGTTTGCTGATAAACCCCTTTGCCCCGTTCTCCATGGCAGTATTTGCATCATCAGGGGAGTGACCGCTGGCGATAATCACCTTGAGTTCAGGTTTTATCCTGAGCAGCTCCTCAAGGCATCTTTTACCCCCCATCCCCGGCATGAGCAGATCAAGTATCACAAGGGAGATTTGATCTGTATTTTTTGAGTAGATTGAAAGGGCAGACTCGCCGTCAGAGGCGGTGATTACAGTGTAACCGAACTTTGTAAGTATCTGCTCCCCAAGCTCCCTTACAAACTGCTCATCATCAACAATAAGTATAGTTTCTGTGCCCCCTGCCGGCGCCAGCACCTCCTTTTTCTGGACAGCAACAGGGATCTCCTGTTTTATAGCAGGAAGATATATCCTGAAGGTTGTGCCAATGCCGGGTTTACTCGTGCATGTTATGTGACCATTGTGTTTGGTCACAAGCCCATACACCATGGCTAACCCGAGCCCAGTCCCCTTTCCAGGGACCTTTGTGGTAAAAAAGGGTTCAAATATCCTTCCGCGCTCCTGTTCTGTCATACCCTTGCCATTATCTTCCATGGAGAGGATCACATATTTACCCGGGACAAGTCCGTGGAAATTCTTGCAGTCCATTTCATTCAGGGTGGCATTTTCAGTGCGGATTATAATTTTCCCCTTTTCACCTATGGCATCCCTTGCGTTTACTGCAAGATTCATCATGATCTGCTCTGTCTGTGACGGGTCTGCGTTGACAACATAGAGGTGCTTTTCAAGGAGTAGCTCTATATCAATCATCTTGGGGATGGTACGATCAAGGAGGTTTCTTACCTCGCTTACCTCCTTGTTCAGGTCTATCGGCCTCATCTTGCTCTCGACCTTGCGGCTGAATGCCAGGAGCTGCTGGGTAAGCTCGCTCGCCCTCTGTGCTGCCCTTTCTATGCTGGCAAGTTTTGAATAATCAGGGTTATTCTCATCCTTGTCCATGAGGAGTATCTGCGCATAGCCAAGAATGGCCTGTAAAGAATTATTAAAATCATGGGATATGCCGCCAGCAAGGGTACCTATACTCTCCATCTTCTGGGCCTGCTGGAGGTGCTGCTCCATGTTGTGTTTTTCCTCTTCGGCGTTTTTCCTCTCCGTTATGTCGGTTATTACAGCAAAGCAACCCTTTAATCTTCCCCCATCATCAACAATAGACTGGGGAGAGACAATAGTCGGCAGTTTTACACCCTCTTTTTTAATCCATGCAAGTTCAAAGGGCGAGATATCACCCCTGTGGCATATATCAATGTATCTTGAATATACCTTTAAATTTGTCTCATCCAGAAAATCAGATGCCCTTTTGCCTATAAGTTCAGCCTCTGGGTAGCCAGTCATCCTGGTAAATTTCCGGTTTACATAGGTGATAACCCCGTTAAGGTCTTCCATGATCAGGCCGTCATTCATGGTCTCCACCAGGAGGCGGTAACGCTCCTCGCTCTCCCTCAGGCGCGTATTCATCTTTTCAAGTTCAATGTTTCTTCTACTCAGGGCCTCCTGAACCGCAACCTTTTCCTTTTCAAGCTGGAGTTTTTCAAAACACCTGTCCAGAGTCTTTAAAAGCTGGCGGGGGTTAAGGGGTTTTCTCAGGTAATCATAGGCCCCCTCCTGGAAGGCCTCTATGGCTGAATCCGCCTCTACAAAGGCGGTCATTATTACTGTTACAATATTGGGGCGGGTCTCTTTAAATATATTGATAAGGTTAAGCCCGTTTTCATTGCCGAGCCTGACATCCAAGAGTACCACATCAGCATAAAAGGCCTTCATGATATCCACGGCCTCCTGCTGATTATGGGCCATACCCACATGATAGCCGTATGTTTCAAGAATATCTGAAAGGCTTAAGACAAAATCACGTTCGTCATCGACGATCAGTATTTTCCTGATATCATCATTCATTCAATTTACTCCCGCTTTATCACATACTATGTTTTCGGCAACTGTGAGTAACTGCTAAAATTAACTTTTAAACGAATACAGATATTAAGAAAATAAAATAATAATAGATAATTAAAGCTTAGTCTACATAAAATAAAGGAGCTTCATATCCTTGTAATAGTATATTTAGTAACCATATGGTGGGGATAATATGATTCTTTCGCCTTTCTGAGGCCATCAATACCCAGATCCTGTTCCCTGTTAATAAACACTGTTTCAGGCCAGGCATTTGCTGTAAACATCTGGTTAATGGCGGTATATAGGCCGGGGATATCCGGGTTTGCCTTTTCTATGTGTATAACCGCGGTATCATGGTTAAGAAGCTCCCCGAGTGAAAATGCCTCCATGCGGCCATTAACCATGATTGCCCCACCCCTGTAATCAAGCTCTTTAAAATTGGTTAAGGCCCTGCGCACGGCATAGTTTTCTGAGAGCAGGTTCGGGTTTTCCACGCACTCCCTCATCCTGCACCACTCCTCCTGCATGTTTATGAAGCATTCGACAAGGTCTGTATCAAGCTCGCGGTATTCGCATTGATAACTCTTTTTAAACTGGTTAAGATGGTTTTTTTTCCGATGGTATTTTCTGCCTGAAAGATTAATAAGGTCCTGAGTTTTATAGACATAGTCGCTGTTATCCCTGTCAGGGGTGCATGTAAATATGGTCTTATCCACATTGTTTGCAAATCCCTCTCCGGCCCTGGATATTTTGGGCATGTCTGTTTTTCCATCAAGATACGAGAGCAGTGTTTCTGTGGCCTTTTGCTTATCCCCTCTGCCCACAGGCTGAAGGCCATATGGGGGAGAATTATCCGGATTCATAATAATCAACAGGGTATTATCCAGCTCTGTCCAGACAGGGTGATACAGCCCCTGCCACATGAAAAGATTGGTAAATGTCAGTTCGGATATTTCAGGCGGGTCTTCCCTGAAATACCTGTTGATTATGGTTTTGTCTTCTATCTGAACAGGTTTAAAATCAAGCATCATTCTTTCTCTTATCTCCGTAATTAATACAGTAAAATTCAATGTTATGCGGATACAAGATGTCCTACGAGCACCTTGATACCGATACCTATAAGCACCAGCCCTGCTGCTATCTCCATTTTTTTCTCAAAGAAATGGGTGCCCCTGTCGCCGATCCATACACCGATAAAGGACATAATAAACGTTATGACACCTATAACAATAACCGGTTCAGCCACCCCGATATCAAGCAGGGCAAAACTTATACCAGCAGCAAAGGCATCAATACTGGTTGCAATGGAGAGGGAAAAGAGTACAGCAATCTCCATTGGATCTGTCTTTTTTTCAACTGATTCGATCGTAAATGCCTCATATATCATCTTGCAACCAATGAATAGGAGCAGGCCAAAAACGATCCAGTGATCTATTTCGCAGATAAACCTCTGGAGTTTTATACCCCCCAGCCACCCTAAAAGGGGCATGATGGCCTGGAAAATTCCAAACCATGAGGCAATAATTAAAGAGTGTTTGATACGGAGATCCTTTATAGCGATCCCGCTTGCGATCGAAACGGCAAATGCATCCATTGCAAGGGCAAGTGCAAGAAGGATTATAGTCAAATGTGTCATCAGATAAAGTCGCCTGGATTTTTTATTTATAATAATTATAGTTACTGTGTTTACAATAATGGAATTTTCAATGGAAGACAAGAAGGATGAAGAGAACCAGCATGAAAGGAATATGCCATGGGAAATGAGACCATAATAATGAATTGCCCGAAATGCGGGGTTAAAAACAGGGTTCCGGTGTCAAAAAAAGATAATAAACCTGTATGCGGAAAATGCCGCACACCTCTTTCAACAGGCACATCATCAGGAAAACCCCTTGATATTACAGATAACACCTTTGAAAGCGAGGTGGTTGCCTTTAACGGGCCGGTCCTTGTGGATTGCTGGGCCCCCTGGTGCGGCCCATGCAGGATGCTTTCTCCTGTTATTGAGCAGATCGCAAAAGATTACAGGGGCAGGCTGAAGGTGGTTAAACTCAATACGGATGAGAATCCGAAGATCGCTATGAAGTTTAATATACAGAGCATACCGACTATGCTCCTCTTCAACAAAGGGCAGCAGGTGGATAGGATGACAGGCGCTCTCCCAAGGCAGGAGATAGAAAAAAGGATTGCGACTGTGGTTTAAATCCCCTGGTCTTTATCAAAGGTTTTTTATTAACCACGGAGGTCACGGAGATTTAATCTTTTAAGTTTTTACTCCGTGTTCTCCGTGGTGATTAATTTTTTGCGATATTTCATTCACCCAGATTGAGCATATAAGATGCAGAGCTACCCGCCCATCGTGGCAAGGTAGTCATCCAGCAGGGTTTCAAGCCTGAGCTTGTGTTTGGCCTCCTCCTGTGCAAGCACCCTGAAAACCTTTTTAAGGGAATCTGATTCAGATGATATGGCAAGATCAGTATAAAACTTATATGCCCTTTCCTCACGCTTTATGGCTATGCGCAGTATATCATCATACGGCATGTCCGGCTCATAAGTAAGCTCAACCATGGTGTCACTTATTCTCAGGTCAGGGATATTTTTCATCCTGTAACTGTCCAGGGTTTCCTTTTTATTTGAGAGATTTTCCAGCATCTTCACATGGCCGCGCTCCTCAAGGGCAAACTCCCTGAAAAGCTCCCTTGTGCCTGAAAAGGACTCTCTCTCGGAGGCATCCTGATAGAATTTTTCAGCCCCAATCTCCTTGTTTATGGCATACTCCATTACCTCTTCAAATGTCTTAAAATGCATTGCTTTCTCCTATATTATGCGGACCGGCGATGAAGGTCTGTTAACACCATAATTACAAAAGGAAAAAGTATAAAGTAATAGATTCCCCTGGTCAATAACAGTTAAAGGGTATTCGATGAAATAATCTCACCCTGCCGGCTTATAACCACCTTTGTAAGTGGTATTTTCTTACCGGCAAGTTCAAGACCCTTCTGCACGATTACAGGCAGACCCTGGCAGCATGGCACCTCCATTACAGGCACAGTTATGCTTTTTATGTCAGCGGTATTAAAGATATCCGCGAACTTTTGTATATATTCCTGCTGATTGTCAAACTTGGGGCAACCCATAAGCACAACCCTTCCGGCTATGATATCCCTGTGCAGGTTTGGAAATGAAAGGGCGGCACAATCCGCCACAACTGCAAGGTCTGCTCCTTTGAGAAAGGGTGCATTCGGCGGCACAAGCCTTATCTTTACCGGCCAGTGGGTCAGGGCTGATACACTGCTTTCCTGTTCTATCGGTTCATTTGCCTTGTTACATGCCCCTCCTGCTGCGAACATCTGAAGGGATGCGGATGGGCATGTGGCCGACCCATGGGAATGGCCTCCTCCCTTTGCTGCCTTAAGCATCACATGAACCGCCTTTTCATCAAAATCCTCTGCCTCACGTTCAACTATCTTTAACGCACCGGTCGGGCACTCCCCCAGGCATGCGCCGAGACCGTCACAGTATATCTCAGAGACAAGCCTTGCCTTGCCATTAATAATCTTTAATGCCCCTTCAGCGCATGAGACAACGCAATTCCCGCATCCATTACAGAGCCCCTCATCTATCTGTATTATCTTTCTGTTTACCTTCATGGTTTACCTCCTCATTGTCATTTTACCACAAATTATATGCCTTTTAACTCCCCATGTCCTTGACCTATATCAAAAAGCCTTTTTTTAATTATCCATAAAAACCAATGAAGAATCGCGCCCCTGGAATTCTCCTGGCAAAAAAGCAGGGTTGAATTTATTCAATTAGTTATCTAATATACAGCTATGCTTAAGATAGGAAACATAGAACTTGAAAACAGGTTTATTCTCGCCCCGATGGCGGGTATCACAAACCTGCCATTCAGGTTTGTTATAAAAAGGCTGGGGGCCGGTCTTGTTTTTAGTGAGATGATCAGCGCCATGGGCCTTTATATGAACCAGAAAAAGACCATGGAGTATTTAATAAGCGACCCGGCTGAAAAGCCCCTTGCTGTTCAGATATTCGGTTCTGACCCTTCTGTTATGGCAATGGCAGCTGACACCGTTATAAAAAACGGGGCGGATATAGTTGATATCAACATGGGTTGCCCGGTTAAAAAGGTAACAAAGACCGGTTCAGGTGCAGCCCTGCTTAAAAGCCTGGACAGGGCGGAAAAGATTATAACCGCAGTCAGGGCCGCATGCACTGTACCATTGACTGTAAAGATAAGGTCTGGCTGGTCTGCTGATTCATTGATTGCAATTGATACCGCAAGGTTAATTGAAGAGTGCAGGGCAGATGCGGTAATTGTCCATGCACGCACCGCGAGCCAGGGTTATTCTGGCTTAGCCAACTGGGATGTGATCACCCGCGTAAAGGAGAGTGTAAAGATCCCTGTAATAGGGAACGGGGATATAAACACGCCTTACGATATCTTTAAAATGATGGAAATAACCGGCTGCGACGGCGTAATGATAGGAAGGGCTGCATCACGTAACCCCTGGATATTCAGGCAGGCTATAGAGCTTGAAAAGGGTAACCCCATTTATGAGCCAAGCATTTCTGAAAGAAGGGCGCTTATCATGGATCAGTACCAGTGCCTCACTGCCTGTATCGGCGACCGCAGGGCAATGCTCTGCATGCGCGGCCTTATGCTCAAATATACAAAAGGGCTTCCGGGCAGCAGCAGGTTCAGGGAGGCATTTACACAGATCAGGGATTTCAATTCACTTGTCTCTGTAATGGATAACTATTTCAGGGTGCTGGAGGAGAAAACCGCTTGAAGGTAAAGCTCGCAAGATCGGCAGGTTTCTGCATGGGTGTGCGCCGTGCAATGGAGATGGTGCTTGCAGAGGCAAACAGGCATCAGGGGGTGCCACTCTATACCTATGGCCCGCTTATACACAACACCCAGGTTCTTGATCTCCTCAAGGCCAAAAAGGTTCAGGAGGTTAATGACATAAAAGGGCTTAAGAGCGGGACAGTGCTTATCAGGGCGCACGGCATCCCGCCTGAAGAAAGAACCATGTTAAAGGAATCCGGCCTGAAGATAATAGATGCCACATGCCCTAGGGTCGCAAAGGTGCAGGCCATAATCAGGCGTCATGCCAAAAAAGGCTATACCACGGTAATCGCCGGAGACAGAGACCATGCAGAGGTAATAGGACTTGTGGGGTATGCAGAAGGAAAGGCTATCGTGATAAACAGCCTTGAAGAGCTTTCACAGGTGCCTGACTCAGAAAAGATTTGCCTTGTTGCCCAGACCACCCAGAATGAAGAGCTGTATAAAGAAATAATAAAAAAAGTGCAGGAGCGTTTCCCGGATGCTGCCATCTTTAACACCATATGCGAGGCAACCAGCGAAAGACAGTCTGAGGTAAAGGAGATTGCGGCGCATGTTGACTGTATGGTTGTGGTGGGGGGGTATCACAGCGGAAACACCAAAAGGCTTGCACAGGTTTCTATCGAGGCGGGAACACCTGCCTATCATATAGAGACTGAAAAGGAGATTAAAAAAGAAGATTTTCAGGATATGGAGGTGGTGGGGGTTACTGCCGGGGCTTCAACTCCGAACTGGATGATAAAAAATGTGGTTAAAGAGATAGAAGGGATTAAAGGCAGAAACGAAACCATTATTGAACGCTGGCTGAACAAGGGTTTTAAATTTCTGCTTTTGAGCAACATCATGGTCGCCCTGGGGGCATTTGCCCTTTCATGCGCCGCAGCAGTGCTTTCAGGCAGGAGACTCCATATCACCTATCCCTTTATTGCCTTCTTTTATATTTATGCCATTCATGTCATTTACCGCTTCCTTGACAAGGGGGCAAGCACATACAATGACCCTGAGAGGGCCGGGTTTTATAAACGTCACAGAGTGTTCCTTGGTCTTTCCAGCATCCTCTCCCTGTTCTGCGCATTATTCCTGGCCTACAGCCTTGGTTTAAGGGTATTTATAATCATGTCAGGGCTCATCCTGCTGGGTATATTCTACAGTATCCCTATCCTCCCTTCAGGGGTGCGCCACATCTCGCGGTATGTAAAGATAAAGGATATACCGGGTTCAAAGACCCTGTTGGAGGCCCTTGCATGGGCAGTGGTGATAGCGCTTGTCCCGCTATTAACTGAAGGCATAATTAAATGGCCGGCAGTAGCAGTCACATTTTTTGTGATCCTTGCAATTGCCTTTATCCGCATAGCCTTTTTTGATCTATTCCAGGTACAGGGAGACCTGATCGTGGGTGTGGAAACCCTGCCCATAACCATAGGTGAAAAACGCACCATCTCTCTCCTCAAATGGATATTGATATCTGCTGCCGTACTGCTTGTGGTTGCACCTGTGTTTAAGATTGTAAGCCCGTTTTCTCTGCTCCTCCTTGTCTGCTTTATGACTATCGCCCTTTGTGTTACCGCCTATGTAAAAAGATGCATCTACCCCGGCACATTTCTTGAGGCCCTGGTTGAGGCGAACCTCTTTCTTGCAGGCATCTTAAGCATCATCTGGCTGCTCTTTTCATGACAAAAGTAAGCGTAATTATCCCCACATTTAACAGGGCGGAGAAGATATGCAGGGCCGTTTCTTCTGTAATTAACCAGACATTCCGGGATATCGAGATCATAGTAATTGACGATGCATCCACTGATAACACCATTGAAAGGCTCAATGATTTTGGCAGCAGGATTAAGGTAATAAGGCATGATAAAAACATGGGTGTATCAGCATCGAGGAACACCGGGTTAAGTAGTGCAATCGGGGAATATATTGCATTGCTGGACTCTGATGACTACTGGCTCCCTGAAAAACTTGATGTACAGGTCGCCTTTTTTAAAGCAAACCCTGATGCGGTTATCTGCCAGGCGAGAGAATTGTGGGTAAGGCACGGGAAGCGTGTAAACCCCGGTAAAAAACACCTGAAACCTTCGGGTGATATATTTATACAATCTCTTAAACTATGCCTTGTTAGCCCCTCTGCTGTGATGTTTAAAAGATCACTTCTGGATGAGGTGGGGATGTTTGATGAAGCCTTCCCCGTGTGTGAGGATTATGACCTGTGGCTCAGGATATCATACAAGTACCCGGTTTACCTTATTGAACAGGACCTGCTTGTAAAAGAGGGTGGCGCCCCTGACCAGCTTTCTGCCAGCATTAAGGGCATGGACATGTACAGGATCAAATCAATGGTAAACCTCTATAAAAAAGGTGTGCTTGATAAGGTGCAGTCAAAAGCACTTTTAAAAGAGCTTGAATACAAGTGTGAGGTATATGGGAACGGGTGTATCAAGAGGGGAAAGAAAGAAGAGGGGGAATACTACCTGGGCCTTATTAAAACCCTGTCCTGATATTGGGGCACTTTGGTTATTAGTCTGTAGGTTGGGTTAAGCGAAGCAACCCAACAGCATCCCCAAGGGCTTCTTCAACCAAGTCCCCATAGACAATTTTAAAATCCTTTCTATTTATAGCCATCAATTGAAGGAAGTTGGGTTTTAACCCAACCTACCTTACTAAGGATCATTAAAACACCCCGTTCTCTAGCCTGCCCAGGAGATCTTCAACCTCCTTGGCACCAAGTTCAGTATCTGCATACTCTAGTGGAGGTACATTTCCCAGCGCCCAGGATGGCTCTTTGAACCAATTGCTGCTCTGTTCAGGGTCCTTGAACACACCAAGCGCCCTGTCATACAGCCTGCTTATACGAAAGACACGCTCGGATTCTTCAAAGGAGAGCTGCCCGCTCTTTTTGCGCCGGGCAAGGGTGCTAGGTGATATCTTAAATATCCTGCAAAGCTCTTTTTCCGGGACACCCAGATCGTTGCACAACTGCGCAAACATATTAAAGGGCAGACCCTTTTTTATCCGTGAAATCAGATGGGTGGTGTTCTGGGTTTTTATATTAGTATACGCAATATTCATAATGCCCTTTATTACAGTCACCATATGGCAATATGATAATTCCCAAAGAGCAATTTATAAAGAATTTTTTTTATTCCTTTAAAGATAAAACCTGCTCTATCGACCATTAAAATTTACCAGTGATTTTTCTGGTAACATAAACATCTCATTTCCGCTTCTTAAAAAACCACATCATTCTAGTTTGCGCCTTTCGATGTATTACATTTAGGGCAAAGCAATTGGGCGTTGTCAAGGGAAGTCTTTCCACCACGGCTGTGGGCCTTCACATGGTCAACATGAAAGTCACCCCATAGCAGTTTCACACGACATTTTTTATTTTGACAGTATTGCTCATCCTCGCTGTTCCAAAGTAGCCGACGCTGCTCTGCGCTGAATGTTCTCTGTTCATCCTTCTTTTCGAATAGTCCCGCGAAAAGCCCCTGAAGGATCTCGTCTCTGATCTTCCGCTGACTGAGTGAATCAGTGCTTTGCTGCACGGAAAGTAGATATCGTGTGTAAAGAAGTTCGTCCGAGCGTGCACCTTTCAATTTCTTCTGTCGCTCTCTAACGTCGTCGACCCCATTAGAGAACTTCTGAAGGAGACCTTGTGCGATCCGGTTCCTCTTTCGGTCGCTAAGGATTAGCTTCTGCTGTTGTAGTTTATAGATAACCATAGCTAGACTGTAAAATTCGCTGCTGTTATGGAAACGAGTATACCGCAGATCTGGAAATAACTTTCGTAAAAGATTAATTGTTGTGATGCACTCGCGAATCACCCTCCTAAGCGTACTTTTATTCACTCCGTCACCCTGGATAGCACGATCTACCGCAGCCTTCTTGTTGATTAGCCCGCCACTAGCGATAGATGCCATCAACTCGCTAACCAATTCGATATCTTTCATTCGTAGAACATTATCCGGGCTAATAATCTGTGTCTGTAAAAAATAACGATTGAACTTGCGTGCCAGCTTTCTGGCTTCTAGCATGAAGGGCTTTTTATAAAATTTCGCATTGTTCACCTCTGCTCGTGTTAAGGCCGTTCCAGTAGAGTTGATGCGTACAAACAGCTCAACAATGTCTCCCATGCCTCCACGAACTTCAACTACCTGCATCCGGTAGCTCTTAAATAACGCCGTTTTTCCAGCCTTGCCCAGAGCTTTCCAATCGTATAGTTTTTCATCTTCACCATCCGAGAATCTGTATCTTACTTCAAGATTTTCTTTAGGCACACCAGACACCTTGGCAAACTTGAAGATTGTCTCAAGACGCTGCTTGCCATCGAGAACGTGATACATCCCCTCGTCATCGTGATATAGGAATATTGACGGCACAGGATAACCATCTAGGATCGTTTGGATAAATTTTCGGCGATGAGAAAGCTTCCACACGCTATCACGTTGAAAAGATGGTTGAAGGTTTAATTGCCCATTTTGTTGTAAATTAATCAGATCTGTGAGCGTCTTATCCGTGAGGTAGAATGTCAGTTGTTCGTTCATAATTTTCCCTTTTCCTTCCTTTGGCCTACTTCATGTTAACGATCCAGCCAGTTCCATCTATTAATATAGTTCCCATAAAAGTTTCGCCACATGCTAAAATTGAAATGGATTGAATATCGACTTTTCAATGTATAGAGATTGAATATTTGTTAATTTGTAACACCTAACCCCCAAACCCCAAGATACTTCATAATTTTGCTTCTGTTTGTACGACAGTATAGTAGCTAGATAGCTTTGAACTTATGGTCAAAAGCAGTTAGTTAACCCCGTACTCTTTTTTAAGCTCATCAAGCCTTTTCTGGTCATACTCATTAAACTCCTTAGAATAAATAGGCTCTCCATCTGGGCCATCCAGTCTTTCAACTGTGACTGTGAACATTGCATCTGGAGGTGCATCAATTTTTCCCCAGCCTGAGAACATATTAGGGGCGAGAGTCCAACTTGCCTCTTCTCCCGGCTCTATCCCACCCGAAATACTATAATTGAAAGTATCTTTATACCATGGAACGCTACGATTTGGGCTTGCTAACGTTCCTTCAAAATACGCTCTAGACACAGGTTCTGGTGTACCATTTTGAACTGTTAATTCTACAATAGGTTGTTTTCCTATATACGCTCGTTCCTGCATATAAAACCGCGAACGAAGCACTTTAAATTCTTTTAATTGTGCACGATCACTTTCAGACTTTACAAGCTTTACCTCCAATTCTTGAATTTCCTTTAAAGCTTGATTCCGCTCTCTTTCTTTTCTTTCAGTTCGAATACGTTCAGCCTCTGCTATAACCTGATCTCCTGTTTTACCATTCAGTAATTGCTGAACTTTACCTTCAATATTCCCAACGCCTGTTGCGCCTTCAATCAAAAGATTACCTAGATTTATTTGGCTGAACGCCAAAATTTTCATGGCATCATCGAATTCTGCTCTTTTTGCCTCAGGAAGTTTCTCGCGAACATTCTGTATCGATTTCTTCATGTTTTCATCAGAAGAACAATCTATAGTCGGATTACTGCAACCTGCTAATAATGTAAGTAAAATAATGGTGAGAATATTACTTTTTAAGTTTTTCATGTCACCCTCTTTTATAAGTTTAAGGCTAATAAATATAGGCTGCACAAAAAATAATGAATCCTTAGCTTATGTTGCCAACCTTCCAAGCCCAATCCTGGCCAACATTAATGAAATATTTTCCAGAGAGGTTATTATCTTTAAAAATCCTTCTTACTTCCCTAATGAGATAGTCTCTCAATTCAGTTGATTTATTAAAAAAATCATCATCAAACTTAGCAGCATATGTATTTGCTGGTAATTTGACTTTTTTCCTCTTTCCAGTGAGGTATTTACTAAAATCTATATCATCCAACTCTTTTTGAACATCTGGGTAAGCAGATGTTGCTGCATTATTTAGATCAAATGTAACTGTTACAAAAAAACTCATTTTACTTCCTCCATTTTTCTAAATTATCACCTGTTTCACAGGGTACGAGGTTTATTAGTGAACAGGGGTCAACAGGTGTCAAATCTCCGAATAGCTTATGACTATTATCTAGAAGAACTAAACGGAGATTTGCCCCCTTTCCAAACCACTTTCATTCTCAATTATCAACCACTTGGGAGATCCAAGACTTAATTATTTTTTTAACCTGTAAATCTTTTTGATACTCTGAATGGAGATCCTTTATTAAATCAAACGGGACTTGAGGTAGACTTGAGTGCTTTAATATCAGACAGTCCTTGTTCTGATAATGCATAATTCCAAGTTCATAAGCTACATTGGGGCTGTATGATTGTTGTTTCTCAGGTTCATCGAATAATGCGATACCATATTTACAACAATATAGAACAGCTATAGGATTATACACATTTCTTGTTATATTCCAGAGATCTTGGTCTGCTCGGACACCTCTCAAACCATGTGCATCGAGATTCTCTATAATGAAATCACCCAATTCCTTGTTGGATTCACGAAATTTCATCATTAGAAAAACATTTTCATGATATGGATATTTCGAAATTTGTTTTTCAATTTCTTTTTTATACCCAATTAATGGTTTAATTAGTTCAAAATGACCAACTCCAGGAATCGTGAGAGTTTTTTCTTTAACTGGAGCATATTTGTCTATTTCTTCTGCCATAACACACCCTTCGTCTTGTATTTTAAGTTGCTGTCTAGTCTGGCTAAGTAGCGCTGTTGTAACATCTTCCCCATTAGCTACTGGGATTGATTTGGGTATTGTAGCCATATCATCTATTCCAGACTGTTTCATATTGTGGTAATGCCGATCAATGTAATGTTTCGCTTGATAAGATGTTTTTACAACTTTCAAACGTTTAACCTTATCAGGGGCTACCATGTACCCATCAAAAATAAATTGTCTCTGTTCAACAAAGGGAATTAGAATGTCATGTTTAAGATTTTTTTCATCAAGATCATTAAGATAATTTCCCGGCCCCTCGTCTCCATCAATGATTAAATTGCAATGATAATAATCAGTCATTACAGAACACCTCTGATTTATTAATAGCTTGCATGGCTAAGTTATTATGTAGTTTCTGGATAACCTTACAATTCGTTTACCCATTCTCAGTGAAACACAATAAATAAGACTATAACAAACTTGATAACATCACATTAATAGAGTTATCAAGAAAACTATTTTTTCCGGGAAATACTTTATAGAAATTTTTTAATACAATTTGCCATAGTCGTAACTATTATTCAAGAAAAGATTTCTTAGATAATTCATTACCTTGAATTGTTTATGATGGGTCTTAGATAATATAGCAGTAACTACAAATAACGTCTGATACGTGAAGGGTAAAACCTGAAAACAACTATTTGAGCTGACTGTCCTTGCTGCCTCTCCGGTTGTAGATTTCATCGGCTTTAAGCCTTTTTTCAAGCTCTGACTGGCAGGCGATACAAAGCCTCACCCCCGGCAATGCCTTTCGCCTTGCCTCTGGTATCTCTGCCACACACTCCTCGCAATGGGTCAGGCTTTCACCGCTTGGCAGCCTGCTTTTCGCGAGCTGAACAGCAGATTCAACTGTAGCATCTATCTGGTCCTGCACCCCGTCATCCTTTGCCCACCCTACTGCCATTACTAATCCCTTTTGTTAAATTCTAATGCACAGGTAAGTCCCCAGCACCCCACCCTCTATATGCTTTGACTTTACCTGAAAGCCGCTTCTCGCTAAAAGCTCATCCATAACCCAGTCATAGGTTGAATACTCCTCCTTGAAATGCCTTTCAGTATCCTCCCGCAGCATGTCTCCACCGTCTTTAGCAAGCTTGTCTATCAGGGCCTGTATGTTATTTAAAGAATTCGCCTCTTCAAGAATGACATCATTAATATAAAGAAAGCCACCGGGTTTAAGCATGCTGTTCATCCTTTTTAAGGCGATGCCCTTCCAGTAATCCGGCAGGTGATGAAAGGCAAATGTCGTTACAATGGCATCAGCAGGGGCATTTTTATGCTCGTAGGTAAGGAATCCAGCATGGTGGAACATGATATTTGCAACCCCGGCCTTAATGGCCTTGGCTTTTGTATGTTCTATCATGACCTGAGAGACATCAATGGCATGAATTCTTTTAAATCTTTTAGCGGCCTGGATAGCAAATGTACCTGTTCCTGAACCAAAATCAAGAAGCACCTCCCCTGTCTCAAATCCAAACAGATCAAGGATTTTTCTGCTCTCAGCCTCTATATCCCGGAAATCTGCATGGCGTGAATCATAGATATCCACCTCAGCCCTGCTGCCATAATTTGTGCCAACCTGTTTAAATTCATCGTACTGCCATATCTGTCTACTGCCCATTTGCTTGTCTTACCTTTCTATTCTCCAAACCACATAACCTCCTATAATTCTTTACCAGTGAGGGATTCATCATTCACCTAATTCAGTTTTCTTCTGGAGCATTACAACTTTACAACCCCTTTGCAGTCCGGGTAATCAGAGCAGCCCCAGAACCGGTTGCCTGCATTTTTCCCGCTTTTAGCAGTCCTCACTACCATTACCTTGCCACAGAGCGGGCAGGGAGGTGGCTGATCAGCTTGCTCAGGCTGTTCCGGTTGATCATATTTTTTATTTTCCCTGAAGGCAAGCCGCTTTGATGCAAGCTGTTCGCTGTAACCACCCTCTTCTACAAAACTTTTTTCAAGAGCTGAGATCTGCTGATCCAGAAGAAAATTCGCCTGGTTGATCAGGCAGATAATGGCATTGGCACGGGTGGCAGGGTCAGCATGCTCAAGCCATTTCGCATACATGGCCCAGCGCTCCTGATCAGAAAGATCAGTCAGATTAGACAGATCTGATTGATCTTTTTTAAATTTTTTTGGCACAGCCCTTACGGCACCAGCTTCGGCTGAATCAGGCGCCCATTGGGTCATACGACGGTGGCGCAGAAAATCCTCAAAGTCAAGCAGCAGTTCTTCAAGGCTTGCCCTTGCAACATTAAGCAGGCGCAATTCTGTTTGTGAAGAGGTCGCCGCTGCCCTGCTCCCCTCTGCAATATTTTGGCGGCCTGAGCGTGCAGCCTGGATCATCTGGTCTGTCGTGCGGCTGTGCTGATTAATGAACTTTTCACAAAACCAGTATGTGGCATCATAGATAATAGTAGCGGTCTGAAAACTGGCAGTCGATCTATATCCTCCACTCGGCCTGATCCTGGTCATAAAAATTATCTCCTTTCGCCTCGTAACATTATTAAGGGCTCTCTTTTTCGAATATCATTTTACCTAAATAGCCATAAGAGACTTTTGGTTGATTCAATAACCAGCCACGCATTAAAAGCTCCCTTTTTATCAACCTGTTTATAAAACCATGTCCAACCGCTACAATCCGCTCTTTTTCTAAAAGCAGGGATTCAAACCAGTCGACTGCCAGCCTTGCCCTTGCCCTGGCCTCTGAAAATGATTCACACCCTGTTTTATTACCTGTTAACCAGAGAATCCTTGCGAGAATCATCCAGTATTTTGCCTTGAGGTAAACAGCCGGGAATTTTATCAACGGGATACCTGCCTCTCTTAAAAGGGGGGTGGTCACAATATTTTCACCGATCAATAGGCCTGTCTCCATGCTTCTCAACAGGTCACTCGTGTAAACAACCTTTTCTTTATGCTCCATATCCTTAACCGCAATGATCCCCGATTCATTGTATTTTTTGACCCCCTCAGGGAAATCACATCCGCGAATTTTTTCATTGATAGAGATTGCCGGTTCTGCATGCCGGTAAATGATGATTTCCATAATTACACCATCAATTGAGTCACTGGCATACTGGGGAGCTGTTGGATGTTATGCATTATTACCTGTTTTTCTTAATAGATTTCTTTCACGCTGTCGGATGTAGGTGGGTATCAGCATCAAATGCCAAGCTTCATGAACATATCATCAGCATCTTTATAAATGACCGGATCCTTACCTGAATCTGTCACATTAAAGGTCTTTTGCGTGGTTTTGTTAGGGATCAGGAGATCAAAGGGAAGGCTGTTTTTCCTTCCATCCTTCTAATCAATGATAAAATTTACTAATCCCAACCGCTCCCGCTCTTGTATTTCTTTATCACACCTATGGCCATGATATCACGTATCTTGCCGCCCTTAATCTTGAAGAGTTCCGACATGGGCATGCTGTTGGGCTCTCCCCTGAAGTATGCCGCGGGCTGTGTTGACCCATCCGGCATGGTGACTGTCTCCACACCCTGATGGTTGAACATATATACTCCCCATGTTACCCCCTTTTCCACATCAACCACAGGTGTCCTTCTGGGTGTTATGCTTTCTATAAGTGCAAAGACCCCTGAATCGATCGCTGCTGAACATACCCCCCTGGCAAAGGCGATAGAGGTTTCACCTGCTGGCCCTGGTTGCGGAGCGGGCTGCTCCTTTACATGGGTCGCCAGTTCAGGCGGTAATTTTGTTCCTGCGGTCCACATCCCGTTTTCAAGACGGTAACATTCATCATGCCAGGGCACAAGCCGGCTGTTGCTGAGTTCAATGGAATCAAAATAGAGATTTGCTATATTGAGAAGCTCTTCCCGTGATATACGGTCTTCAGTCAATAGTGCCTGTGAGTATGCAGCAGGAGGGACAGCCATAGCACCTACTGCTCCACCCATAATTGAATCCACAACTATGGCCTCAGCCTCGGTGATCTCCCTGTTTTCTATCCTGAGGCGCATGGAAAGAAGTGATGGTGTATCCTTTTTATCCTTTGTGTTAACCAGCCCTACAAAGGCGACCTGCCCAGCCTCAGTGTCTGCAATATAGAATTTATAGTTTGTCAGCTCTGTTGCGGTAATCCATAAGCCCTTTGAAATTCCTGAGAGAGGTATCTCATCTGCGTTTTCAGTGTACCGTGCGGTTTTAGCAAAGGGAGCCTTGCCCGGATCATGTGCCACCATGGCATCAAGGTATTTGTTTACAAACCCCTCAAGACAAGTCCTGTCACATTTGGATATATCTACAGTCTCCTCATTTGTCTGGTTCATACATCCGGTAATCCCGAAAATGACTAATCCTGAAATCAAAAATAATTTTATTAGACGCATAACTCTCCTCCCGCTGCTCTGGAGCAATATCTAAATAATAAAACACCTCTGGAAAAAATAGACAGAAAATCTGTTTGCATGCAGCGAAGTATAGAAACATTAATACCGGGTGTCAATGCTGATATGTTTTACTGATATTATTCAGGATTAATATATATTCAATCAGCATTTGGATCGATACTTTTAATAACCGATCTTGACTCAACAGCTCAAAGACTCTATACTTTCGTGTAACTGCATACAAAAACCTGAAGGGAGTATGATGCAAAAATTACTTTTCAGTTTTATATCACTTCTTATTTTTAGTTTTTCTGCAAATCCGGTTAATGCCGCGGTGATTGAGTTCTGGACAACCGAGACACAATCTGACCGCGTAAAGACCATTCAGCTTCTGATGGACACATTCCAGGCCCTGAATCCGGGTATACAGGTGAAACTTATACCTGTGGATGAAAACCAGCTTCCTTCACAAATGGCAGCCGCTTCAGCAGCAGGCACCATGCCGCATATTATCGAGGCAGGAAGTGAGATTATTCTTTCACTCGGAGATGAAGGCATACTTGATATCCCTAATACCACCGAACTCGTATCAAAGATCGGAAAGGAAAAATTTTACAAAGGTGCCCTTAACATGCTATCCGCCCCGGAACAGGGGAGATATTACGGTCTGCCCTATCACGGCTGGATTCAGGGGATATGGTACAGAAAGGACTGGTTTGAAAAAGAGGGATTGAAACCCCCTGATACGTGGGAAAATATCTTAAGGGCTGCAAAGACGCTCCATAAACCGGAAAATAACCAGTATAGCATTCTTATCGGGACTAAACCTGAGGTATACACAGAGCAGTGCTTCACACATCTTGCATTGTCAAACAATGTAAAAGAGGTTGATGAGAATGGAAGGCTGGTATTTAACTCCCCAGAAACACTTGAAACCATGAAATTCTACAGGCAGCTCTCAGAATATAATCCCCCCGGGCCCCAGTCATGGAGGGCAAGGGATTATTATATCCAGGGCAGGATGGCGATGTTTTTTTACTCCACCTATATCATGGATGACCTGGCCCTTGCAGAGGCTGCGGCAGGCTCTCTTACAAAGGATAATTTTACAGACCTTAAGGGTAGCACCTTTGATCCTGAACTGGTGAACAACACGGGGGTTGTAACCATCATTAAGGGAAAAAACCCCGCAGGCTATGGAGGGATTGTGGGCCTTTGCCTTATAAAAGGAAGGTCCAGGGAGGAGCAGGAGACAGTAAAGAGGCTTGTGGAATTCATGTATGAACCCTTTGCCTATATTACCTTTCTACACATGGCGCCCGGTGGTATGTGCCCGGTTCTTAAAGAGATCGCCTCTATGACCGAATACCTGAATGATCCTGCGGGCATCTTAAGGAGATATGATCAGAAAAAAATCAGGGAGATAATGGGAGGCCTGAAAAGCATTGGGAGTTTTACATCTGTAGATGGGAAGCCGTTTCCCCGGGCAGGCAGGATATATTCAAAGATGATTATACCTCAGATGATCTATTCGGTGACAATAGAGGGCAAGTCTCCTGAAGAGGCAGTTAAATGGGCGGAGAAGGAGATGAGGAAGGTTATTAAGACGGAGTGACAAATTATGAGAAATATAACCATATTAATAAATGGTCTGAGGTGTTCGGTCTGAGGTATTCGGAAAAACCTTTTAAACCTTAAATCGTAAACCTAATACCGGAAACCTGTAATCTAATGGAACTATCCCTCTCCCAAAAAGAATCCCGGCTTGGTTTAAAGCTGATTGCCCCCTGCATTGGTGTGATCGGTATCCTAATTATTTACCCCATTCTCTACAATATTTACCTAAGCTTTTTCAATGTCAGGCTTGCGGCTGATAATATATTTGTCGGGCTCGCCAATTATGAAAGGTTGTTAAGTGAGTCCGGTTTTTTCAGCTCACTTGTTACAACAATCATCTACCTTGCCGGGTCAATAATCGGCACAACCCTGCTCGGGCTTGCTGTAGCCCTTATTATGAATCTGAGGTTTCCTTTCAGGAACATTGTAAGGACGATAATTCTTCTTCCATATTTTGCCCCGGTTATTTCAGTTGTCTTCGGGTGGCAGTTCTTTTTTGATCCTGTAAACGGGATATATAATCACCTGATGGTTGAGACCTTCAGTATTGCCGGTAACAGGTATAGCCTTATAGGTGAACCTGACAGCGCCCTTATTATAGTTATCATTTTCAGCATCTGGAAGAATTTTCCAATCTCATATCTTTTGATAATTTCAAAACTTCAGTCTATCAATAAAGATCAGTACGAGGCAGCAGCTATGGATGGTTGCGGCCCGGTCGCCCGGTTTTTTCATGTAACACTGCCGGAGATATATTTCGTGCTCGGCACACTTATAATATTAAGACTCATATGGAACCTGAATAAGTTTGAGGAGGTGTTCCTCCTTGCCCCAAATGTAAAGACCCTCCCGGTCTTCACATATTATGCGGCATTTACCGGGATTATTGACCAGGGATATGCGGCAGCCATATCTGTTGTGCAGTTTTTGATCCTTTCAGCCCTTATAATCCTTTATGTAAAAAAGGTATTAAAATGGTGAGAGCATATGGTCGCTAAAAGATCCATCATACAGAATCTCCTGCTGGCTTCAGCTATTGCCATGCTGCTCCTCTTCTGTCTCTTTCCATTCATCCAGATACTCTCTACCTCTCTCAAGTATCAGAATGACTGGGGGAACCCCTCTTTAATTCCACAGATGATCAATATTGATGCATACAAAGAACTGCTCGGTATTTCAGTCACAAAGGAGGTTGAGATACCTGATAGCATAAAACGGCTTCTTGACAACCCTCTGCTCAGGGATGAGCAGAAAAAGGAGATCCTTAAAAAATACAGGTCAACGGCTGATCTGTTTCCCTTCATAAGATATTTTATCAATTCCTTTCTTCTCTCAGCAGGGGCGGCTGTCATATCCCTGATCCTTGCGCTGTTCGGCGCCTATTCCCTGAGCCGTTTAAGGTACAGGGGCCGTACCCTTATCCAGAGGGGGGTCCTTTTTGTATATATGGTCGGAGGCGTACTTCTTCTTGTGCCCCTCTATCAGATGGGTGTTAAAACAGGCCTTGCAGCATCTGTATGGGGGTCTATCCTGAGTCTTTTACTCGTCTATATTATCCAGACGCTCCCGGTCTCCCTTTACATGCTGGGAAATTATTTCAGGACAATCCCCCTCTCCCTTGAAGAGGCAGCCGCAATGGACGGGTGCTCAAGGGTGGAGTCTATATTCAGGATAATACTGCCCTTATCAATACCCATGATGATAACAGTCTTTATCTACTGTTTTATAATTGCCTGGAACGAATATCTGTTTGCCTCTGTTTTTTTAAGGCAGTTTCAGGATTTCCATACCCTCCCTCTTGGCCTCCAGTCTCTTTTTGTATCCAGGAATGCCATATGGGACAGGATAATGTCTGCATCCATGCTTACACTCATGCCGGTGGTAATATGTTTTATCTTTGCCATGAAACACCTTAAAGGCGACCTGGTGGAGGGAGGGGTGAAGGAGTAATAAAAACATGGCGCATGGCTCAGGGCGCAGGGCACAAGGAAAAACATTCCTTAAAACCTTGCGCCATGCGCCTTATGCCACTTAATGAAAGGATACCATGTCAACAATTCAATTAAAAAATCTATCAAAGTCATTTGAAGGCATCCGCGTACTCCACAACATCAACCTGGAGATTAAAGAGGGGGAATTTGTTGTTCTTGTGGGGCCATCAGGATGCGGTAAGAGCACTACTCTCAGGCTCGTTGCCGGTCTGGAACAGGTTACAGAGGGTGAGGTAATAATTGATGACAGGGTGGTAAACATGATAGAGCCTCAACACCGAAACATTGCAATGGTCTTTCAGAACTATGCGCTATATCCCCATAAGAATGTTCGTGAAAATATAATATTCGGGCTGAAAAGGGCAAAGACACCAAAAGATGTCATAGAGGAGCGGCTAAAAAAGGCAGTAAAGATCCTTGAGCTTGAGGATTTGCTTGATAGAAAACCTGCGCAGCTGTCCGGGGGAGAGAGACAGCGTGTTGCAATGGGGAGGGTTATTGTAAGGGATGCAGACCTGTTTCTGTTTGATGAGCCATTAAGCAATCTGGATGCAAAATTAAGAAGCAGGATGCGGTCTGAGATCAGAAAGATTCACAGGGAATACAGGACAACAAGCATATATGTAACCCATGACCAGGTTGAGGCAATGACGCTTGGTGACAGGATAGTTGTCATGAAAGATGGTCGCATAGAACAGGTGGGCACCCCCATGGATATCTACCTGAACCCGGTAAATATTTTTGTGGCAACCTTTATAGGTTCTCCTGCAATGAATATCCTTGATGCCTTTCTTTTTCCGGGGTTTGTAGAGATAGAGGGGCAGAAGATAGCTTTAGATACAAGGGCTAAAAGGATATCTGCACCTGATTCGGGGAAAAAAATTAAACTGGGTATAAGACCTGATTTTTTAATGGATGAAAAGAATGCGGAGCCAGGTGCATCCCATTCAAGGCTTGAAAATGCCATGATAGATATTGTTGAGCCCCTTGGCTTTGAAAGGGAGATAGATGCAACCATAGGAAGCCAGCATATAAAGGCAAGGCTGGACCTGAGGACAACCGCAGGGGAAGGGGATCCTATCAATCTCTGTTTTGATATGGGGCGTGTACATTTTTTTGATCCTGAGACAGGGAGGAATTTAGCCTGTGATGCTACCCAAGTTTAAACTGTAGATTGATTGCATACCATATCCATAAAGGCCATGGAACTTTACATCCCCTTTTTATCTGAGCTAATCGGAGATTTGAACCATTTGCCCCTTTAAATAAATATATGGCAACCTCCTCAAAAAAATATAATTATATCTATCTTATTTTCTCAATCTAATGTTCTTGAAAAATTGCTAAGCCGTTAAATCAGCCTCACCTGAGG
Source organism: uncultured Desulfatiglans sp. (assembly GCA_964499695.1). Taxonomy (GTDB): domain Bacteria; phylum Desulfobacterota; class DSM-4660; order Desulfatiglandales; family HGW-15; genus JAAZBV01. The sequence goes on from CAZCMD010000041.1 coordinate 26,362, forward strand.
AGCAGAAAAGCAGGGTTGTCGGAAGCCCTGACAGCATTTTTTCATATCTGGATTGAAACTCGACAGCCTCTTCCTCTTCGGGCATAATGAATCCCAGAAATACGACAGAGGCATCTTTAGAATGCCTCTGCAATACATCTGCAAAGGGTGATTCAGAGACAATGACCTGGACCGATGCATCTATTCTTGCGGTATCTACCATCTCTTTGAGGGCACTGGTAGCAGGCGCTCTCCCTTCTTCATTTTGTATCAATCTTAACAAACGGATTGTTGCCTTTGACCATTCGTTGTTGAGGGTTAAGAGATGGGATACGATTACCATCAATGAACCATTCTCTTTCCCTCTCCACCAGATATCGATCTTTTTAAGCCCTTCTTTATCCGGGAGACCCTTGTCCTTTACAATGACAAGGCTCATCCCAAGAGAGTGAGATGAAATAAGGTGTCTTACAAAGGGGATACAACGTTCTTTGTCTGAAGCCCACCCCATGAACACAACATTTGGCTGAAGCGGGCCTATTGAATGCCCCTGTATAATGGCAGAAAGCCCTTCATCAAGATTTTGTGATACCACAACCGTGGAGAGGGCCTCAAAGTCATTATCAACTATGAAACTGTTCAATTGGTCTTTGGCAATCTGGCGATGTTTGGAAAGTTCCAGAATGTCTCCTGTTAAAATACGTACAAGCGTAACAAGCCCCCGTTCAGATCCAATCCACAGGGCATACATGATTTTTGTATGATGTTCTTCCGGTTCACCGGTTAAAACAAGTATGGATGGCCTCCAGTTTTTAGGGTTAATGGCGGTTTTTGACAGTTTGAGCAGGTTGCTTCTGAGCCTCGAATATACAAAGCCCCACCTTGCATCACCAAAATTTACCCTGAGCACGCGTCTTCTCAGAAAAAAATAAAAAACAATTATTATGACTGCCGCCGCGGCCGCGGCCCATGCATCAATGAGGAAGGCGGTGATGATACACCCGGCTCCACCAATGATTGCGAGAATCCAGTGATAGTATTTGAATCTTGGCCTGAAGGAGGGATTGCCAGCAAAGGATTCCACAAAGGCCGCGATATTTATCATCCCGTATGTGTACAGGAAAAACATGGTAACAATGGAGGCGATAACATTAAACGCGTTTCCCCCTGAATTGCCTCCGGCCCAGTAAATGATAATAAGGGCTATAGCAAGAGTAAAAACCAGGGAGCGATGTGGCTCATCGCCCTTTTTGGAACCCTTGCGAAAAATACCTGTAAGAGGGACAACATTGTCCCTTGCCACTGCCTGAAGAACCCTTGGGGCGCCTAGGAATGAGCCCAGTCCGCTTGAAAGCGTTGCGGCAAATACTCCTGCTGTAACCAGAAACCCGAATCCGAAAAGGGCCTGTTCGCCCATGGTTTCAAAGGATGAATTAAGTAATTGCGAACGAGTCTGTGCGCCCCCGATAATCAGGATCTGAAGCCCGTATATTAAAAGGCCGGTAAATACAGCAGCAAAGGTGCCTGCGGGGATTGATTTGCTAGGATTTTTAAGGTCTCCTGACATATTGACACCCGCCATGATGCCGGTGGCAGCCGGAAAGTACAGCGCAAACATTACCCAGAAGGAGAGATCACCGGAAGTGTAATTTGATCGCATGTTTGCTGAAAACATGCTGAAGTTGAAATTTGACAGTGACCCGCCCATAAAGGCAATTATCGAAATCGCGAGTATTGCCATGATCAGATATTGTGTCCTTATTGCTATCTTTGCGCCGGTCAATGAGACTAGGAACAATGCTGCTGTGGTGAACATCGCTATGCGCAGGAAATATGGAGTAGCTTCTGGGAATGCGCGGACGAGGGCTTCTGTAAAACCGAGGATATAGAAGGGCACAGACACTGCCTGTGCAAGAAAAAGGGCAATGCCGATTGCACCGCCGAATTCAGGGCCGAGTGCGCGGGAGATAAGAAAGTATGCTCCCCCTCCGGATACAGGGGTGTTGGTGGATACAGCCGAAATGGAGAGGCTTGTGAGGGTTGTAATGGATTTGGCGATTAACAGAATAATAAGGGCATGTATTATGCCTGCCTCACCTATTACATAACCGGCGCGCATGAACATTATTACGCCCAGGATGGTCAGAATGGATGGCGTAAATACTCCGCCAAATGTGCCGAGTTTATTTGAACTTTTTATCTTCATAATTTTTCAATTATAGGTTAATGGTACCGGTTCTTTTATAAGAAGACTTAGTTTAATATATTGATCATGAATATCCATTCTTTCAGGTATAGCTCCTTTAGGAGAATATTATATAATTTCGTATGTGTGAATATACATAAAAAACAGGACAAATCAAATTTTGATATATAACCTGTTTTGAAATCCGAACTGAATGATATAGTTGGCTAATTTTCTAACAGCAGTATTTATTACACAATATTGACTATCTTATTTTATAGTTGATATTATACTTTACTATCCTTCAGTTTATAACAATGATCTTTATAAACCTCTAACTTAAAAAGGCTGTTCATGACTTATATAAAAACACCATGGGAAAGGCTCAGGGAGCTTGTAGAAAAAGAAAATCGTCATGAATTGATGACCTTTATTAATTCCCTCAGTCCTTCGGAAACGGCCAGGGTTATCTCTCGGCTTACAACAGAAGAACAACAGCGCCTGCTCAGTTTCCTACCCCCAGCAGATGCCGCCGATGTAATAGAGGATATCCCTGAAACCCAGGCCGCTGATCTTGTTGAAGATATGCCCTTTGAACAGGCGGCTGCCATCATGGAAGAATTGAAGAGTGATCATCTTGCCGATGTCCTTGGAGAAATGGATGAGGAGTCGAGTCAGGCGATCCTGGATAAAATGGATCAGGAGGATGCTGATGAAGCAAGAATGATGCTGGAATACCCCCCGGACTGCGCAGGAGGACTCATGATCTCAGAGTTCCTTGCCTACAGGGTTGACAGCAGGATAAATGATGTTCTTGATGACCTGAGGGCCAAAAGAGATGAATATACGGACTATCATGTGCAATATATCTTTGTAGTAGATCAGGGAAGCAGGCTGAAAGGGGTCCTTCGTATCCATGACCTGCTCTTTTTAAAAAAGGAGACCCTGCTCAGGGATGCTATGATCCCTTCTCCTGTGAGTGTCCATGATATGGCGTCAGTCAAAGAACTTCAGGATTTTTTTGAAGAACATCACCTCTTCGGTGTGCCGGTTGTTAACAATGAGCAGATACTGGTGGGAGTGGTTCTGCCCAGTGCGGTCGAAGAGGCGATTAACAGGGTTAAGACTAAAAACTTTCTTCGACTCAGTGGCATTATCGGTGGTGAGGAGTTCAGGACTATGTCACTTTTTTCACGGGCCGGTCGCCGTCTTTCATGGTTGAGTATTAATATTGTCCTTAATATCATTGCCGCGACAGTAATCGCATTATACCAGGATACCCTTGCCATGGTAATCACACTTGCTGTCTTTTTACCCATAGTAAGTGATATGAGCGGCTGTTCGGGTAATCAGGCCGTTGCGGTTTCCATGCGTGAGCTCTCCCTCGGACTTGTGCGCCCCGGAGAATTGCTCTGGGTGCTTATAAAGGAGGCAAGGCTGGGTATCATAAACGGCATTATACTTGGGTTGCTGCTTGGCGGGATAGCCTTTCTATGGAAAAATAACCTCTGGCTCGGCATCGTGGCAGGCAGTGCTCTGGCCGCAAACACGCTGGTCTCCGTTGTCATAGGGGGCATGCTTCCCCTCATCCTGAAAAGATTCAAGCTTGATCCAGCCCTGGTTTCAAGTCCTCTGCTGACAACAATAACTGACATGTGCGGATTTTTCTTTATACTGGGTTTTGCCTCGGTAATACTACCAAGGCTTGCAGGGGTATAACTGTTAACTGTTTCTATTTATAAAAATAAGATCACATGTGGTCTTGTGACCTATCTGACAGAGAGTTTAAATAAAAAAACAACAATCCTCCTGTGACAATCAGCACCACCCAGTCCAGTGTCAGGGCCAAAACTTCATATCTATATTCGAGATTGCTTCTGTACCAAATGGCCATTACGATCAATCCCACAACTACAATGACTGAGCTTAAAAGGTAGAGATATTTTATGGTCTTCGCCAGCTTCCCCGGACGAACAAACCTTAATGAAACAAATCCGAAAGACAACCCCATGATAAAGTATCCAAGATCTTCCAATGCGATGAATACCCCATGTGGATTATATTGCGAAAGCAATATTAGACTCTCAACTTCACCTTTAAGTAAACTTGGTTGAACAACCGCTAGCTGAATGAAGTAATTGATACTGTGGATGGCCGCCGAGACGACTGATAGCATTAACGCGACATGGGTTGAGATACTTTTGTGAATTGGGTCACAATGATAAATGGAAGAAACCAGCACCATAAATATGAGTGACAGCAATAGCGCTGGATACATCCAAACATACTCAGCTGGCACATAATCAGCCACGCCTGTATAAGGATAAGCAACACATGATTTTATTACGCCCATCTCAACCAAAGGAGGGCAGTTTGGTCCCGATCTGGCTGGTGCCATAGTCACAGCGGTTCCCAAAGCTGTAGCAGCGGTTATAGCGGTGAGTAAGGATGTCCATTTGCCATATTTACACGCAATTTGATTTTCCATTTGGATTCCGTTTAATAATTATCCGATTAGCTTAAATAATAAATAATCAAAAGCTATTCGGAAATTTGTGACCATTTTTATGTATGAACCGGGATTACTTTCCGTCTTAATAATTCCTCTCTATCACAGGAAAAACAGGTAAACAATAAGAATGAACACAACCATTGGCCAGATAAGCCCGGCAATAATACCTATGAACAGGGAAGGTATCCAGCCCAGGCAGATGCCCGGCAGGGCGCCCCATGAAAGACATGCATATACCCAGCAAAAGATAAAGACAACGGAACCCACAAATGATGCCACAATCAGGTAGAGTGTGGACCCGTTTCTTTTTCGGTCTGCCTCATATATTTCAAAAGTATTATTGTTAAGGGTTTTAATACCGCCATAGCCTTGTTTTACTATATTTAGCAAACTCATTTTATTCTCCTCCCTGTATCACAAAAGATTGAAGGCAAGCTTGCCAAAATAACAACTTATCAGGATTAGACTGTATTTCAGATGGATATAAAGAAGGATATTGAATAGAGGTAAAACAGATGAATATTGTTGCAAGACTACTGTGAACCTTCCACTTAAAATCAAAAGGAAACTTTCAGTGTTCTTTTGATATAATGATATATCAAGGTCTCGTCTGAATCAAGCCTAAAGGGCGAAAGATTTTTCG
>CAZCMD010000042.1:0-31400 GCA_964499695.1 uncultured Desulfatiglans sp.
TAGGAGTATACATTATTTATTGTTTTTCTGCCGCGAAGCGGCTCCGTTCAACAACTTGGATCACTTATATATGTTACAGGTGACCATTCAACAACAATGGTAGTTCCTGTTACATCTCCAGTTGTTACATTTTCGGGGGCAACTGTCTGCGTGTTTTCCCAATCTTCATCCAACCTTGTTAAGAAAAGGTTTAAACTTGCATTATCTGTATATAATGCATTTAAATCGATATCTAATATTATCAAGGCGCTTAAATTCATTAAATTTGCTGGAATCTCACCAACTAATTTGTTTCTGGATAGATAAAGATATGTAAGGTTAGTTAAATTTCCAATCTCAGAGGGTATTGATCCACTAAGCTCATTATCATATAGATATAGATTTGTCAGATTGTACAGACTCCCGATCTCTGATGGTATGCGACCGGAAAGATTGTTGCTATCTAATAAAAGAGCCGACAAGCTAGTCAACGAACCAATTTCTTGTGGTATACTTCCACTAAGTTTGTTATTACTAAGACAAAGAACTTCAAGATTGGTTAGATTACCAATATTAGAAGGTATAGCCCCCTTTAGACCATTTTCATATAAGTAAATAAATATCAAGTTAGAAAGATTACCTATCTGTGAAGGTATCGTATCTGTAAGTTGGTTATGGCCAAGATTAAGGTATTTCAAGCTGAACAGACTACCAATTTCTGTAGGTATGGCACCTGTTAACTCATTTTCGTTCAAATAAAATGTTTTCAGATTGACTAAGCTACCAATCTCTGGAGGTATGTTTCCACCAAGCTGGTTTTTTGCTAGATCGAGGTATACCAGGTTTATAAGATCGCCGATTGCAGAAGGTATTGTGCCTATAAGCCCGTTTTCATCGAGCCATATTTGTTCCACTGTCGTATTTCCTGTACCACAAATTATCCCATACCAGGTACATTCAGTCCCTGATACTGCAAAATCATCACCGTTTTTCCAGTTATTTTTATTCGTCCAGTTATCACCATTTGTGCTGTTATAGAGTGCTATCAAGGCAGTTCTTTCTGAAATTGAAATATTTGCAATTATTGGACTCGTATTATTTTGATACTCCTGCAAATTAGTATAGCTGTCTCCATCGGAATTTTCTGATGCATCGTTTACTAATGGATTCAGAGAATATTGAACTTCCCATCCATCAGGCATACCGTCTGAATCAGTATCTTCAAGGATTGGATTCGTTCCGTTTTGGTATTCATCAATATCATTCAACTCATCATTATCATAATCTCCACTGCCATCTCTGGAGATATCTCCAAAATATGATATTTCCCAGTCATTCGACATGCCGTCGCCATCAGCATCAAATACTGTAACACCTATAGCATCCTGACTATAATCACTGATTATAGTATTCTGGTTGTTAACATGGGGGCTGGTAAATGTCTGTACAGTAAAATAATAGGTTGTATTAACATTTAATCCTGTCACCTTCATCTGGGTTGTAGATTTACTCGCAGTACTTCCAAAATATGTATAAGGCCCTCCTGGAGTTATACTGAAGGAGACTCTATATCCGCCTGGCACTGTATAGGTTACAGGTGACCATTTCACAATTATAGTACTTTCTGTTACTACATCAGTTGTAACACCTTGCGGTGCAATTGTCTGCGTAGTTTCCCAATCAATGTCCCTATTTGTTATGAATAGACTTAATGTCGTATTATCTGTATATAAACCATTATAACCTGCATCTAATACTGACAAGCTATTGAGATTTACAAATGATTGAGGTATCTTTCCAACTAATTGATTGCTGGAAAGATTTAAAGCATATAACAAACTTAAATTGCTAAGCGCAGAAGAAATGTTTCCTGAAAAACGATTATGATCTAAAAAAAGATTAATTATATTATTAAGGTTGCCTAACCCTGATGGGATTTCTCCTGTCAAATGATTATTGGACAAATGTAGCCCTGTGAGATTAGTGAGGTTTTGAAATGTAACGGGGATAGGACCTTCGAGTTGGTTAGACCCCAAGTTTAAAATTTCAAGGCTTAACATATTTCCTAACTGCGATGGAATAGTCCCAGTTAACCCATTTCCAGCTAACTCTAGGTATCCAAGGTTTGTAAGTGATCCCAACTCTGGCGGTATAGCTCCAGATAGATTGTTATTATAAAGGTAAAGCACCTCAAGGTTGTTATTATTCCCAAACTCTGGAGGGATTGCTCCACTGAGCTGGTTATTGTCTAGATAAAGATGGGTAAGTTTATTAAGATTACCCAGTTGTGGAGGTATAGAACCGGTAAGATTACTATAGTTCAAATAAAGTACTTCCAGATTTACCAGGTTTCCAAATTCAGGAGGTATACCTCCGGTAAAATTGTTATGGTCTAAACAAAGGTTGGTAAGATTGGTAAGGTTACCAAGCTCAGGAGGTAAAGCACCTGTGAGTTGATTTACCTGCAAATGAAGCCTTATCAGTGAATTTATGGACCCAAGTTCATCAGGGATAGATCCACTAAGTTGGTTATAACTTAAATATAAATATTTAAGACTGGATAATTCTCCTAGCTCAGAGGGGATGTTTCCGGAAAGCTGATTACCATATAACCAGAGATTTTCAAGGTTAGTAAGATTTCTTAGAGTTACAGGTATGGAGCCTGTGAGTTGATTAGCATTTAACCTTAGATCAGTTAATGCTATCAAATTGCCTAATGTCGAAGGTATCGCACCAGAAAGCTGGTTTGTATCCAAAAAAAGTTGATCTAATTTTATTAGATTTCCCAGTTCTGCAGGAATACCCCCTGTCAAATGATTATTAAAGAGGTAAATAGTATTAAGGTTAGTAAGATTTCCCAGTTCAACTGGAATAGCCCCGTTTAATTGGTTGCTCTCAAGATTAAGGTATTGTAGATTGCTCAGGTTCCCCAGTTCCACAGGTATAGAACCTGTTAAAGGATTGGAGCCAAGAGCAAGGGTTATCAGGTTGCTCAGATTTCCCAATTCAGCTGGTACACCTCCGCTCAGGTTATTGTTGGCGAGCTCAAGATATTTAAGTTTATGAAGGTTCCCAATTATACCAGGTATAGCTCCTTCCAATTGATTTATAGAAAAAGTAAGGGATTCCAGGTTACTAAGGTTACCCAACTCTGTAGGTATTTGCCCCGTAAGCTGATTGGAACCCAGATCAATAGATGTAAGGCTGGTGAGTTCCCCTAGTTCAACGGGTATGCCTCCACTCAGGTTATTGCTGAAGAGATTAATATTGGTAAGATTGGTAAATTCTCTAACTTTTGCAGGGATATTTCCATTTAGATTATTATCAATTAAATTTATATCAGTGACGTGATTGGCAGTCACAGTAACGCCATACCATGAGCCTTCAGTACCAGGCATAGCAAAGCCATCAGTATCTATTGGTTCATTTTTCCACTCGGAATTATCAGTCCAATTATCTCCATCAGTGCTGTTATAAAGAGCTATCAGGGCTTCCCTTTCAGATGATGGAATAGCAGCAAATACAATGTTTGGAATCAATACTGCTATGGAAAACAGAATCAAGATTAACAGTTTTTTTCCACATGCAGTTTTACAAGGTAATGCGAGATTCAGAATCTTCACTTCTTAATTTCCTCTATCATAAATTGTTATTCAGTACTTTCATGTATTCATAAACTATTTTTAGACTAGTTATTTCCATCTATAACAATCACTCCCCCAACAGTAATGGCAGCCATGGCATATCCTTTGATGGTTGAGAGTTAAAATCATTCGGAATAGTTTTTCTCTTATATTCCTTCAGATTACTATAACCATCTTCATCCTCATCTTCATTAGCATCATTAAAAAGTGGATCAAGGTTATACTGAACCTCCCAGCCATCCGGCATGCCATCGTTATCAGTGTCAGAATTCAGGGGATTTGTTTCTCCTGAATCAACTCGTCCATTATGGTTTGCATCTTCAGTTCCATCAGATATCCCATCACCATCTGTATCAGCCCTGGTAGGGTCAGTTTCAGAAGTGTCTACTATCCCATTTCGGTTTTTATCCTCATCTCCATCAGGAATGCCGTCAGAATCAGTGTCATTTAGTTTTGGATTTGTACCGATCTTGTATTCATTTACATCTATTAAGCCATCACTATCATAATCTCCACTGCCATCCCTTGAGATATCTCCAAAATATGATATCTCCCAGTCATTGGACATACCATCGCCATCCTCATCAAAAACTGTAGCACCTGTTATCTCCGGGCTATAGTCACTGATAACAGTATTCTGGTTATTTGCATGGGGGCTCGTATATGTCTGTACAGTAAAATAATATGTTGTACTGACATCTAACCCGGTCACCTTCATCTGCGTTGTCGATTTACTCGCTGTACTGCCAAAACTTGTATATGGCCCTCCTGGAGTTGTACTGTAAGAAACCATATACCCGCCAGGATCAGTGGCATAGGTAACAGGAGACCACTGCACTTGAACAGTTGTTTCTGTTACAGATCCTTTTGTAACATCTTGAGGGGAAAGCGTCTGGGTATCCTTCCAGCCAGTATTAATTAAGTCAAGAAACGCTACCAGAGATGAATCAACTGTATAGATAGCATTATATTTGATATTTGAAATACTACTTGAAAGATTAGCCAGATTTTTCAACTCACCCGGAATACTTCCAGAAAGTTTATTTCCTGAAAGCCTCAGGTATATAAGATTGGTTAGATTACCGATTTCTGCTGGTATATGCCCGCTTAACTGGTTATTGTTAACACGGAGGTCTTGCAGGTTGGTGAGATTATAAAACTCTACCGGTATACTTCCGGAAAGCTGGTTGTTGTACAAGGTAATACTTTGGAGATTGGTCAAATCACCAAGTTCTGCTGGGATATTTCCGGTAAGCTGGTTATCGTATAACCAAAGCGTTCTTAGGTTGGATAAATTCCCCAATTGGGTTGGAATGGTTCCTGTAAGCTGATTGCCGCCAAGGCCCAATTTTTCAAGCTCAGATAAATCACCCAGTGATAGCGGTATCGGGCCTGTGAGTTCATTTCTTTCCATCATAAGGATTTTAAGATTAGACAAGTTACCTAATCCATCAGGTATAATGCCATCAAGTTGGTTGTAACTTAAATACAGCTCTTCCAGGGTATTCAAAGTTAGCAATTCTTGAAATATAGCACTGGTAAGCCCATTGTTTGACAATAAAAGTTTTTTTATTTTTATAAGACCATTAAATGAACCAGGTAGTACTCCAGAAAGCTCGTTATAACTCAAGTTCAGGTTTTCAAGGTTAACCAGATTTCTAATCTGTTCAGGGATTTCTCCAGTAAGATGATTGTAATACAGGTCAAGATCAATAAGACTTGTGAGTTGTTCGAATTGTATTGGTAAAGCTCCATTCAGATTGTTGTTACTTAAGGAAATATGGGTTACATGGTCATCAGTCACAGTAACACCATACCAATCATCTTCAGTTCCAGGCATGGCAAAACCATCTGTATGTAACGGAGCAGTCTTCCATCCTGAATTATTAGTCCAGTTATCGCCGCCAGTACTATTATAAAGTGCTATCAGGGCAGCCCTTTCAGTATCAGGTATGTCAGCATAAATTGCAGAAGGCAAAATTACCATTAATAAAAAGGAAATACAGAATAGCTCTAAAATCCTTTTACAAGGAAACTCAAGACACAGTTTAAACACAACTATTTTCTCCGAGATTTATCAGGATTAACTCAACAGCATTTACAAATTTGCATAATTAATACCGGAACTTATAATTTTAATCCTCAAAAAGCAATGGTAAACATGGCACAGGTTTTGGGGGAGTGTTATCTGGGCATCTATTGTATTCCCAAATGCCCCAGATTGATTCTTCAACCATTTCAATCATATTCATTACATATATAAATAACAAGGGGGCACTCTCAGGTTATCAGGATGAATCTATTTAACCTGATGGCCTGACAGTGCCCCCTCATCAACACTACTAAGAAAACAGGATACCCCTGTTATGATTCCAATTTCTTTAAAATATCATAATTAGTTTTTGCTGCTTTATTCTCAGGGTCTTTATTATATGCATCAAGATAATCTTTTTTTGCCTTTTCCTTATCTCCGGCTACATTATATATAAATCCCCTCATGTTTAATAAGGCAGATTCTTCCCTGGAAGTGGGGTTATTTTTTAGCCCCTCACTGCAATCGTCAATAGCTTTCTCGTACGATTTTTTCATTAGACGTGTATATGCCAGCATCAGATAATTATTGGCTCTCTGTTTAATATTGTTTGCTGTATTTATGGCATTAATTGCCTTATCATAATCTTTTCCATCGTAATATACCTGCGCAAGCAGCAGGTAAGAATCATCATTCCGGTTATTTATCTCAATGGATTTTTCAGCCCAGCTTTTGACTTTGCCTGATCCCTCTTTTTTTAAAACTGCATCACCCATTTTGAAAAGGGTGTCAGATAAATCTTTCGTTGCAGTAGTGCTTAAGCTGCTTTTTACTTTTTTAGCATTTTCATAGGCCTGTAGTATTTTCTTACCCGCATTCGAAAGGTCTCCTTTCGCAAGATATGCCTTTCCTTCCGAAGTAAGGCCAGTCAATGAATCACCTGTTGTTTTTTCCTGGGCAATGGCAACCCCGGTAAGTCCAAACACTAAAATACAATAAATCGCTATCAATTTTACTTTTCTGATTGCTGACATAATCTCTTCCCTCGCTTATTGATGATGATCATCATGATTTTATTAAATAACAATTAAATGCTCTACAGCCTTGTTATAGCTAACGCTAATCGTTTCTTAGTTTCTTATGGACGTCCCCTATTCTACTTATTGATGATGATCATCATGATTTTAAAACAAAATATTAATACTAAACTACCTTGTTACTTCAACTCCTCAGAGTTATTTAATTATTTAAGGAAGTCCCCGTTCACATCCCCTGCTCTATAAACTCTAGCACTCAACATTTCCCTTTTATTAAAAATTCAAGTAAAAAATAGGTTATAACTGTAATAATCAACGATACGAAATAAAAAAATAAAAATACAATAATTGCGGGCGAATCAGGATGCCTAATGATTGCTCCTGTAATGATCATATACATAACAAAACCAACGCCTTCGCTAATAGATAATGCTAACAATAGTTTCGTTAACCCGCATGAAATTTCACAATTTTTAAATAAATATTTTTTTGCTAAACTATAAGTTATTGCTAATAATATACTAGTAAAAATATAAAAAATAAACCTTCCTTCAATATAAAATATTTTATAACCCGAAGTATTATAAAATGAAAATAAAAATGAAAATATTATTATAATTAATATAATTAATATCGAATCACTCAAATGGTAGTTATTTTTAACCATAATTATCTCCCTTTTGCATCCTTCAAAACTTAAAAAACATTTAACAATTTACCATTTAGAAGGCATAAGCATATTTTCCATTTTTTTCTGTTCTTCAGTTTTTTTCTGTTCTTCAAGAAAATTTTTAAATTCTTCTTCTATATTTTTTCTATTTTGTATTTCTTTTAAAAGATTTTCATATTGTATATTTGGATAAGTAATACCGCTACCTTTTATTTTGGGAGCTGTAACAGAAATATCACCAGCAGTCCCTACCCCAGAAGCCAAATCTGCGCAATTTTCACTATCTTTATTTTTTGCATATGAATAGTTTTTACCGACATTTTTAGCACCATGATCGTTCATAGCATCATCTTGTTTTTCAGAAGTTTCTACACGCAACTGCCTAGAATATCTTCCACTAACGCTATTATCAGCTAGAAATTTCCCGTATGTATCATAACAATATACAGTATTCCCCTTTTTTGTTCCAAAAAAATTTCCATCTTTAGAATAGTATGTCCAACCATTCTTATCAGAACCAACCAACACGGCATTATGCCCAGCCCCGCCTGCGCCAGTAGGATCATTTAGTAGAATATAATCATGTCCATTAGGGTCATGATAAATTAGCGGATTATTGATACAATAACTATAACGATTTAATGATTGAGGGTTATGTAATTCTGGGAAAATGCTATCCGCACTCAAGAACCTCCCAATAACCGGATCATACAACCTTGCGTCATAATTATAGAAACCTGATTCACTATCGAGTTCCTGGTCTGTAAACTTATAACCCGTAGTCTCCGATCCTGTTTGCGCCCTCATCCCTCCAAATGGCAAATACTCACTTGTCTCAATATCCCCTGCATCGCCGTCTGTGATAGCTACAGAGCTGCCAAGGTGATCCTTATGATATATTTTAGAAGTATTTATATCCGAATCGTCTATACTTGCAACTCTCAGGTTCCCTGCAAAGACATATTTTGTATGCACTCCATTTTTTATCTCATAATCATTGCTTAAATAATATGTGGTTGTCCCTCCTGCTACCTTTTTAGCCCTTGCTCCATTACCATCATATGTAAGGCTGGTTGTAACACCACCACGTGTTATAGTAATCGGCATATTATCCGCATTCCATGTAAGGCCCCTCGATACAACGCTCCCGGGATTTGTAAAATCATACCCGCTTATCATATTGCCATTGGCGTCATAAGAAAAGGCATAATTAGAGCCATTATAGTTTATAGAAGTTACGGCATTTATATGCTCCGAATCACCATAGGTATAATTCAATACCTCTGCACTTGTTGGAAGTGTGGTATCTGAAGTGCTTTCTTCCAGAAGCCTGTGTAAGTTGTCATACTGATATGTGTATGTAACCCCTTTCAGATTATCTGTGATAGTTTCAATATCCCCTGCCTTGGAATAGGTATACATTTTATGCTGTATATTATCAGAAGACCCTGGCCGTGAAGTTAAAAGCTCTATGAGCCTTGTTGTCTTTGGATCATAGGTATAGATAGTTTCAGTATCATTGTAGGCATGATTTATCCTGCCTATTTTACCGGTTGCCTCGTACTCTGTGCATTTGGCATATTCTACTTCACTTCCAACTGATGGCTTCCCTTTAACAGTATCAAGAAGACCTGTGCCAGGGTAATAGTTATTAGTCACCTTAAAACCATCAGGCTGGATGATTTCCTTAACCTTGCCTGAGAGGTCATAACTGGTCTGGGTTACCTGTGCCACTTCACCTGAGATAGTCTTTGTAACCCTTTTTACCCTTCCCATTGCGTCAAAAACATCATTTATTGTGAGAACACTTGTGTTATTTACCTTGGTAAGCAGCCCTAAACAATTTGTACATGAAGAGAGGCCATCACCATCATACCTGTATTCAACATTATTTGTATTTTGTGGCTCAGATGCAGGAATTGTATAAATTTTATTATATACCCTGTTGAGCACATCATAATAAAAGGTTATCAGGTTCTCTTTGGCATCTGTCTGTGTAGAAAGATTACCATTTTCATCATAGGTATAGTGCCATTCACCCATATCCGGGTCATCCATGCTGGTTTTAAGACCCCTGGCATCATAGGAGATAAGGGTGGAAAAATGCAGGTCATTTTCAACTTCGATCATATCACCGGCTGCATTATAGCTATACAATGTATTCTGATCACCAGCATTAGCATGCTCTATTACCTCTATTATACGGCCCAGGTGATCACGCTTTTCTGTCTTTTGCTTATTATCCGGGTCTGTAATGACAGTTTTGAAAGGGTTAGGGTAAGTATAACTGATGGTTGACAATTCGCCCTGTGTGGCGCTTGGGCTATTAATAAATGTAACCCTGCCCAGTTTGTCATAGTCTGTATCTTCATAATAAATCTCATTTGCTGTAGCACCACTTTTATAAGGGCCAAAGACTTTATCCTTTCTTCCCATTTCATCATAGGTTGTATCTGTGAATATCTGAATTGGTTGTTCAATATCATCAATACCCCAGGTGGCTATACGTAACGAACGATCAAGCCCGTCAAAATATTCTTTCTTTTCGATATAAACAGGCGTTTGATTATCATTTGATTCCAGGGTTTTTATAGTTTTATAGCGCGGAAATGTAGTGCGGTCATAATAGGTGTAAGCAGTTTCGGTGTAACCTACAATTACATTATTAATATCTTTATTGGTGATACTAGTTACCCTGCCAAAATTATCATAATCGTAATCAGTTTTATTACCATTGGGTTCGGTTACAATATCTTCCTTGCCAAATCTGTAATCCCATGTTTTTGTTGTAACATGGCCTTTGGGATTTGTTATGGTTACAGGAAAGGTATAAGTTGAGTCATATGCTATTGTTGTTGGTGGATGCGTAACGATACCATCTCTTTCACTTGTTACATTTCCAAATGAATCATGATCATATACTATGGATTCATAATCATCTGATTCTGTTCTCCAGAATGTCTTGCTGGTCATGTTACCATAGTTGTCATACCCATAGGTCATCATTCTGGCCAGACCGGTAGTGGCTCCTGTAACTGTTTCTTCTTTAAGCCGCCAGGTCCATGAATTTGAAGGATACCTGTCATAAACGGAAGCCTGAGTTATCTGTTCAATAGCCTGTCCATTTGCATCTGTGCCTGATTTAACAACACTCGAAGGAAACCCGTTGGTGTCGTCATATGTATAACTTTCGGCTGTGAGATATGCGGAATTATTTTCATATGTTGTTGTTTTACTATTGAGCTTTACAAATTTTGCATCATTGAGATTGCTTGCTATATTGTACGCCCCCCAGGTATATGTTGTTCTCTTAAAAAGAACTCCATCTCCTTTTGTTTCTTCTATTAGAGGCCGCCCTTTTTTGTAATTATCAATCTGCTCATATGTTGTCTCGACTGTTGACCCGTCAGCGTTGGTTTTTTTGACATAGCCAAATCCCCTGAAATCCCTTTCACGATAATCATAATAGCCATTTTCATAATCGTATGAGGTAACATCCGGTATATCTACAGTAGCACCCGTTTCAATTATGCCATCATAAACCTTTATAGTTTCTACCGGATGCATAATAAATGGAATATTGTTATTAGGCAGCCCTGATGAATTTTTATAGAATATTTCTGTTTTGCCGCCAAATGGGTTTGTTATTGTTTTGATACAATCCGCTGCGTCTTTTCCATTGGCAAGTCTAAAATTCACGTCAAATTTGCCGTCACCGTCCATATCTACAAAGAGAGGGGCGCGTATACCTCCTCCGGGTGTTCCTCCGGGTAGTCCTCCGACTAATACCTGTGGTTCGAATGTCCCATCGCCATTTGATTTATAAAAAATATGGTTATTCGAAGAGTCAAAATTGAACATATCAGCCATACCATCATCATCTATATCTGCAAAACTAGTATTATATGTATTCAGGTAGAGATTGGGTGATGCATCGATCATGCTTGTACCATTTGATAAATAAACAGATAATTTATTATTCGAAGTAGATACATAAGCAAGGTCAGAAAGCCCATCACCATTAATATCAACCAAAGTGTCTGATTCTATTTTATAGTTCTCTGCACACTGGACGTAAGGTTCGGAATTAAATGTGTTATAGACATTTCCTAGGAAAATTCTAATCACAGTACCAGGAATATAACTAGCGGGGTAAACAAAAGTCTCAAAATAAATATATACATAAAGATCAGCCCTGCCGTCACCATTTACATCACCCAGTTTTATACGTTGGTCTCTTTCAATAGGCCCCCCGCCTAGGCTCCCTGTAAAAACATAATTTTCATTACCAAAATAGCCGTTTCCAATAGAAATGTAGGTATAATTATGGCTTCCATTTGTTACAATAAGGTCGGCCTTGCCGTCTCCATTAAGTTCTGCCAGGAAGGAGGTAGAACCAGTACCACCTGCATAAGAAGAGGTATATTTACCTGAAAAGGTTCCATCACCATTGGATAGGTAAACATGGGCCTGGAAATTTAAGCCATTACTCAAGATATCAGCATCTCCATCTCCATCTACATCTCCCAATGAAACACTAAAATTCTGGTAATAAACTTGTTCAAGGGTAATTGAATCCTGTGCTATATATGAAAGCACTCCGGAGCTATTTATGTTTGCTAGATATATGTCTACGATAACTACACCTGAACCAATGAAATTTGGCCCCCAGGCTACAATAAAATCCTGTCTTCCATCCCCATTGATATCGCCAAATAAACGGACTGACTTCCACTGCACAACCGTATTAGGCGGATTAATGGTGTATGTTGGACCTGTTGAACTGAATGTGCCATCTCCGCCATCATTATAGGTAAACTCATATGGAGGAAGGGAATTGTCTGGATTGTTTGGATCTACTCTCTGTATCTGGGTTAACCTTGATCTGCGCTTGAGTTCTGGGTTGTCATTTATTATAGGGTTTTCATAGTTGAGTTCATATTTATATACTATGGTATCATCTGCTTTACTTACAGTTATTGTTTTTAGCAGTTTGTCTGTTGTGACAAGGGAGTATGTTTTGTATGAATTGATAATATCATCCCTGTCTTCAAGAGCAAACTCAACTTTATATGTATATCCGGAAAAGCTTGTATGATAAGTATAATATATACTGGAAAGATATATCTGGCCCTGGTCTATTGGTGTATAGTTGATTAACATATAATTGCCGTTTGTATCTTCAACCTTATCAAGGTGCCAACTGAATGTACCATAGTCGTTTGTCATTTTTGAATTCGAATCCGATGATCTACTGCCATAATAGTATTTAGTTCCGTCCGTTGCATAGGCGATCCAGCCTGCTGATTCTGATATATACTGGTATTTAGTAAAAGCTCCTTCAATTTTTGTACGATAATAATTACTTCCCCAAGCACTATTGAGGACTAAATCCGCGCCATCAACCACAAACGAATTGCTATTGTAAGAGAGAGTATATCTGTTAGAACGGCTTATTGAACCCATGTTAAGGTCCCAGCCCACACCAAGCCATCCGTTTCCATTATAGCTTGAATATTGAAGAGAAATATTCGGCTGAAGGCCGTTTCTTCCGGGTGGAACCTCGATAGGGTAAGTGAATGTAGCGGAACCAACCTGGCTGGCCGTTACTGCTTGAGGGTTGGAATAAACGCCACCTCTGGCTGCTTCTGAGGCTCCACCTGAAGTCACCATATTGCTCGCTGCACCTTCTTCTGTTTGAAGTAAGATGAAAAGGGAAATTGATATTATGATTGTTATAAAATTTTTTATATTTTTATTTAACAGCATTTCGTTTCTCCATGAATAAGTGTTAATCAGGCAATTTTCAAAACTGGTATTAACATTAGTTAACTGTTACTTTGCCCTTTTAATGGATAATATACGCCCCAGTTCATCATATTCGTATGTACTTCCTTTTGATGTATCTGCCGGCTTATCATTCGGATTGGTCGGGTTTGTATGAAAGACATACTCTAAGTAATTGCTTACA
This sequence comes from uncultured Desulfatiglans sp., assembly GCA_964499695.1. Classification (GTDB taxonomy): domain Bacteria; phylum Desulfobacterota; class DSM-4660; order Desulfatiglandales; family HGW-15; genus JAAZBV01. Next base: position 13,334 of record CAZCMD010000042.1, read on the forward strand.
CCATCGTTATCCAGATCGCCATTTGCATCATTGGCATTATTGGGGTTTAGACCATATTGAATTTCCCAGTAATCTGGTATGTTATCATTATCGCTGTCAGGATACTTAACCGTGATATTAAATGACATTGACGCACTCGCATTTTGGCTATCTTTTACTGTTATGATTATGTTGTTGTAAGATCCAATATATGAACTATCGGGCGTACCGGACAGTTTTCCGGATGATGTGTTAAAACTTGCCCATACAGGTTTGTTCATTATACTAAATGTAAGAGTATCTCCCACATCTACGTCATTTGCTGAAGGCGTAAAACTATAAGCATTACCTATTATGGCGCTTGTTGCCGGATTTCCTGATATCGTGGGTGCGTCATTTACGTTATTTACTGTAAATGTTGCAGGATTAGAATTGGATAATGACCCATCTGAGGCTGTAAAGGTTATTGTTTCCGAACCATACCAGTTTACATTTGGTATGGTTATTGTTGCCACACGGTTAGTTATGCTCACGCCAAGGGCATTATTACCGCTATAGGTCCAACTGATTTGAGCATCTGTATTATCAACGTCATTTACATATTCATCAAGGTTTATTGCAGCAAAGCTGCTTCCTTCATTTATAGTCTGGTTTGGGATATCGTATACTAAAGGTGCTACATTTACATGATGTACAGTAAATACTGCTGCATACCCAGCACTCAGTGAACCATCTGAGGCTGTAAAGGTTATTGTTTCCGAACCATTCCAGTTTACATTTGGTATGGTTATTGTTGCTACACGGTTAGTTATGCTCACGCCAAGTGCGTTGTTACCGCTATAGGTCCAACTGATTTGAGCATCTGTATTATCAACATCACTCACATAGGAATCAAGGTTTATTGTAGCAAAACTCCCTCCTTCATTAATAGTCTGGTTGGGAATATCTGATACCATAGGCGCGTCATTTATATTGTTTACAGTAAATGTTGCAGGATTAGAACTAGATAATGAACCTGGATCTGTGCATATAAAGGTAATTGTCTCAGATCCATACCAGTCTGCATTTGGAATAGTTATAGTTGCTACACGGTTAGTTATGCTCACGCCAAGCGCGTTATTACCGCTATATGTCCAACTGATTTGAGCATCTGTATTATCAACGTCATTCACATAGTCATCAAGGTTTATTGCAGCAAAGCTGCTTCCTTCATTTATAGTCTGGTTTGGGATATCGTATATTTCAGGTTGATCATTTACATTTATAACAGTGATACTAAACGATGGCACTGATGTTGTCAACCCATAGCTATCAGTTACTGTAATAACAATCCCGCTATATGTCCCAACATGAGAATTTCCAGGTGTGCCATAAAGTTGGCCTGTTGATGGTAAAAAGGTTGCCCAGGACGGTTTATTAGTTATGCTATATGTGAATGTATCTCCTGGGTCCGGGTCACTCACTGATGGGGTGAAATTATAGTTTGTTTTTTCATTTACGCTTGTTGCCGGAATATTCGTTATTGTGGGCGGGGCAGGCACCAGCACTGTCTTTGTACTGCTATACGACGAACAACCGTAGGTATTACAGGCAGCAAGACAATAATTCCAATATCCAGGACTTCTCCCTGTTCTCGCGTAAGACGCGCTGCTGCCTGTATAAATCTGACTCCAGCTTCCACTGTTTAATTTCTCCTGTAAAGTGTAACTGGTTGCGTCAGTAACCGCGCCCCAGCTTATAGTGTAATAACCGTCAGCATCTGTTGAAGGCCCTGATGGTGGAGCCGGTTGATCCGGAGGGTTGGGTGCGTACAACTCCAGCTCTGAGATAGTGACCTGATAAACTGGTACCTCAATAGTAGGAAATGGATAATAGGGGATGACTATTGTTGCATAACCGACAACAATCCCTGGTGACGAAAGTTTGTAATACAGGTATGGGGTTGTATTGCTTATGGATATTTCCTGGTTTCTTGTTGACGAACTATGTAAATTTGTCCAGGTAGTACCATTATTACTTCCATATAAATACCAATACAATCCATTTTGTGCTGATGATACCTTATATTTTTGAACTATCTTTGCTTGAGACAATTGGTATCTTAATTCAGGGATTGGAGGATTATCAAGTTGCAGATAGGGGTATGTCCAACTCGTACCTGTATTGGAATCAAATGCCAGTGGAGCTGTTGCTGTATAAGGATAATCATTTGCAGTGCCACCTGTCAGCTTGGAGTAGGTTACTGCAAAAGCTGTTTGATTTATTCCCATTATAAAAAGCAAAGGAATAAAAAACATGAGGGTTAGCTGCAACAAAACATTTTTCTTCATTATTCGCCTCCGGTTTAGTAGATAACTGAAAAATTTCATGAAAACGCAAAATCTTTATACATGTATTGCATTGAGCAACAATTTTAATTCACTAAAAACAAAAGCCGTAAAACAAATAAGACAATATAAAACGGTAAGACAAAAATACTGCTCACACACTAAATTACCCCCTGCTTCCAGGTAATAAGTGGGTACTTTTCTATATATATATGTTTGAAAGTCGAATTACTTAAAGAGTGTTATATGACTGATTAAGTATTATGGCGGTAAATATAGGACAGAATATTTATTGTCAATCAGGAAATTCCTGATTTTTAAATTTTTTTTATGAATAAATTATGATTTTTTAAAATTGGAATAACTTGTTGAAAAAACAAGGTGTTAAAGCTCAAGGCATAAAACTAAGATATTATAGAAAAAATGGATACCCGATTCAGCTTAGTCTAATCTCCTTTCCATCCACTATAGCAGCTATTGAGTGGCACTAACCGCCTTCGCTGAATCTCCCGCCTTCGATTGATAACTATGGCGGGACAAGTTGGTGTCCGGTGAAGCTTCTATTTTCATCCATGGTTTTTCCTTGACATTTGTATGCCCTTAAATATGCTTGGGTCGTATTTTATTTCCATCTATAAAACTTTAAAACGATATAAATTCTGCGCATCAAGATAAATATCATATCCTGATGCAGCCTTGACTTGTTCTGATTTTACATAGAATTCAAGTTTCATCTTTTCTTAAAGGAGGTTCACAGATGGCAACATGGCATGATTACCTGAATGATAACAAACATCCTCCAAAATGGCCCTACCCTGTTAAATTCGGTGAAGAGCAGGAGATCGAGACAGACATCCTGATCATTGGCGGCGGTATTGCGGGATGCTGGGCAGCAATAAGTGCCGCACGGGAGGGGCTTAAGGTCACCCTTGTTGAAAAGGGGGATACCATAAGAAGCGGCGCCGGTGGCCCTGGGTGTGATCACTGGTGCGATGTACCTGCAAACCCCCATTCAAGGGTTAACCCTGATGTGTGGGCAAAGCACATGGCAGAGCGTCCCTACTCCAATGGTATCGGGCACCAGATACAGTGTCGTGAGGATTATGATACACTCCTTGAAATGGAACAGATGGGCGGTAAGATCCGTGACACTGATGATGAGTATGTTGGCGCCGAAGGAAGATATGATGATACAAAATTCATGATCTCTCCCAGATACGGCACAATCCACAATTTCGGGCCTGATCCCAATATGCTTAAACCAAATTTTAATCCGCCTGAAGAGCGTAAAAATGTTGTTATCAGGATATGGGGTACCACATTTAAGCCTGCCCTTAAAAAGGAGTGCAAACGCCTTGGTGTGAAGATATATGACCGCGTTATGGGCACAAGCCTATTGAATGAAGATGGCATCCAGGGAAATCGTGTTGTGGGCGCTACTGGCATAAACAGCCGCACAGGCGAGTTCATGATCTTTAAGGCAAAGGCGACTGTTATTTCCACTGCGGGCGGAGGTATGATCTGGCAGATGAGCACTGAACTCTGTGGATATTCCACCATGTATAATCGCAACATGTCAGGTGACGGCACAGTAATGGCATACAAGGCCGGTGCAGAGCTTGTAAATATGGAGGCCGCAGGCGAGATACGCATAGCAACCGGCTGGAAACATAAATGGTATACTGGAGCAGGTGATGCGAGCTACGAGAATGTGAACATAGTTGATGCAAACGGTAAACGTGTACCATATTGTATCCAGGGATGGGAGGATGCAGGTGCTATGATGCCCCTTCCTCACATCCAGCAGAAGATAAACGAGGGAATTCGCAAGGGCGAATATGAACTTCCCCTTTATGGCGACTGGCCGGCAATGTCTGATGTAGAAAGAAGATCCACATGGAACCTTATGTTAGGTGAAGAATCCACAACAAAGATAATTATAGACACCTTTAATCAGGCAGGGTTTGAAGGAAGCAAAGACCTTCAGCAGAGTTACAAACATATAGAAGGTAACTCTCCAGCTCAATGGCGTGAACCATTTCATGGCGGCGGTGTGCTGGTTGACTGGAACCTAAAGACAACTGTCGACGGACTCTATGCAGCAGGTAACCAGATGTTTTCGCCTGAAGACCACAGCCATGCGGCTTCAACCGGCAGATACGCAGGAAGAAAGGCTGCTGCCTTTGCAAAGGAGATCGGGTTTGGCAAGGTTTCGCGTGACCAGATAGAAAAAGAAAAGGCCAGGGTATATGCCCCTGTAAAACGTGAGTCCGGTATTGAGTGGAAGGAATTTCATGCGGGTATTGCAAGGGTTATGCAGTATTACGCTAGTGAGTTCAAGACAGAAAGGCTTTTTAATATGGGGCTCTGGGCGCTGAACAGGATAGAAAAGGAGACTGTCCCGCAGCTCTATGCACTTGATCCCCATAAACTGATGCGCACACTTGAAGACCTGACAATGCTTGAACATGCAAAGATAATTATCAATGCATCAAAGGCACGCAAGGCAAGCAGTATGATGCTGGGGTTTAACAGGATAGATTATCCCCAGATGGACCCGCCAGAGTGGAACAAGATGCTGACGATAAAGCAGGTGAACGGAAAAGTCGTGCACGGTGATGTCCCACAGGGATTCTGGGGAAACCAGAAAGAGGAGTATGAGAAAAGGAATAAGGATTATAAAGGGGTGTACAAATAAGGTCTAAGGTTCAAGGTTCAAGGTTCAAAATTCAAGATTGAAAATTCAGGGGTTTTAAAAGTTTTTCACTAGAACCCTAGACCCCTTGAACCCTAGAACCCTTATTTATTAATTTTGAATCTTGAATTTTAAATTTTGAATTAATTTTTACGGAGGTAAACCATGTCACAAAAAGAGTTATTCGCTATTCCCAATGTTACAACACCAAACCAGCCTGTAATATTCAACCCTGAGAGGTGTAACGGCTGCAACCACTGTGTTGAGGTATGCCCGATTGATGTTTACATTCCTAACCCGGTTAAGGGTAAACCACCTATAATCCTGCATCAGGATGAATGCTGGTACTGCGGATGCTGTGCAAATGACTGCCCCAGGCCCGGTGCAATAAAATTCAACTGGCCTCTTCAGTCACGGGCCTACTGGAAAAACAAAAAGACCGGCGAAATAGGTCAAATTTAAGGAGGGATCACCATGACAAATTGGCATGATTATTTAAAAGCGAATGGAACAGCACCAAGCTGGCCCTACCCTGTCCGTTTTGAAAATGAGGTTGAGGTTGAGACAGATATACTGGTAATCGGCGGAGGTATCGCTGGATGCTGGGCAGCAATCAGCGCTGCAAGACATGGGCTCAAGGTCGCCCTTGTTGAAAAGGGTGACACAATAAGGAGCGGCGCAGGCGGCCCCGGCTGTGACCACTGGTGCTGTGCGCCTGCAAACCCGTTATCACGGGTTAACCCTGACGACTGGGCAGTTCACATGGCTGACCGCCCCTACCCTAACGGCATCGGTATAGAGATCCAGTGCCGTGAAGATTATGACACCCTGCTTGAAATGGAGCAGATGGGCGGAAAAATCCGCGACACAAAGGATGAATATGTGGGTGCTGAAGGCAGGGATGATAAGACCAAATTCATGATCTCTCCACGCTACGGCACCATACACAGCTATCTGCCTGACCCCAATATGGGCACACCGGGATTTAATCCACCCGAAAAGCGGAATAATGTTGTTATCCGCGTATGGGGCTCCACATTTAAACCTGCACTTAAAAAAGAATGCAAGAGACTTGGGGTACAAATTTTTGACCGTGTCATGGGTACGAGCCTGTTAACAGAAAACGGGGTCCAGGGTGGACGTGTAATTGGTGCAACAGGCCTGAATAACCGCACCGGCGAATTCATGGTATTTAAATCAAAGGCAACCATTGTATCAACAGCAGGCGGTGGCTCTGTATGGCTGATGAACAGTGAGTTATGCGGTATGTCAACCATGATGAACAGGGCTGCATCAAGTGACGGGATTATCATGGGATGGAGAGCCGGGGCAGAGCTTGTAGACATGGAGGCCACAGGCCCAATCGGTATTGCAACAGGGCTAAAGCACAAATGGTATACAGGTGCAGGTGATGCAAGCTATGAAAACGTCCCCCTTGTGGATGCGAACGGGAAAAGGGTGCCTTTGCCTATCCAGGGATGGGAAGACGCAGGCGCCATGATCCTCACACCTGAAGGGGATAGAAAGATCAAGGAGGCAATATTAAAGGGTGAGTATGAGCTACCCTTTTATGGTGACTGGCCCTCAATGTCTGATGTAGAAAGACGCGCTACATGGAACCTCATGCTTGGTGAGGAGTCCACAACAAAGGTGATTATAGATACCTTTAACCAGGCAGGGTTTGACGGAAGCAAAGACCTTCAACAGAGTTATAAATTTATTGAAGGTCAGACAATGCCACAGTGGCGTCAACCCGGCATGGGAGGTCTGCTGGTTGACTGGAACCTTAAGAGTTCGCTTGACGGGCTTTATGTAGCAGGCAACACCATGTTTTCATCAGAAGACCACAGTTACTGCGCTGCAACAGGCAGGTACGCCGGAAGAAAGGCCGTTGCATATGCAAAGGAGATAAACCAGGGCAAGGTTTCACGCGATCAGATAGAAAAAGAAAAGGCAAGGGTTTACGCCCCCATAAAACGCTCCGGCGGTATTGAATGGAAGGAGCTTCATGCAGGGCTTGCAAGGGCAATGCAGTATTATGCAAGTGAATTCAAGACAGAAAGACTCTTTAAGATGGGGCTCTGGGCAATTGAGAAGATGGAAAAGGAGCAAGTGCCACAGCTCTATGCACTTGACCCTCATAAACTCATGAGGAGCCTTGAAGACCTTCAACTGATTGAACATGCAAAGATAATCCTGAACGCATCTATTGCCAGAAAGGCCAGCAGCGTGCCCCTGGGCTTTGACAGGATAGATTACCCTGAGGTTGATCCGCCTGAATGGAACAAGTTCTCCACTATAAAGCTTGAAAACGATAAGATAAAGATCGATTACAAACCGCGGAATTTCTGGGGGAACATGAAAGAGCAGTATGAGAAGCATAACAAGGACTACAAAGGGGTGTATAAAAAATAGAGTCAAGATTCAAAATTGAAAATTCAGGGTTCGAGGGGTCAAGATTCAAAATTGAAGATTCAAGATTGAAGATTGAAGATTCAGGGGTCTTAAAAGTTTTTCACTCGAACCCTAGACCCCTTGAAACCTTGAACCCTTATTATTAAATTTTGGACCTTAAATCTTGAATTTTGAATTTTTAATCAATATTTCCTTTCCTTTATCTCCATTTTTCTAGTATTGTGCCATCCTCAAAAGATCAAATTACTTTATAAAAGATGTGGTTTATATGGAAAAAAATAGATTTAATAAAAGTGTCCTCGACACGGACAAGATAGGTCATTTAATGTTTAAATTATCAATGCCTGTCTTTTTCGGTATGTTTGTCCATTCACTTTATAATGTAATAAGCGCTATTTTTATAGGAAGATATGTAGGCCATCTGGGCATGGCAGCCCTTTCCATAGCCTTTCCCCTTCAGATGATGGGCTTTGGTCTTGGTACCATGTCAGGTATCGGCGGTATGTCACTAATATCCAGATTTCTGGGTTCAGGAGATCCTGAAAAAGCGGAAAAGTCTCTGGGCAACGGCATAGCTCTGGCTATAACATTAAGTTGTCTTGCAATAATAGGATTAATGCCCTTCTTGAATTTCTGGCTTACTATTATGGGTGCCTCTGAAAATGTCCTGCCCTACGCCCGCGAGTACATGATGTACATAATCATAAGCATGGTATTTGCCATTATGGGCACATCACTCATGAATTATACAAGGGCAGAAGGGAATGCAACCATCAGCATGATTTCAATGATATCCGGGGCATTAACTGATATTCTTTTCTGCTATATATTTATAGTATGGATGAAGATGGGTGTTAAAGGTGCAGGTATTGCAACCATAATAGCACAGCTCTTATCCATGCTTATTTTGATAAACTATTACAGGTCAGGCAAAAATTATCTGAAAATCAGGATAGCCAACCTTATGCCAGATATCAAGATCATAAGAGAGATGGCAGCCATTGGTTTTGGTGCATTTATCCAGATGTTTGCGAGCAGCCTTGCCTCCATGTTCCTATTCAAGATGGCGGCAACCTATGGCGGGGATTATGCACTGGGTGCATTCGGTATAGCCCAGAGAATACTCATGTTTATCACCATGCCTGCAATGGTAATAAGCCAGGGGGTTCAACCCATACTCGGGTTCAATTACGGGGCAAAACGTTTCAGGCTTGTCATACGATGCATGAAACTTGCGCTGACCTGCGCTTTTATTTTTAGTACGGCAGGCTTTCTAATTGTATATTTTACACCGGGACCTTTTATAAGAATATTTACAAAAGAGACTGAACTTATCCGTATGAGTATAGCGACCAATAAACATATGTTTCTGGCCCTCCCCATCATTGGACCGCTCTTTATCGGCACAATGATATTTCAGGCAATCGGGAAGGCAAAGCAGGCATTTATTACAGCATTTAGCAGGCCGGTCATATTCCTTATACCCTCTGCTCTTTTATGGACACACCTGTTCAAGCTAAAAGGGGTATGGCTTGCATTCCCTTCAGCCGATGTGCTGTCATTTATTCTGGTTGGCATACTTATGATGCCGATACTCAGTGAGTTCAGAAAAGGGATTACCCAGAATGAATTATCCCATACCTGACCGCAAACTAGTTCTAAAGACTATTGATCCTGTTTTTTATTTGAAATATAAATACCGCTTATATTTACGGTTTACGATAAAAAAAAGGTTAATTGAAATTGTAATACATCTGGAGGAGCATTAAATGAAACAGTTTGGATATGCGGGTAATATTCTGAAAATTGACCTTTCAAATGGAAATACGGTCAGGCTTGATACTGCTCTCTATTCAGACAGGTTTATTGGCGGCAGAGGTGTTGCAGCAAAACTTTACTGGGATCTTGTCCCGCCTGAAACAAAGGCATATGATCCTGATAATGCTCTTATCTGTGTTACCGGTCCTGTGGCAGGGTTTATAGGGTTCGCAGGATCAAGATGGCAGATCTGCGGAAAGTCACCTCAGGGTGACAGAGAGACATTCTCATATGCCAACCTGGGCGGCAGGTGGGGTATTACCCTTAAATATGCGGGATACGATGGCCTTGTATTACAGGGAAAGGCGGAAAAGCCTGTCTATGTAATTATCAATAATGACAAAGTGGAGATCAAAGATGCCTCACGTTTCTGGGGCAAATCAGCCTTTGAGGTTACTGATACACTCAAGGCTGAATATGGAAAAGACTTCAGTGTCCTTACTATAGGTAAGGCAGCTGAGAATCTTGTACCATTTGCTACCATACTGGCAGAAGACGGCTCTTCAGGGTCAGCAGGTCTCGGAGCTGTTATGGGTTCAAAGAACCTTAAGGCTGTAATCGTTGCGGGAGATAGTCGACCTGTAGCGGCTGATCCTGAAAAATTAAAAGTCCTGGCAAAACAGATCAAAGAGATTCACAAAATAGCTGATCATGACGAAGGGATGTGGAAGATAAACGACTCGTTCAAAAAGCACATATGCTACGGGTGCGGGGTCGGATGCGGTCGTTATACATACAAGTTATCAGACAACCGAAAATACAAATCATTCTGCCAGGCAATGATGTTTTACCTGATGCCAATCATTCAATATACAGGAAAGGACAATAGTGAAACACGCATGCTGGCTTCAAGGCTCTGTGACAATTACGGGCTCGATACCTCTGTAATGCACGGTATAGTGGAATGGATCAATAAATCATATAAAGCAGGAATACTTACAGAAGAAAATACAGGGCTCCCTTTATCAGAGATGGGTAAACCAAAATACATTGAGGCACTCACAGCAAAGATTGCATCAAGAGAGGGTTTTGGTGACCTCCTAGCTAAAGGTGTTGTAGCTGCTGCTGAGGCATTTGGTGATGAGGCAAAAAAAATTGTGGGTTACTGTATTGCAACCAGAAACAGTGAAACAAAGGATTATGACCCGAGGCTCATGCCTGCAACAGCACTTATATATGCCCTGGAACCCAGGCGTCCAATACAGATACTCCATGAACCGGTATCCTATCTTTTCAAGTGGGTGGCCTGGGCAGAAAAACGGGAAAATGCGAATTTTTCAAGCGATATTTTACGAAAATTTTCAAAACGGCTTTGGGGAAGTGAGGAAGCAGCTGACTTCACCTCAATGGAGGGAAAGGCGCTTGCATCTAAGAAGGCAAGGGACAGGGGCTATGTAAAGGAAAGCATGATCCTCTGCGACCTGAGCTGGATGATGATATGGGCAGATTACTATACTGATCATATGGATGAACCAATCCTTGAGCCGCAGATATTTTCTGCTATAACAGGGAGAGATGTGGATGAAGCAGGGTTGAACAGACTGGGTGAAAGAAATGTCAATATGCAGAGGGCAGTACTGTTAAGACAGGGCTGGCAGGGTAGAAAAGATGACCAGATCATGGATTATTATTTCACCCAGCCGCTCAAGAAGGGAGAACTCTTCTGTGACCCGCAATGCATTATTCCCGGTAAAAATGGTGAGATAACACCGGTTGAAGGGAGGGTATTTGACCGAGGTGATTTTGAAAAATTAAAAGATGAATACTATGAGCTTCGCGGCTGGGATGTTGATACCGGACTGCCAAAGGAGTCAACCCTTAAGGATTTTGATATGGCTGATATTGCTGAGGAGCTTGGTAAGATGGGAATGTTAAAATAGTAAGAAGGTCATTACTTCAAAAATATAAACGCCCGACATCGAACGTCGAACTTTCAAGTTCCAATGAAAATTCAAAAACAAAGAAAAGGCAATGGGTTCTGTCTTCCATTGAACATTGGATGTTGAATGTTGAGCGTTGGACGTTCATATTTTGTGAAGTGTAAAAAATATACAAAATGATAAGACAATTCTGTTACCTATGTCTCAGACTTTACCGACCGCCTGCTCAATTATTTCCTCAACTTGCCTCTAACAGGCAACTCCTTTATCTCTTTTTTGACCTCTCCTTTATCAGTTTCAGATGAAGTCTGTTTCTGATTACGCTCCTCTATATATTTACGAAGTAATGGAAAGCTCTTACTGCCTGAATTAACATTATTACCCTGTTGTTCTTTAATCGGTGCACTCTCTGTAACATTTTTTTGAACAGATGGTACAAAATCGCGCCCCTTACGCTCTGTCGGCACCCTTCTATCCCGCATTTCTATCGATTTTGAGTCCGGGTTTCTCTGCTCCACAGGGACCTGTATTTTCCTTTCTTCATTTGAATTTATTATGTTCGTTTTTTTGTTATACTCTCTATCCTGTGATTTCCTTTGCTCATATGGTGGAAAATCAGGTTTCTTACGCTCCACAGCACCCTGCTTTTCTATTGGTTTCTGTGTCCGGGTCTTCTCCCTCTCAAACCCATTATTCCTGCCTCTATCATCTAATGATTCCCTTCTGATTCTATCGTTTCTATATTTAAAGACATCTTCCTTATGTCTTATAATCTGTTTACGGTCATCCGATTGGGTCTGCCGATATTTAAACAAGGCTGTGTTCCTTTCAATCATCCTCTTCATTGGAGCAGCCACCTCATAATTACTCCTCCTGGATTCCGGCATACTGGTCATCCTGCGTTCCATCTCGTGGTATGTCCTTGGAGGCCGTAAATCCCTGTCATTCCTTCGGCGTTCATATTCACGCCTTTCATGATTTCGCCAGTCGCGATTATCTCTTCTGTGACGCCAGTGGTCATGCATGTATATCGGGTCATACCATGTGTGCCTTGACATGCATTCAAACCATGGGAAAATACCTATGCCGATGTAGAAATCGTCATAGTAATCCCCGAAATAATAGTGCCTGTAACCAGGTCTGGTAAAAAGGCCAAACTCAAAGCTGCCTAAATCAATGGCAATACTTAAAGAATAGGATAACCTGTGCCCGCCATATATGTTACCGCGAAAATACACAGGAGCAAAAAGTACGCCGCGGCGGACAAGGGGATAATCCCAGTGCCCCCTTACAAAAATATAACCACGCGGTGTCCAGACATAATGTGACGGAACCCATACCCAGTCCTCACGCGCCTGGAGCCAGTAACCTTCCCGTAATGTATAGCGGCCATGAGACCAGTAATAGCATGCCGGTACCCATATCATGTCAGAGTTCTCCGGTCCCTGCGGTTCAATATAGGTAACTTTGGGGGGCGGAGGCAGATATTCTATCTCCCTTTCACTCGAAATTGCCCAGAAACCTGGCACCCATCTATATCCGCTTTGCACCTTTGCCCAGTAACCTGAAACCCAGTATTTGCCAGGAGGCACTGCCCTCCAGCATCCGCTTATCCATATATGCTCGTTTCTTTCCGAGTCCCACGCCCAGTAACCGGGTATCCATGTAAACTGTTCACCAACCGGTCTTTCAGCAGGTGGGGTCTCATCTATATCAGCAGGCGGTGCTTTGGGTACTGTTAAACCGTCATTTTCTTCAATAGTAACGGGTTGTGCAAAGGCCTCATTCACAGGCCCGCGTGTCTGAACTTCCGGCTGTTCCTCTGCTGGAACAGGAGGTGGTTGAGTAGTCTGACCGTACATGCATCCGGTCGTAATCAGTAATGACAAAGCTATCATAATTATGGTCTTCAAGATGTTTCTCCTTTCCTGAAGTGGTTTTTAAACTTTAAACATATAAACACGCTGCAATATAATCCGGTAATAATGCTTCATTAGACACCTAAAAATGGAATTTGATCAACATATTATTATCCATTTGGTTAACTACATGAAATTATTTAATTATTACCATATTCAAATCCAGTAAAACAGAGCGCAGAAGGGTTATCAGGTTTTGAGTCTTTTAACAAGTAAAAGCTTGAGTAAAAAATTGATATCAACAAACACCTGTTTATACTTGATAATAGATATCTGAAGAGCTATTTTTAGTTTTTCAATTTAGTTTATAATAGTATCAACCTAATAACCTTATACCTTCTTCTCACAATGTTGACACACATTAATCTATAACTTTACAAGATATTAATTGAGTAGGTCTGATTAAAATGTAATAAAAGGGATATGCAGGTATGAAAAAAACAATAATTTTTACCTTGATTGCAGCAACCTTTGTGCTGATTATATCCGGAATAGCTTTGTCAAAAACATACCTAAAAACCTGGAGATGTGGAAGCAATATTATTTCCATAGGTAATTCAAAATCATCAGTATTTTTGAAATGCGGTACTCCTACATCATCTAATACAACAAGACGCACTACTAAGGGCCTCTTAAAGGCATTAAAAAATGGCAATATGACTGAAGAAGAGTTTAATGAGAGAATGCAAATTTCTGAAGAATGGGTTTATAATTGTGGATCAGAAAAATTCATTACCACTCTTAGTTTTAATAATGGAGTGTTGACTTCTATTGAGACAGGTGAATACGGTTCAGGTGAATCCTATTGTGATGGTGCAGAGTCAAATCCCAATAATAAAAAATAATATACTTTTAAATGTAGGCCTGGGTGCCAAGCTTACAAAATAGAAACGTATAAATCTATAGCTTGAAAAATGTAAACTGTGTAAGTCTGAAACCGAATGATTCCCACATTTAACCTTTTGGATTTATTTATAAGCTATTAATAATCCAGTAAAACAGAGCGTAAAAGGGTTATCATGTTTTGAGTCTTATAACAAATAAAAGCCTAAGGGAAAAAATGTTATGAAAAACCGCCTGTTTATACTTGATAATAGATATTTGAAGAGCTATCATCTCCCAGCTTCATCCAAAAATACCAATTAGTTTTAATAAACATAAAAGGTCCCGGCTTATCTTGCTGTAAAAAAGAAAAAATAAAGATATACAGCACTGGTGAATCATTTGGCGTTTAAAACTATAAAGAGAGGTAATAACATGGCACGATGTTTTGTAATACAACCTTTCGACAAAGGGGGCTTTGATAAGAGATATGATGCTGTTATAGCCCCGGCTATACAAGACGCAGGATTAGAGCCCTATCGCGTTGACCGCGATCCAAGTGTTACTATTCCAATTGATGAAATAGAATCTGGAATTAAACGATCCGAAATATGTCTGGCTGAAATAACTACCGATAATCCTAATGTTTGGTTTGAACTTGGTTTTGCTATTGCAGTTCCGAAAGATGTTGTCCTTATTTGTTCAGAGGAAAGAATTCTTGCGATGTTGGAAAAGAAAAAACAAATTAGCTCAGCCTCTAATATATCACCGATAAACGAAACAGAAGGACTTTCTCAACATGAAATTGTTGCTCTTGTTACTGTTATGCAAAATAGCTTTATTTCACTGTCTGGTGTTCCGGCATATACAATAAAAGAAGATATGAACAACGCCGGGTTCACAGATATAGCTGTTAGCCTTGCATTAAAAGGTTTAGAGCAAAAAGGGATGGTAACTTGGCAAAAGGAATATGATGATCAATATGATCAAAGCTATAGAACATATACTATGGAACAAAAAGGTGAGGAATGGTTGTCAAATAATGAAGACAAGCTTGTTTTAAAACAAGAAATTCATCATCAAAAAAATAGCGACGATATACCTTTTTAGTTTATAAGCCAACTACATGCTTTACTCAGACAGTTTGAAAGATTGGGGTCTGCCCTTGTCATTAGACACTACTGAAAAGACAACAATCATCTTTCAAGCAGGTATTACAAGACAAAAGTAGTAACTTTAGATAATGTACAGAAGCGAGGTGAAGCCCAGGTCTTCGCAGTTGACAGACCCAAGCTTATGGCTTATGAAAACGGCAATTGTGCAGGGTACCACTAAACGTTTCTAAACGTTTTGCTGAACCTGAATTTTAGGTACAACAATGTAAACAGATATTCAAAAGAGGAGAGACAATAATGAATAATATCACAAACCGATTTAAAACCTGGCTTGCCCTGATTTGCTTTACATTATTTTGCGGCTCTATTGCTCAGGCAGAAGAAATGACTCTCGAAACCTTGATCGATCGCCAGAAGGTACAGGATTTAATTACCCGCTATTACTTCAACTTCGGTGGAACGCCTGAAAGTTTTGCAAACTTTTATGTGGAGGATGGAGAGCTGATTCTGATCGGTCAGCATTTCAAGGGCAGAGAGGCCATTGCCAAGGCCTATAACTTTCCTGAGGGTGAAGCACCCAAGAATTTTTCATTCAATAGTCTTATCAGTAATTTACTTATTACGGTAAAAGGTGATACCGCCAGGGCTCAACTGGTGTGGACCGAGAATGTGATGCAAAAAGAAAGGGGTGAGATACAGCTGCGCGCTCAGGGTCGGGAGTACTCCACTTTCATTAAAATAAATGGCAAGTGGATGTACCTTACTCGCGAAATCAAAGGAGGAACCGAGCCGCCAGAGGGTTGGGAGAAGTAGAGTGAAAAATTATTAATCAACCTTTAACAGGTAAGGAGAATTAAAATGTTGTATCATGACTTGAAACAAGATTTGACAGAGTCTATGAAAGCAAAAAATATGGAACGAGTAAATGCCCTGCGAGTTATTCTGGGTGAATTTCCAAGACTTAATAAATTAGCTGGTGAACTTCCTACAGATGATGAAGTATTGAAGATATTGAAAGGTCTTAAGAAGAATGAAGAGTTAGTATTAGAAAAATTAAATAAAAACGAGTCAGTATATCTTAATGTTATAGAAGGTTATCTGCCTAAAATGATGTCCAAAGAAGAAATTAAAGCCTTCATTCTTTCATCAGGTATTAATACAAAAGGTGGTGAAAATGTAGGGCAATTAACAGGCAAGCTAATGAAAGATTTAAAAGGAAAAGCTGAAGGCAGCCTGGTAAAAGAGATATTAACTGAAATGATGAAAGAGAGTTAAAGTGTGTAAACATGGGGACGTTGTCTCGGTAATTAGGGTTAATAGTTTTAACCTCATAACCTAACAGTGTCCCCTTCCCCACTATTCTGCTGTTAACTGTGCAGGTTTAAAAAACTTCAACCTTTCCTGAACAGATAAATCGCCCATCCCAGCGTTTCCCGTCCCCACCTCAGATAGGCTGTCTTATCCTCACGCGCTCGCTTTAACACTGTCTCCACATCGGGATCATCCTGATGTTCATCTGCCCAGGTTTCGGCAGCATACCACTGTAAACCCTCATATCTATCCCAGTCATCCTGGCTGCTTACAAGTGTGTAGACTGCCTCCAGGCCGAACTCTCGTCCAGCCTCTGCATTCTGATAATGTGTCCCGAAGTCGTTCCGTGCAACTCCGATTGCCTCTAAATATTCTTTTTCCGGTTCATGCCGCAAGTACGGCTCTCCCACAACGATCCAACCTCCCGGGGCTGCCATCTTTGTTAACGCGTTTAATGTCCCTCGATGCCCGCCATAAATCCAACTCGCACCGATACAGGATACCAGATCAAAGCTCTCTAAGGTCTCCGGGACATATTTGGCCCCGTCCATCTCCAGGAAATGGAGTTGGACATCTGGAACACGTTCTTGATGCTTCTTTTGTACGTCAGCGATACAGTATGGAGAGAAATCAATTCCTGTCCCTGTTATTTTCCGGTACCGCTCTGCAAGCCTGATGAGAAATTCGCCCTTTCCGGTTGCAATATCAAGCACCCGTGCCCCGGGTTTCAGAGAGAGAAGTGTGATAAGCTGTTCAAGCTTCTCAAGACTCATAGGATTGCATAGAATGTGTTCCCGATGCGTGATGTTAAAAAACTTCCACATGTCCATTGTATATCTCCTTTATAAATGCCAAATGAACTAAAGAATAACCGGTTTAGCGACGTTTTTATTGTAAAATGTGCAGTCCTGATACTGATGCCTTCTACTTAAATGAACTCCAGAATTTAGATTGGGTTAAGCGAAGCGACCCAAAAATATCCAAATCAATACTATCCATCAAACTTTCTTTACAAGGGTATCACATACTTTTCTATCCACCATTCAAAAGGATGTTGGGTTTAAACCAACCTACCATACTGGCAATATAATATTTATGCCTCTAACAACCTCCTTTGTAAAAGCGACTGCATATCGCGACGGCCATCTGCTATCAGTAAGACATAGACTTTCGTTTTGATTACTCGATAGATTATACGGTATGGCTTAAAAAATATTTCACGGTACTCCTGAATCCCAAGTGAGAGAAGTTCTTTTGGATATAAGCCCCGATCCGGGTATTCCGATAAAGATGAGAAGCTTTTCTCAATCTGTTGTAAAACATATTCGGCTTTTCTGGGTGAATCGTTTGATAATATATAGTCATAAATCTCTGCAAGATCAGATGCGGCGTCTTTAGTCAGAAAGACCGTAAACCTCATCATTTATTCCCCTGTCCGGTTCTGATATTTTTTAACACATCTTCAGCAGTATAAACCTTTCCGTCCTCAATCTGTTTTACACCTAATGACAGTATCTTTAATAAGGCAATAGTTTCCTGAGTCTGTTCAAAGCTTTTTATGTCCTGCATAACTACTTTAGCTTCGCCATTCTGTGTGATAACCAGTGGCTGCTGCTCTTTTGAAAGGTTTCTTACTATTTCGGCAGCATTCGCCTTCAGATAACTGATAGGTTTGATCTGAGTTGAATATTTCATCTTAACCTCCGTTGGCTGATCAAGATCAATAAATGATCAGGACTTAATTTAGTCCATAAACAGGTCAGGTGTCAAGCAGCAACATTTAAAA
>CAZCMD010000043.1:0-30580 GCA_964499695.1 uncultured Desulfatiglans sp.
TCATATGAACCAAGATCAAGGAGCCCGTGTCCGCTCAGGTTAAAGAGGATTACCTTCTTTTCTCCTGTTTCCTTTGCCTTTTTTGCTTCAGCAACCACCTGCGCTATTGCATGGTTGGATTCAGGGGCTGGGATGATGCCCTCTGTTCTGGCAAACAGGACACCGGCATTGAATGCATCTATTTGTGAAACAGACTTTGCTGTAAGAAGTCCCTCTGAAACAAGCTGGCTTACTATTGGTGACATGCCGTGATACCGCAAACCTCCTGCATGAACCGGAGGCGGTACAAAAGCATGGCCAAGGCTGTGCATTGCAAGAAGCGGTGTAAATCTGGCTATGTCGCCGTGATCATATACGAATGGTCCCCTTGTTAAGGTCGGGCATGCTATGGGTTCAACAGGGTATATCTCTACCTTTTTGCCATGCATCTTGTCAGATACAAATGGGAATGCGATACCTGCAAAATTGCTTCCGCCACCAGCACAGGCGATTACTATGTCAGGGTAATCGCCCACCTTTTCAAACTGTTTTTTTGCCTCAAGGCCTATCACTGTCTGGTGGAGCATTACATGGTTGAGCACGCTGCCCAGTGCGTAGCGGGTCTGACCTGTTGTGTCGCTTACAGCGGCCTCCACTGCCTCACTGATAGCAATACCAAGGCTTCCGGGTGTGTTCGGGTCTTTGGCAAGTATTGCCCTTCCGGTGTTTGTTTCATTACTCGGGCTTGCTACACATTTGCCTCCCCATGCCTGCATCTGTGCCTTTCTGTAGGGCTTCTGGTCAAAGCTGATACGAACCATGTATATCTTGCATTCAAGCCCGATCTGGCTGCATGCAAATGATAGGGCGCTTCCCCACTGGCCTGCCCCTGTCTCTGTTGTAAGCTTTTTAATCCCGAACACCTTATTATAATATGCCTGTGGCACAGCGGTATTGGGTTTATGGCTCCCCGCAGGGCTTACGCTTTCATTCTTGTAGTAGATCTTAGCTGGTGTGCCAAGGGCCTTTTCCAGGGCTGCGGCACGAATAAGGGGTGAAGGACGCCATATGGAGTAAATATTCATTACTTCATCAGGGATTGTTATCCATCTTTCAGTGCTGACCTCCTGTTCAATAAGATTCATAGGAAAGACCGGCGCCAGCATCTCAGGGGTCACAGGTTTTCCGTCAGGGCCCAGGGGGGGGTTCATTTTAATGTCTGCCAGGATATTATACCACTGTTTTGGCATCTCATCCGGGCTCAGAAAGATGGTGTTTGTTTTCATGTTTTTCTCCTCTTTTTTTTGGTTGTCAGATTGACCAGTTACAATAGATAACTGTGTTTATGCCTTGTTTTGCCTCTTTTGACCGAGGGAGTATAAGTGATGAGAAATTATATGTCAATGGCTGAATACTTTTTCAGATGACTGGATTGTTATAGTATGATAGTCAATCTGAAGGCATTTTCTGGCAGTGTTTCAGATACTTACGAAGGGGGTATTGTTTACCTATGGGTTTCAGACCATGTATAGATCTGCGAAATGGCAGGGTGGTACAGATAGTTGGCGGCAGCCTGACCGGTGATGAACGAAACACACAGGTTAATTTTGAAACCGAGCTTTCCCCTTCATACTTTGCAAGGATGTATAAAGAGGATAACCTTAAGGGCGGGCACGTGATATCCCTTGGGCAAGGTAACCGTGATGCGGCCATAACAGCCCTTAACGCATTTCCAGGCGGTCTTCAGATAGGAGGGGGAATAACCCCTGATAACGCAGTGGAGTACCTTGAGGCTGGTGCAAGCCATGTGATTGTTACATCTTACCTCTTTACAGAAGGTAATATTAATGACCGACATCTGAAAAAAATAGTCGATGCAGTTGGGAAAGAGAGGCTTGTAATAGATCTGAGCTGCCGTAAAAGGGATAACGTATTTTATGTGGTGACTGACCGGTGGCAGAAATTCACCGGTTTAAAGGTTGATAAGGATACCCTTGCCTGGCTTTCAGAATACTGTGATGAATTTTTAATCCATGGTGTGGATGTTGAAGGAAAAAGGCAGGGCATAGAGGAAGTACTGGTAAAAATACTGGGCGAGCACTGCACAATACCTGTAACATATGCCGGTGGTGTAAAATCCTTAGCAGATATGGACCTAATCCTCAAACTGGGTAAGGGCAGGGTGCATGCCACAATCGGGAGCAGCCTGGACATATTCGGCGGGGATGTCCCTTATCGTGAGGTGGTTAGGTGGCATAATATGCACTTAAGGGAAATAGAAAAACTTTAAGGACTATTCACACAGAGGACACGGAGAAGTCATTTATATTTAAACTGCTCTTTGTGATCTACGTGGTGACAAGTAACGATTGGTTTACTGATATCTTTATGACCATCAAAATAAAAGAAATACAATCAAAGTCAGTCCTCTCTTCATCAAAGATATTTGATTATGTCATTAATCCATATATCGGGTGTCAGCATGCCTGCTCATACTGTTATGCCCGGTTTATTAAGAGGTTCACAGGGCATAAAGAACCCTGGGGTGATTTTGTGGATGTTAAGATCAATGCCCCCGATGTGTTAGCGAAAGAAATAAAAAGAAAAGAGAGGGGCACAGTCTGGATGAGCGGGGTCTGTGACGCATATCAGCCCCTGGAGAAAAAATACCAACTCAGCAGGAGATGCCTTGAGATATTAGCGATGCACAACTGGCCGGTTACAATTCAAACACGATCGCCACTTGTTCTCAGCGATATGGACTTAATAAAAAGATTTGAAGATATAGAGGTGGGGTTTTCCATTACCACTGCAGATGATGATGTAAGAAAGGTTTTTGAGCCTAAAGCCCCATCTATAATGGAGCGACTCAATGCGATTGAATCACTGCATAAGAATGGAATCAGGACATTTGTAATGATTGCACCCATCCTTCCGGAAGCAGAGAACCTGATCAAGATGCTAAAGGGAAAGGTTAATTATATAATTTTTGACCGCATGAATTATAATCATGCTGACAGGATATATCAGAAGCACGGGTGGCAAGATAAAAACACAGATGTGCACTTTCACGCCATAAGAGAAAAGATAGTGAATGATTGTGCTGAACTGGGTGTTGAGTGCAGGCCGGTTTACTAATAATTTGACATTCTGGTCAATTTGGTCATAATAACCATATTGGGAGGTGACTCATGGAAAACACCATATCTATAGCAGAGGCAAAGACTGCATTATCAGAATGTCTGAGGCAGGTAGAAACAGGTGAACCTATTATTATCACCCGGCATGGAAAACCTGTTGCTGCACTGGTATCTACTCATGATATTGAACACCTTAAACGTTTAAGGAAGGCCGGACCTGAAAAGGGGCTTGCCAGTATTGCCGGTGGCTGGGATGATTCTGAAGAACTGGTTAAGGCCATTAAGAGATCTCCCCGATCAGGAAATCGTAATGTCCTTGATGCGGGGCTGGAATAATGGCCTATCTGTTTGATACCGATGCAATATCAGAGTTATTACGTAAGCGTCCAGCATCTTCATATGTGAAATGGCTTTCAGGTATACCCAGAGAAGAACAATTTACCAGTTCTATTGTTATAGGAGAGTTGTACAAGGGGGCGTACCGTTCCAATGCAAAGGAACAACACCTTATTAATATTGAAAAACGTATTTTACCTTCTGTAACCATTTTACCTTACGATCTTGGTTGTGCAAAGGTTTTTGGGCAGATCAGGGCATATCTTGAAGAAACAGGAAATATTATTCCTGATGCAGATATCCAGATTGCAGCCACTGCAATATATCATGGACTGGAACTTGTCACAGGAAATCTGATGCATTTTGAACGCATTGAAAGACTTAATATAAATAGGAGACTTTCTGATTCCCGGTAAAATGTTTTACGATTTTAACCCGGAATATCGGGATAAATTAGAAGCAGCCGGATTAAAAGTCAGTGGGTTAGGTGATAATGGAGGCATCAGAATAATTGAACTTCATGATCATCCCTTTTTTATCGGGACTGGGTTTGTGCCACAGTTGGCATCCAGTCAGGAGCACCCCCACCCTATAATCAGCGCCTTTCTGAAAGCGGCGCAAGAATAATTGGGTAAAACCGGCACCCGGGAAATTAAAAATTGGAAATTATGAAGTAATATACTCTTCATTAATGAAAATATATGTAATATCTTGATATGATAAGTAAAAATAACCTTAGCTATAGTATGTAAAATCGCTTTTCTCTTCCAAAGAACACCAGGGTATATATCTGTTAACAGGAATTATTTCACAATTAAAAAAAAATACATTCCAATGCATTTTTTCTTTAAAGTTTATCAATGATCATACCGATAAAAAAAGTGAATCACGGCTAATGCTGTGTAAAATGCTCATGACGATTCTTTTTTTAGACGATCATGAGCTTCATTTATCAACTTATTACCTGATTATCATGAACGGTTTTTTCAAAGCAACACCGGGGTGCATGGTCAGGGTTTTGTACAGGGTAATGCGGGAAAACCGCGGTAATTATAATCGAATTAAAATTTTTTAAGGAGTATCAACATGAAATCATTAACAAAAATTATTCTTGCAGCTTTAGTACTTACTTTTTTTTCAACCACAGTTTTTGGACAGCAGGAACTCTATAACAGCCTGAACAAGAGGATGGCAATACTGTATAAAGGCGGAAAGATCGATGAAGCCATTATAACCGCACAGGAAGTTGTAAAGGTTGCAGAAGAGACATTTGGGAAAAATCATGCCTTCTATTCAGCATCACTTGAAAACCTTGCCCTTCTTTATGTTGCAGAGGGTAAAAATGAAAAGGCTGCTGATTTATACGAACAATCATTTGGTGTAAGAGAAGGTTTACTTGGCAAAAATAATCCCAATCTTAAAGGCGTACTGGAAAAATTACAGAAATGCTATGAGGCAATGAGGGCTACAGATAAGATTGAAAATACCAAAGCCAGGATGGCAAGCCTTCAGAGCTAGTATCTCTGCCTGAATAATGGAATAAAAGCTTTTATTCAATCAGTATAAAAAGCCCCGTTCAACAAACGGGGCTTTTTTTATTTTGTATTATCTGATATCTATTATCCTTTAATATAACAGAAGGGGACAGATATTATGGGCAAAAAAATTGTAATTGTACATGGCGGTCCGCGTAAAAAGGGTAATACAAGAGAAGTGACAAAGATAGCAATTGATGCAGCAAGGGATCATGGTGCAATAGTTGATGATATCGATGCAACAAACCTTTCTTTCAAGAAGCCAGGATGCATTGCATGTTTTAAATGCCAGAAATCAGATGATTACAGGTGCGCCATTGATGATGAGGTTGCTAATAAAGTGGCCACACTCCCTGATTACGATGTGATTGTAGTTTCTACTCCGATCTACTGGTGGAGTTACCCGGCCCAATTGAAGATATTCATAGACCGCATATTTTCACTTGTAAAGCTACAAGGGGAGGAGCACAGGTCTGCGCTTAGCGGTAAAATAATGGCCATTATTGCAACAGGTGGCGGGGAACTGGAAGATAACCTGAATCTACTTTCTGCACAGTGGCGGAATCCAGCGGATATGCTTGGATGTAAATTTATGTCATGCCTCTTCCCGGATGTTTCACCTGAGGAGGGGTCTCTTGCCCGAAATCCTGAAGCAGTTAAAAAGGCAAAAGATTTTGGAAAAGCGCTCGCAATGGCATGATCTATAAGTTTGCCTTGTTTCGCAGGTGTTTTTCAAGGTGTCCTGTTATGAGAGAAAGGGAGATCGCCAATATAAGGTACATCATGGCAACGGTTATCCATATCTCAAAGGTAAGGTATGTCGCAGACATGAGTTCCATACCCTGAAATGTCAGTTCCTGTATGGATATTACCGACACAATTGCGGAGTCTTTAATGGTTGAGATAAACTGTCCGGCAAGGGGAAGGAGTATTTGTCTTACTGCCTGGGGCAGAATGATATATCTAAGCTGCTGATATCCGGATAACCCAAGGGCATAGGATGCCTCCCACTGTTCTCTTGCAACAGACTCGATACCTGCCCTTATTATCTCTGTTATATATGCCCCTTCAAAGAGCCCGAGGGCCAATACTCCCGAGGCAAATCTGCCTGTATCAAATATGGGGGCTATCACAAAATATATAAAAAACAGTTGTATCAACAGTGGTGTATTTCTTACGGTTTCAAGGTATAAAAAGGATATAACCCTGCCAGTTAAAGAATCTGATATCCTTAATAGTGCAGCGGAAAGCCCGATAAAAATGGCAAAAATGAGGCTTAGTCCAGTGATCTTCAGGGTTACATAAAGTCCTTTTAACAGGGGGCCAGGGGTCAGGCCGCTTTCTTCAAAGCTTAAAAGAAAACCTGGGATTTTGTACCATTGCCAGTTGTAACCCAGGTTTTCGTTACCTATAATGGTAAGCCAGCAGAGGAAGCCAATAACTATCCCGAAATTGAAAAAATCCAGTAACATTCTTCTGTTCATAGTGTCTGTGGATGGTATTTTTACAGTCAAGATATTGGGCATGTTATTAAAGGTTGTTTAGTATGAGTACATTAAATATATGTAAAGAGGGTATTTGACAAACAGGTATCTTTTGCATAATCCGGGCATCAGATTTATAAACTTGAAAAAATTTATTCAAGGTGGTTAAATTGCCTGTCGATAATATTAAATAAGATTTTTTCCATCATTTAAGTAAATAAACCTATTACTTTTTAAACGAGGGCGATATGGAATATTCAATAAGTCCTGAAGGTGAAAAATTTGCAATACCTTCAGATGAGGATTACAAAAAGGAATATGATAAACTTGTTAAGATAGCAGAAGAACAGAAGAAACAGGGTCGCGAAATAGTCGTAGTTATGGGGCTCGGTTTTGTAGGGGCAGTAATGGCAGGGGTTGTTGCGGATTCTGTTGATAAAAAAACCGGGAAGCCTAAAAAATTTGTTATTGGTATGCAAAGGCCCAGCCCGAGGAGCTTCTGGAAGATACCACTTTTTAACAGGGGCGTGTCACCTGTAAAGGCAGAAGACCCTGAGGTGGCGCCTATGATAGCCCGCTGTGTAAACGACAAAAAGACCATGATCGCAACATATACCTATGATGCCCTTAAACTTGCCGATGTGCTTGTTGTTGATGTACAATGCGACTATATGAAACAGAGCCTGGGTGATCTTAAGACAGGGCACGCTGAAATAACCGCACTTGAAGAGAGCTTCAAGGTAATAGGTGAAAAGATAAACCCTGATTGTCTCGTGCTTATTGAAACAACAGTACCGCCCGGAACCACCGAATATGTCGCCTATCCCCATATCAAAAAGGCATTCAGGAACAGGGGTATTGATGCTGAACCACTTCTTTCTCACAGTTATGAAAGGGTTATGCCAGGAAAGAATTATGTAAGTTCTGTGAGGGATTTCTGGCGCGTATGCAGTGGTATTAACATGGAAAGCAGGAAAAGGGTGACACAGTTTCTTTCTGATGTACTCAATGTTGAAAAATTCCCCCTCACAGTTCTTGATAAGCCAATAGAAAGCGAAACCTGCAAGATTGTTGAAAACAGCTACAGGGCGACTATACTTGCCTTTATGGATGAATGGAGCCAGTTTGCCGAGACAAACGGTGTTGATATAATCAAGGTTATCAATGCCATAAAGATCAGGCCTACCCATAATAATATGATCTTCCCTGGCCCGGGTATCGGAGGGTACTGTCTTCCAAAGGATGGCGGGCTTGGGCTATGGGCATACAAGCATCTTATGGGTTTTGAAAATGATATCTTCAAGATCACACCTGAGGCAATCAATATTAATGACACAAGGGCCCTGCGCGCAGCCCAGCTTGCGCGTGATGCCTTGCGAAACATGGGGAAGATTGTTGCCGCATCCAAAATTGCTGTATTGGGTGCATCATATCGTGAGGATGTGGGGGAT
Source organism: uncultured Desulfatiglans sp. (assembly GCA_964499695.1). Taxonomy (GTDB): domain Bacteria; phylum Desulfobacterota; class DSM-4660; order Desulfatiglandales; family HGW-15; genus JAAZBV01. The sequence goes on from CAZCMD010000043.1 coordinate 7,926, forward strand.
ACCAGATACAGCGGCTCAGAGATCATAGTAAGAAAACTTACTGAAATGGGTGCTGAGGTACTTGCCCATGACCCCTATGTTGATCACTGGTGGGAGCTTGAAAACCAGGATACCTACCCGGCAGTTGGTGCAAGCTGGTCAAGATTTTTCAGAAATCAGGAGCATATGACCGAATTCAGGATGTCAAAATCAATGGAAGATGCAACAAAGAATGCAGACTGTATCATACTTGCCGTAAGGCATAAGGAATATCTAAACCTTAAGCCGGAAGAACTGGTAAAGATGGCAGGAGGCCCAACAGCAGTGATAGACTGTTTTGGCATACTGGATGATGAAAAGATTGAGAGATATTTTGAGCTTGGGTGCGAGGTTAAAGGGCTTGGAAGGGGCCATATAAACCGTATAAAGGAAAAGGTACGCAAACAGAAAATGGCTAAATGATTTCTGCTTGATGTCCCGGACAATACAGACTGATATGCATCACGCCATATGTGCCTTTATCGTCTTTAAACCTCTAAAGCATTATCATGGGCAACATGATTAAGGCTTTTATTACTCCATACAAAGACTTTCCTGTTTTCCCAAAAATAAACCCATCTTCCTGAGTATCAGGCAGATGGGTTTCGGGAGGGTGAACACATCAAATCTGTTTATTTAGAAGTCTTGCCTCTTTACCTTGGTAAAGAGAAGTCTTTAAATGAACATTAATATATGTGTTCATTTGATGGTGGTAAATACAATATCTGTGCCAATCATGCAATTTTCTACTGTACTTGATTGGAAATAATATGATATGTGAATAATTATTAAATTCAACATGTTAAAGGTATTTTACTCTTTTGTTTCATCAGGTTGGTCAATAGGGTTTTTTATCATGGTTTGATAGGTCAAGAAAATACCATTTTTTGCACACATAATTGTGCATAGCGCACATATTAATGTGCAAAATCTAAAAACCTGATTATTCGGACATAATTTTAAAAGATGGAATTTCAATATTGAAATATATACCGTATAGGAGAGGTGTTGGGAGTGTATAAACCAGGGAGAAAAAAGATAATAATCCTGGCAGCAGGAAGTGTTTTTATCTGCCTGATAATATTGCAGATCATACTTGCAATAGGAGTGAATAAAGAAAGCCCTTCCAGACCCGATGTCTCTGTGAAATATGAGGATAGTATTAAACTTGAATCAGAGTTAAAGAAGACAGAAATATTGATTAAGATGGGTTTTGAAAACGCAGATATATACTATAACCGCGGCTGGATTCATTCTCAAAAGGGACAGAATGATCTTGCAAAAACAGATTATTCCCGTGCACTTCAGCTTGATAATCAATATGCTGATGCCTATTTTAACCGGGGCCTGATATACATGAATGAAAAAAAATATAATGAAGCAATCTCTGATTTTACAGAGGCAATTAAATCAAACCCGGGGATGTCCGATGCCTTTTGTAACAGGGGAAACGCATATATACAGACAGGTAAGGTTGAAAATGCCCTGGAGGATTACACAAAGGCAATTGCCCTTGATGGAAAAGACCCTGATCTTTATTATAACAGGGCCTTTATTTACAGGGCTTTGGGGCGTTTTAAGGATGCGGATTCTGATTTGAAAAAGGCTAAGGCGCTTGGCCTGAAAACAGATAATAAAACAATAATGTAAATCTAACCCAGAGGATATAACACCACCATGCATAAAAGAAATATCTCAGTTGCCATAATCGGGGCGCACCAGTGTCAAGGCAGGGAGTAAAGGAGGTTTTGAAATAGATGTCATAACCAGACTGGGTGTCCCTTTTGTATTAAAGACCCCCTATATTATTAATGCAACAGGCCAGGAGACAGATGTAACAAAATTTGAAAGTATCCTGATAAAAAGACTCATCAATAAAGGATTTATTCTCCCTCATCCAAACGGTGGGATAGATGTGGATTTTTACACTTCAGGCGTAAAACAAAAAAGCGGAAAGGATATTCATGGTTTATATGCACTTGGTGAAGTAACAAGGGGCGTACATTTTTTTACAAATGGGATTGTTCCTAATATGGTAAGTTCTGGCAGGATTGCCGACACCATACTGGCGTAGATACTGATCAATAACCGCCTCTATCCTGCCGGTTACCTGATCTCAAAAATGAATTAGCATCATCCTCCAGTTTTTTAAAGTCTTTAGCTATCCTGCTGATAGATTCATCGATCTTTTTCATCAGGTCAGGGTCGTCACCAGCCTCTCTTTTTGCCTCCATATAATGAAAATGGGCCTCTCTTATATTTTTTGATCGTTCATGAAAAAGACCAAAATTGTAGTGGGCAAGTCCCAGCTTATTTAACTTGCCATAGGAATACCCGAGGCTGTAAAAGACATAATCTTCAACAGGTTCAAGTAATTTAAGCCTTTCATAAATATCAATTGTCTTATCAAAGTCCCCGGCATTTTCATATATAGTTGTCAGTGTCAGAAGGCTTATCCTGTCATTCTTATTTTTATTTATGGCCTCCTTCAGTATTGAAATGGCCTTATCTGTATCGCCATTCAACTGGTATACCTCACTCAGGTAGCTCATAGCTGGAGATGGATCAGTAAGTGCCTTTACTGCCTTTTCAAGGTGTGTTATTGAATCCTTATACTCACCTTTTTCTTTAAGGATTATTCCCATTCCGAGGTTGGCAAGTGGTGAGTCAGGATTCTTTTTAATCTCAGATGAAAAATAACTGGTCATCTCTTCCCTTTGTTCATATTTGGCCATTATTACTGTCCTGAAGATCGGATACAGCCTTCTGAACTGAAGGTTTTCTTCTGATGACACAAGAACATAAGGGGTTTTAAGCATGGATTCTATATTTGCTATTCTTTCAGGCCCTATTGGGTGGGTAAGAAGATATGCAGGGACTTCGTCTCCCCCCCAGTTACCTGCCTGGAGCTTTGTTAGTGCACTCTTTATTGCTGCCGGATCAAAACCTGCGCCAAGAGCATATTTGAATCCTGCCTGGTCTGCCTGACGTTCCGCATCTCTGCTGTAGCCAAGTTGTTTTTGTTGTACGGCTGCAAGGCTTCCTACCATAACAGCCTCTGATGCCTCCCCACCTATAAGCGCGCCTGCAAGCATTCCTAACAATGAAGCAACACTAAGTTTTGCATTTTGACTATACTGTTGAGATATATGGCGGTTTGAAACATGGGCTATTTCGTGGCACATAACCGATGTGAGTTCATCAATATCATCCATTGCCCTTATGAGCCCGGTAAAAACAACGACATTTCCGGCATAGCCTGCGAAGGCATTAAGTTCTTCATTTTTTACGGCATAGAACCGGTATTTAAAATGTCGTGTTTCAACAGCTTGAAGCAGGTAATGCCCAAGATCATTAATGTAGTTGTCAATAAAGGGGTCATCTATTACCTCAAGCTGCCGTTTAATCGCAAGAGCAAATTCCTCCCCTGCCCTTTCTTCCTCTTCCAGTGTGATAGCATTTGTGTTGCAGATTTGTACAAGTATAAGAAGGGTGACAAGCAATGAAATACAAAATCTATTTTTTATTCTTTGGGGCATTCTTTTTTATCTCTATTCTTGGAGCCTCCATCCAGAGACCTTCCAGGTCATAGAATTCTCTGACCGGCTCGTAAAAAAGGTGGATAATAAGGTCACCATAATCCATAAGTATCCATTGTCCCTCGTTTTCCCCTTCAATTCCGTATGCTTTAAAGCCATATTCCATCATCTTTTCTGTGAGGTGACGGCTTATTGATTGCACCTGCCTGGTGGAATTACCGCCTGCAATAAGAAAAAAATCAGTAAAAGAGGTCATTCCGCCAATGTTGAACAGTACCGGGTCAATTGCCTTTCTATCCATAATAATATCTGCTGCAAGCAGTGCTTTGTCAAGTGACTTCATTTATTTATATAAACCCTTCCTTATGATGTATTCTTTAACCCTGTCAGGTAGCATAAAATTTATTGATCTGTCATTCCTTATTTTCTGTCTGATTCTTGTTGAAGAGATGTCCATGAGGGTTGCCCTTTTAAAATAAATAGAGCATCCATATGCGTTTACAAATATATCTCCGGTGTTGCCCTTTTTAAAACCTATTCCGAGGGACTCTATGTAACCGTTTATTTCACCCTGTTGTATGCCAGGTCTATCAATAACTGCAAAACTGGTCAGTTTAAAGAGCTCTTTATATTCCTTCCAGGTGGCTATCTCTTTAAATGTATCGATCCCCATGATGAAAAACAGTTCAAGATCAGTACCGTATATATCCCTGATTATCCTTATGGTCTCAATGGAGTATGATGGCCCCTTTCTCCGGCCTTCAATATCACTTGCCTCCAGATAATCGGAGTATGAGGCAGCAATTTTAGTCATCTCAAGACGGTCTTGAAAAGGGGAAATAACTCTTTCATCCTTGTGTGGAGGCTGTGCCCCGGGGATCAGGAGGACCTTTGACAAGGTCAATTCTTCACACATCTCTTCAGCCAGCCTGAGATGCCCGAAATGAATCGGATCAAATGTCCCTCCAAGTATGCCCAGCCTCAAATAATAACCCTCCTAATCCCTGACCTGGCCGTCACCATAGACAATAAACTTTGTTGTGGTGAGTTCGGTAAGACCCATAGGGCCAAATGCATGAAGCTTTGAGGTGTTTATGCCTATTTCAGCGCCGAGCCCAAGCTGGTTGCCATCATTGAATCTGGTTGAGGCGTTTACAAGTACTACCGATGAGTCAACCTGTTCCAGAAATCTCCTGGCCCTTGCATAATCCTTTGTGATTATAGTTTCTGTATGATTTGAGCCGTATTTTTCTATATGAAGAAATGCCTCTTCCATGCTGTCTACAATCTTTACTGCAAGTATCAGGTCCAGAAACTCGGCTGGCCAGTCTTCTTCGGTTGCAGGGATTGCATCAGGTATAAGTACCCTTGTCTTTTCACAACCTCTCAATTCTACCTTTGCTTTGCGAAATACCTTTGCCATCTCTGGTAAGAATTCTTTGGCTATATCTTTGTGTACCAGCATTGTCTCCATTGCATTGCACACCCCGGGTCTCTGCACCTTTGAATTTATGCAAATATTTATGGCAATATCTATATCTGCATATTTATCCACATATGCATGGCATACACCCTTATAATGTTTAAGCACAGGAATCCTTGAGTTTTCTGCTACAAACCGGATCAGCCCTTCGCCACCCCTTGGAATGATTACATCCACCAGATCATCACAGGCCAAAAGCTCGGTAGTGGCCTGCCTGTCTGTGGTAGGTATCACCTGTATGGCCTTTCCGGGTAGACTATTTTCCTCAAGTCCATCCTTTATTACATCTGCAAGGATCATATTTGAATTTATTGCTTCTGAGCCGCCTTTTAAAATGACGGCATTCCCTGATTTAAGACAGAGACTTGCTGCATCCACGGTTACATTTGGTCTTGATTCATAAATAAAGCCGATTACGCCAAGGGGTATCCTGATTTTACCAACCTGAAGATTATTTGGCCTTTTCCACATGCCGGTAACCTCGCCGACCGGATCAGGCAGGAGCATCACTTCATGAAGGCCTTGAACGATTGAGTTTATGGTTTTTTCATCAAGTGTAAGCCTGTCAAGCATTGCAGGGCTTAAACCCTTTTCTTTTGCGGCTATCAGATCCTTTTTATTCTGGATCATTATTTCATTTTTACGTTCAATCAGTTTTCGGGCAATAGATTCAAGTGCTGCATCCTTTTCCTTTCTTTTTATGGTGCGTAAGAGCCTTGATGCATCTTTTGCCGACAATGCTATTTCACGAATCATGGATTTTATTGACATGTTTCATCTCCATCCTGACCATTGGTAATAAGGAGGTTATCCCTGTGTATAATTTCATCGTTGTGCTTGAATCCAAGCATCTCTTCTATCTTTCTACTATTCAAACCCTTTACTTTCTCAAGCTCGCTATGGTTGTAATCTACCATGCCAACTGCTATTTCATTGTCATTGCAGTCAACAATCTGAACTGAATCTCCCCTGTTGAATCTTCCGGATACACCAATGACTCCTGAAGGAAGCAGGCTCTTTCCATTTTTTATCAGTGCCTTTACAGCACCATCATCAATGATGATTTTGCCTTTTATTGCCCTGGTAAAAGCAATCCAGTGCTTGCGGCCGCAAACAGCTTTTGTCTGTGGCAGGAATAATGTGCCAGTCTCTTCACCTTTTAGGATCTTTCTGATTATGTTTTTAGTGCGGCCGTTTGCTATAATAACCGGTATTCCTTTTAATGTGGCCTTTCTTGCCGCAGTGATTTTACTTGCCATTCCACCGGTGCCAAGTGCCCCGGGGACTGAAGTTGCAAATTGAAAATGGCTGCTGCCTATTTTATTTATAAGCGGAATGAGCTTTGCATTTTTATTTATTCTTGGGTCATCATCATAAAGCCCGTCTGTATCTGTAAGGATCGTAAGCAGGTTTGATTCTGTCATGTTGGCAACCATGGCGCTCAAATTATCATTGTCCCCGAACTTGATTTCATCAATTACCACGGTATCATTTTCATTAATAATGGGTAGTATTCCCCATGATAAAAGAGTGAAGATAGTATTTCTTGCATTAAGGTAACGCCTTCTGTTATTAAGGTCATCCCTGGTAATAAGTATCTGTGCCACTGTAACCCCGTGACGGCCAAAGGCCTTTTCATATGCCATCATGAGACGGCTCTGGCCGATTGCAGCCATTGCCTGTTTTTCAGATATCCCATCAGGTTTTTTTTCATAACCCATCTTTTTCATGCCTGCGGCTATTGCACCGGATGATACAAGGATAATCTCAAATCCCCTTGACTTAAGGTCACAGATATCATTTGTAAGACTGTTAATAACCGTACTGTTAAAACCGTCGTTTCCTGTCAGTATACCGCTTCCTGCCTTAATGACTATCCTGCGCGCATTTTTAAGCAGTCTTTTTCTGTTGTTCGTTGATTTTTCTTCCATTTATTGTAGTGCGCTATTTATTTTATCGGGTTACATAACACTTTTTAATATTATATAGAAATTTGCACTTATTAAAAATACAGGTTACAGAAAAGCGGTTGCCCCGGGTCCTTTCCATTTAACCCGCTGTGTTTTCTTTAAGAAACCTTTTTAGTCCCTCTATCCCTTCACCTGTCAGGGCTGATACTGCTATTGCATTGAGCCCCGCTGCATTTATTTTAAGCAGGATATCTTCAGCTTTTAACCCATCAGGCCTCTCAAGGTCAATTTTATTAAGAACAATCTTCCTTTTTTTGGTGATAAGCGAAGGGTCATATCTATTAAGCTCATCCTCAAGAATATTGTAATCCCTTAGCGGATCATCTGCCGGGAGATCGGACATATCTATTATATGAAGAAGAAATCTTGTCCTTTCTATATGTTTCAAGAAACGATGCCCAAGCCCTTTACCCTCGCTTGCCCCTTCAATGAGCCCCGGGATATCCGCTATTGTAAGAGGCTTTTCACCTTCTATCTCCATTATTCCAAGGTTTGGGATAAGGGTTGTAAACGGATAATTATCTATTTTCGGGCGGGCCATTGTAAGGCATGATAGCAGGGTTGATTTCCCCGCATTTGGAAGGCCTATCAGCCCTATATCTGCAAGATGTTTCAGTGTGAGTTTAAGCCTTTTTGATTCTCCAGGGGTACCGCTCTGGGCATATCTTGGGGATCTGTTTATTGCTGTGGCAAAATGCCTGTTTCCCTTTCCGCCTGTACCGCCGTAAACAATAGTGATAGCCTGTTCATTACTTGTCAGGTCTCCTAATATTTCGCCTGTCTCATGATCAGAGATGATTGTTCCGGGAGGTACCTCTATTACTGTATCCTCACCATTTTTACCTTTTTGATTATTGCCCATACCAGGGCTGCCATTTCTGGCTTTGAAATGTCTTCGAGAACTGAAATCGGCCAGGGTAAACAGTTTATTGGAGGCCCTGATGATAATATCTCCTCCTTTTCCTCCGTCCCCGCCATCTGGACCGCCTTTAGGGATAAAACGGGCCCTGAAAAAGCTTACACAACCTTTTCCACCATTCCCTGAAACAACATGTATTACTGCTTCATCCAGAAATCCCATATTATCCTCAGGAGGTGGAGAAAGGAAATATATTACTCAGCTAAAACACTCACCTTTTTTCGGTTTTTTGTATGCCGTTCAAAGGTGACTGTGCCGTCTATCTTGGAATATATAGTATAATCCTTACCAAGACCTACATTTTTACCCGGATGGATCTGGGTTCCTTTCTGTCTTATAAGGATATTACCAGCCTTAACCTTTTCACCTGAATATTTTTTTACCCCAAATCTCTGGCCGGCGCTGTCTCTACCATTTCTTGAACTCCCGCCTGCTTTTTTGTGTGCCATAATTATAATTCCTTTTTAATAATACGCTTAGAAAAAAAAGTCTTTGAAATTATTAATAAAAATACCAGAAAAAATTTTATTGACCGATATTATCGATCTTTATCTGGGTAAAACATTGCCTGTGGCCCTGTTTTTTTCGGTAGTTTTTTCTTCTTTTATACTTAAAGATAATAACCTTTTTATCCTTGGCCTGCCTCATAATCTTGCCATATACCTTTGTCCCTTCAAGGTATGGTTTGCCAAGATTGACACTATCCCCATCTGAAGTAAACAGTACCTTATCAAAGGCAACTGAGTCCCCGATATTACCCTCAAGTTTTTCTATCTTCAGTATATCACCTGGTGCTACCCGATACTGTTTTCCACCTGTCTGTATTACAGCGTACATAATTAACCTCCAAAATTGTAACACGGAACCATAAAAGAAAAAAAGTCATATGTCAAATTGTTTATAATATGACTTTTTTTAATTCAATAGTAACTTATCTATAAGTGCCCCCGGCATGACTTGAACATGCGGCACCCAGATTAGGAATCTGGTGCTCTATCCGCCTGAGCTACGGGGGCGTGGACTAGTCTTGTACCAAAAATTTATTAAAATGCAAGTCTTTTATGCAGTTGTTTCAAATTTTGAAAAAAACCTTGATTATAATAATAAAAATATCTATAAATTTCATAAACAATTGGTGGCTTAACATTATTTAGGTTTAAGCTAAAAAAACAACGGGGATGTAGCTCAGTTGGGAGAGCGGTACGTTCGCAACGTACAGGCCGTCGGTTCGATCCCGATCATCTCCACCATAGCTCCTTTTCGGTGCGGGCAGGGTCCGGTGAGAATAGCTGATAATCAAATGCTTTTCCATATATTCCCTTCAGCCATTATTGAACTAAAAATCTCTTATTCCTTTGGAGAATAATAAATGAAAAGAAATGCAGAAATTGATCGCAAAACCAATGAAACTGATATCCATGTAAAATTTGATCTGGATGGTAAAGGAAACAGCAGCATTAACACAGGCATTCCATTTATGGATCATATGCTTAAACTGATGGCTGTACACGGCTATTTTGACTGTGAGATATCCGCAAATGGCGATATTGATATTGATTATCACCATACGGTTGAAGATCTCGGCATATGTCTGGGCATGGCAGTCAGCAAGTGCCTTGGAGAAAAGAAGGGTATAAGGAGATATGGACAGGCTACAGTGCCAATGGATGAGGCTATGTCGAGCGTTGTTATTGATATATCCAACAGACCATTTCTGGCATATCGTGTTGAGGTTAATAACAGCAAGACAGGAAGCTTTGACATAGCACTGCTTGAGGAGTTTTTCAGGGCATTAGTGAACTATTCAGGCATCACCATGCATGTTGATATGATATCAGGAAGGGATCCCCATCATATAGCGGAATCTGTCTTCAAGGCATTCGGTAAAGCCCTTGATATGGCAACAGGGGTTGAGGAAAGACTGGGTGGAAATGTCCCTTCATCAAAAGGGCTCTTGTAATAATCTATCGGTCAGACGAAAGGTGAAAACGTGACTGAACAAAAATATATTATTAAATACTTTATTCTTTTTTGCCTTCTCTTTTTTTTCATAGGATGCGCAACCGGCAAGAAAGTATATTCCGATTTTCCTGAAAAGCAGATTTCGCAATGTAAAATTGCCTATTTAGGTTTTATGTCTGCAATCCCTGAAGGTGAGGGCTCTGACCTGTTCCATAATCCATTACTTAATACAATGATAAGCGCTGAACCGGTAAGTCAGGATATCTCTGATCAGTTATCTGATAAGCTTTGTACCCTTATTGAAGAGTCAAGAAATTATAAGATGGTTAATCTTAAGGGGTATCAAGCCTCAGGGCATAACAGTGCGGGTCCCATTGATATAAATGCCATAAAAGCCATCGTGAAAGAAATTTCTCCTGATTTTGTTATAACAGGGTATGTCTACAGGATGCATGAGCGTGAAGGTGGTAAATATGCATCGGCTAACCCTGCTTCGGCAGCCTTTGATATTTATTTTATTGATATCAAAAAGGGCTCTATATCCTGGAAAGGGAGTTTTAATAAGACACAAAAAGCATTAAGCGAGAATCTCCTTGATTTCAAGTCATTCCTTAAATTTAAAGGTAAGTGGACTGATGTTGAGAATCTTGCCGAATCAGGCTTAAAAGAGCTTGTGGATGATATGCCCTTTAAAAAAGGTGAAACTAAGTTATAAACGAACAGATAGAAATATTTTCTTTTTTAAAATATTGATCGAAAAACATTTTTGATTGGAAAACCCACTTTTTCATCATTGACAATATAAAAATCGTTAATATAATAAAACATTTATCTAAAAACTTGGTTTTGACCAATTGGCCATTTCGGCACCTTGGTGAAATAAAAAGCCATGTCAGTAAAATAAGGCGAATTTCAGGGTTATAATGGATTTGTATCAGGCAGCCAAGGAAGAGATAAAAAGATCGGCAGATATTGTTGAACTTATCGGGCAATATGTTCAATTAAAAAAGGCCGGTTTAAATTATATGGGGCTTTGCCCGTTTCATGGTGATAAGGATCCATCTTTTACGGTCAGTCAGGCAAAACAGATATTTCATTGTTTTGGCTGTAAAAAAGGCGGGGATGTCATTTCTTTCTGGATGGAATACCATAAGGTTTCATATCCGCAGGCAATAAAAGAGCTTGCTGAAAGATACCATGTTGTACTGCCGGAAAAAAGAATTGCACCAGAAAAAAGGCATGAGCTTGATTTAAAGGAAGAGCTTTACCGGATTAATGGCGCTGCAGCAGGGTATTATAACTATATCCTTGAAAAAACAGCCAGAGGTAAGAAAGGTATTGAATATTTTAATAAAAGGTCAATCAACCCTGAAATAATAAGAAAGTTTAAATTAGGTTATTCCCTTGAGGATTGGGATGGACTGACTGGATTTTTATCGAGCAGGAATGTAAATCTTGAGAAGGCTGAAAAGGCAGGTCTTCTTATCAACAAAAAGAATGGTGGATATTATGACCGTTTCAGGGGGCGAGTAATATTCCCCATCTTTAATATGGAAGGAAAGGTGGCGGGTTTTGGGGGCAGGGTACTTGATAATTCAGTGCCTAAATATCTGAATACCCCTGAGACAGCCGTTTTTCATAAAGGTGAGTTATTATACGGGTTAAATTCTGCGTTTCCCCATATACGTGAAACAGGGCGTGTAGTCATAGTTGAGGGTTATACGGATGTCCTGGCGCTGAATAAACATGGATTCTATGCGGTTGTTGCAACACTCGGAACAGCCCTGACTCAGAACCATTTAAGAAAACTTAAGGGGTTCAGCAGGGAAATTATCGTTGTATTTGACGCCGATTCAGCAGGGAAAAGTGCGGCTGTGAGAAGCCTCCCACTGTTTCTCAATGAAGGTCTTTCGGCCAAGGTAATGATATTACCTGAAGGAGATGATCCTGATACATTTATGAACAGCAAGGGGCTTGATGCCTTTTTAAGTCATCTTGACAGGGCGATGCCCCTGTATGATTTTTATATTGAGTCAAAACTTACGACTGTTGAACCGGGGATTGCGGGAAAGGTAGAGATTCTTAAAGAAGTAATCCCTGTGCTTTCAGAGATTGCAAGCGATATGCAGAGGTCAGTTTATATAAAGCACCTTTGCGAAAAGTGCGATGTCTCAGAAACAGTTGTTCTTTCTGAGATGAACAGGCTTAAAGGATCAGTATCAGGGAAAGGAAACATTGCCAAGTTTGAATCAGTAACAAATGGCTCCGGGGTCAGAAGTCTTAAGGAGTATCACCTCCTTAACCTTTTAATACACTCACCCGGAATTGCCGGAAGGGTACTGATTGATGATTTTAAAATACTGATTTCGACCGGCGAAGTTGTAAAGATTTTTAATATACTTGCCGAAGAGTATAGGCTGAAAAAAAATATTGATCCTGCACAGATACTTGAAAATATGCAGGAATGCCCGGAAAGAGAAATTTTTAATGAAGTGATGCTTTCAGAACCTATTTATAAAGGTGCCGCAATTGAACAGGCTGTTTTGGAGTTTGAAAACAGAGTATATGATATCAAGCTGACAAACTCAATAAATGAGGCAAAAAGTTCCGGGAATATTGAAAAGCTTAATGAATTGGTTAAATTAAGGAAGGCTATTTGAAAAGTTCCTTTAATGATTATTATTAAAGGGACTTTTGCATAACACAGAGATAAGTAATTATCGGGAGGAATAGTATGGTAAACAAATCTGATATGCAGAATCTGAAGAGACTGATAGATATGGGTAAAGACAAGGGTTACATCACCTATGAAGAGCTTAATGATGATCTGCCTGATGAAATCATCTCTTCTGAGCATATCGACGATGTAATGATGATGTTTGAAGAACTGGACATCATGGTAATTGACGAGGCAGCTAAAAATGAGATTGAGAAATCAAGAAAACTCAAGAAGAAGAAGGAGAAAGAGCTTGAGAAAGAAGAATTACAGGCTGATGTCGTTGATAATTCAACAAGGGTTTCTGACCCTGTTAAAATGTATCTCAAGGAAATGGGCTGCATATCACTTCTGACCAGGGAAGGAGAGGTTGATATCGCCAAAAGAATCGAAGAAGGTGAAAAGAATACACTTGAAATGTTTTTAAAGTGTTACGTGGGGGTTGAGTATGTCATTGATCTCGGAGAAAAACTTAAGACGGGAGAGGTCAAGCTAAAGAATATAATCAATGACCCTGATTATGAAGAAAACCATGCGCAGATCGGAGAAAAAAAGGAGCACCTTATAAAACTGATAGATGAAATCAAGGTCTTGTACAATGATTATGGAAAGATAAAAAACGAAATCACAAAGAAGACCTGTGCTGCAGCCAGGAAGAAAAAGCTAACGGATAAACAGACCAAAATCTTCAACCAGATTATAGATATGATTTATGGATTTAAGCTGGAAAAAGGTCAGCTTGATAAGATGATGGATATGCTCCACAGGATAGTTATTGATTGTGAAAAGGCAGAACGTCAGTTGTCTGATTGTGTTATTAAAAATGGCGGCAAATCACTAACATATATCAAAAAGTGTATAGGGGGTATCCCCAAGTCAGCAAAGGATAATGATATTGTAACGCCCCTGAAGAGAAAAAAATCAGAATTGGTTTCTCTAAAAACCGAACTGAATGATGCACAAAAGACCATAAAGGAAATAAAAGACCGCACCAACATGACAGGCAAAGAACTGAGGGAGACCCTTGACCAGGCAAGAAGAAGCCTTGAAAAATCAAAGCTTGCCAAGAAGGAGCTTATCCAGGCTAATCTCAGGCTGGTAGTCAGTATCGCTAAAAAATATACCAACAGAGGTTTGCAGTTTCTTGATCTGATTCAGGAAGGTAACATAGGTCTCATGAAGGCGGTGGAAAAATTTGAATACCAGAGGGGTTATAAATTCAGCACCTATGCAACATGGTGGATCAGGCAGGCAATAACAAGGGCGATTGCAGATCAGGCCCGTACTATCCGCATACCTGTACACATGATCGAAACAATAAATAAACTCATAAGGACATCCAGGTATCTGGTACAGGAACATGGACGTGAACCAACGCCAGAGGAGATCGCTGAGAAGATGGAGTTCCCCCTTGAAAAGGTGCGGAAGGTACTGAAGATAGCCAAAGAACCGATCTCCCTTGAGACACCTATCGGTGAGGAAGAAGACAGTCATCTTGGCGATTTCATAGAGGATAAAAAGGTCATATCTCCCGGTGAGGCGGTTGTAAACCACAGCCTTGGTGAACAGACAAGGAAGGTGCTTACATCTCTTACACCAAGGGAAGAAAAGGTCTTAAGAATGAGATTCGGTATTGGTGAAAAGTCTGATCACACACTTGAAGAGGTGGGAAGAGACTTCAATGTTACAAGAGAAAGAATCAGGCAGATCGAGGCAAAGGCGTTGAGAAAGTTAAGACATCCAAGCAGAAGCAGAAAATTGAAAAGTTTTATTGAAAGATAGTATTTTTATCATCGTTTTTTCTTGACAAAAATCGATTCAGACTGCATTTTATACAACCTGAATCAAACGGTAGTCTTAAGGGCCTATAGCTCAGCTGGTAGAGCCACCGGCTCATAACCGGTAGGTCCCTGGTTCGAACCCAGGTGGGCCCATCATAAAAGGAAAAATGTTGATTTCAAAAACACACATAAATAAATCTCGTAAGAGATAGCTTTTAAAAAGGGCGCATCATCAAAGATGCGCCCTTTTTATTGAATAAAGGTCTGAACAGGTTGTTCTAATTTAATAAGAGCGGAGAAATGCCTCCAAGTCTCAAAAAGGTTCTGGATATAATTGATGAGATAGCCCCTTTCTCACTGGCAGAGAAATGGGACAACTCTGGTCTTCAGGTTGGCTCTCCTGATATGGAGATTAAAAAGATACTGATCGCCCTTGACCCGACAATGGAGGCAATTAAAAAGGCTGTATCTCTCAATGCCCGGTTGATTATTACTCATCATCCTCTATTATTTAATTCAATATCTCATATCAATTTTGAACTGTTTCCGGGGAACATCATACATGAGGCAATTAAAAATGACATAGCTGTCATTGCTGCCCACACAAACCTGGATAATGCAAGAAAGGGGATTAACCATTTTCTGGCCGGGAGGCTGGGGCTAGTTGACTTGGAGGTATTGGAGCCAAAGGAGTTAAATGGTGTTTCAGGATACGGGCTTGGCGTGATCGGTTATCTGAATGAACCCATTGATCTTCGCTCCTATGTCATGAAGGTTAAAGAAAGCCTTGGTACGGCTTCTGTCAAGGTAATCGGATCAGATAAATCCACAGTTAAACGTGTTGCGGCTGTGGGAGGGTCAGGCCGGGATTATATAGCTAAAGCTAAAGAAAAAGGTGCTGATCTGCTTGTGACAGGAGACATCGGTCATCATGATGCACTGACTGCCAGAACACTTGGTATTAATGTAATAGATGCAGGTCATTTCTACACGGAAAGGGCAGCACTGACAGGGTTTATGGAACAGTTAAACAAAAGATTTACAATGCTGGGTCTGGATGTAGAGCTGGAATTGTATAAAGATGAAACAGACCCGATCAGAATACTGTAACAATTTTTTTTAAAGGGAGAGCAGAATTGAAAGACCATTTGAAACAATTAATCCTTCTTCAGGAGTGCGATAACAGAATAAAAGCAAACCAGATAAAGCGGGATTCTGTTCCTGTCCGGATAAATAGACTGGAAGAGGCATTTGAAGAGGCCACAAGAATTTTTAATACCAAATTTGAAAAACTCGACTCTCTTGAAAAAGAAAAAAGGGCTATTGAAAAGGAAATTCAGGTTATAGAAAGCAGGGCACAAAAAAGCCAGGAAAAACTGAATAACATAAAATCAAATAAGGAATATACTGCTGCACTCAAAGAGATTGAAGATATAGAAAAGGAAAGGACTAATAAAGAAGATATCCTGCTTCAGATGATGGAAGATATGGAACTCTTAAAAAAGGAATGTGCGGAATTAAAGGGAGAGAAGGAAAATCTCAGGAAAGAATATGATGTGGAAAAAAAGGATATAGAAGCAGAACTCCTTGAACTTAATGAAGATGCTGAAGGGCTCATGAATCAGAGGAAGGAATACAATAATGCGGTTGACAGTAAGACGCTTAAAATCTATGATTTGTTGAGGGCCAGAAGGGCAGGGGTGGCTATAAGCGCTGTAGTTGGAGGCATATGTCAGGCATGTCATCTGGAGATACCCCCGCAGAAGTTTAATGAACTTCAGAGATGCAATGAAGTGATGTCCTGCCCTCACTGTAACAGGCTCATTTACTGGGGGGAGGATGAATTTTTTGTTAACCTGTTGAACAGTGCGAGTGTTTAGCAGATTAGTGTATTAGAGCAGGCCGGATGGCCGCTGCTTTGCTTTAAAAGCAAAGGGGAGGAAAGTCCGGGCTCCGCAGGACAGGATGCTGGATAACGTCCAGTCCCGGTGACGGGAAGGAAAGTGCAACAGAAAGTATACCGCCTTACTTCCGGCATTGGCCGGGGGTTATGGTAAGGGTGAAATGGCGAGGTAAGAGCTCACCAGTCCTGGCGGTGACGTCAGGAGCTTGGCAAACCCCATCCGGAGCAAGACCAAATAAGGAGGAGCCTGAGGGTGGTCCGCCCGATTCTCCGGGTAGGTCGCTTGACCCTGTTGGTAACATCAGGGCTAGATGAATGGTCATCGTTCAGGGATATTTCTCTGAAAACAGAACCCGGCTTATGGCCTGCTCTTTTTTTACACAAGTTTGGTCACAACATTCAGGATACCCTGTCTCAATACCCCGCCTATAATCTGAAAACACAACAGGGCTGCAACAGGCGATAAATCAAGTCCTGCAATTAGCGGGATGATCCTGCGAAAAGGAACAAGGAGAGGCTCACTGATCCCGTAAATTGTCTGGACAACAGGGTTGTGGGGTGATGGGCTTACCCATGAGAGTAAGACACTAACGAGTATTACAAGGGAGAAAAAACCAGGAAAGAGCTCTATTATAAGCACCAATCCCTCAGCTATGCCGTAAAATAAATAGAATGAAAGCCCAAGTGATTTTGGGGAGATTATGTTGTTAAGCAGACAGGATATAATGCTGTAAACAACAAATAGGGTCAAAAATGAAAAAAGAGAGAATGATTTTCTTGGTATATTTAGCTTCGCGGCAAGAGAACCCAGAGGCAGAAATGCCCTTTGCAGCATTCCGATTACCGGCGTATTGACGCTTTCGCCTGTAAGAATAGCAATAAACCACACAACCATATAAAACTGGAAGAGCAACTGGAATAGATTCAACAAGCTTACTCCTGTTCCGTATAAAAGCGAGACACGTCCGGTTGAGAAATAAAGCAATCCACGTATGATAACAAGACAGAGAACGCTTAAGACCACACAATAAAACTCATTTCTGACAATGGTTTTAAGCGGTTTTAATACAGGGTCAGTGATCCTGAATATAAGATTAAATATACTGTTAAAATTGGCTTCAACAGGCCTGATGAGGAGCCTGATAAGAACAATAACTATGAGAATGTCGATAATAGCCTTAAATAAAAACATATAAATTCCTCTTGGTATTTTTTTTGTCGGTAATCTATACTACAGCAGATAATAATTCAACCTGATTATAAACCTGTTTTTTTGCATGTGATTATGAAAAAGAGAGAACCTGACAGTACATTTACGGATGTTGAGGCAAGGATAGTCCCAAAATCCTCAAGGAATGAAATAATCGGTCTTGAAGGGGGGATCGTTAAGATCAAGGTGACCGCACCGCCTGTTGAGGGTATGGCTAACAGGGCAGTCATAGAGCTTATTTCAAAAAAATTAAAAGTCCCCAAGAAAGATATTGAGATAATATCCGGCGATAAATCAAAAAATAAAAGGATCAGGGTTCACGGGGTTTCACGCCTGAATTTTTCAAAAGGCAAGGAATAAAAAATGTCGAGACGCCAGGTAGAGCCTCTCCTCTCCTAATGAAACTGCATGTCATGAAGCTGCCTGAACCTGCCATTTTTATTCATAAGCTCCTGGTGGGTTCCTGATTCAACTATCTCTCCATTTTCGAGTACAAAGATCCTGTCTGCATTTCGTATGGTGCTTAATCTGTGGGCAATAGCAAAGATCGTGCATCGGCCCTTAAGCGATTCTATGGATTTCTGTATGAGTTCTTCACTCTCTGCGTCAAGCGCAGAAGCGACTTCGTCCAGCAGCAGCATGGAAGGATTTACCAGTATTGCTCTGGCAATGGATATGCGCTGCTTCTGTCCACCAGAAAGAAGCGAACCCCTGTCGCCCGTAATGGTCTCATACTGCTTTGGCTGATCCATTATAAAATTATGGGCATGGGCTGCGGTTGCAGCGGCTATTATGCTGTTTGTGTCAGCAGATGATCCTGTGCAGTTTATATTATTCAGGATGGTGTCATGAAACAGCAGTACCTCCTGGCTTACTATCCCTATCTGCCTCCTTAATGACTCCAGCGTAACATCCCGTATATCTATCCCATCTATCAGTATCTGCCCCTCCTGCACATCATAAAAACGCGGTACAAGGTCCATCAGGGTGCTTTTACCAGCCCCTGTTGACCCTACAAAGGCAATCATTTCACCGGCGTTGACCCTGAATGAAACGTGTTTAAGTACAGGTTTACTGTTTTTATATGAAAAGCAGACATCCTTGAATTCAATGGAGCTTTTATGCCTTGGAAGTATAACGGCGTTTTTCTTATCTGCAATCTCCGGCCTTGTATTGATGATGCCAAACACCCTTTCAGTTGCCCCCTGAAGGGTTTTGATTTCATTGCTGACCCTGGAAAGGTTTTTAACAGGTGAATATGCCCTTGATAAGGCGTAAAAAAGGGCGATCAGTTCACCAAGGGTAATATTATAATGGATTATTCCCGCACTAAAAACAAAAGTTAATGCTATAAAGGCGATGACGTCCATAATTGGGGCTATTCCCCTTACCCACCGGTTCCAGTGCATTGTTTTCTTGTAGAGGAAATCTGTAAGTTTTTTAAATTTTGCCGTATGGTTTTCAGATGTGCAGAAACCCTGAACCACCTTCAGGCAAAGCAGTGTTTCCTGGTAGGCTGATGTGACCTTTGCTGTTGCATCCTGAACCCTTACGGAATGTTTTTTGGCCTTGATTCCGAATAACCGGGTCACACCGATTATCAATGGGGTTATAATCATTACTATAAGAGTCAGCTTGTAGTTCACTTTCAAGGCAGAGAGAAATAAGACCAGGGCAGTAAGAGGGTACTGAACTAAACCGATGATGATATTTGAGATGGATGCCTGCATAAGTGTAAGGTCTGCTGTTGACCTGGAGATCAGTTCACCAATCTTATGTTCATGATAAAAAGCTAAGTGAAGATCAGTGAATTTTTTATAAAGGTCTATCCTGATATCATTTATGGCCCTGTTGGTAAATGCTGCTGCCGACAGTTCGCTCAAATAAAGGGCAACTGACCTGGCAATAACAGAAATGAATAAAAGAAAGAGAAGAAGGATCAGAAGTGAGTTAGCGGTCTTTCCTTCCATAATCTCCACCTTTTCAAGTTTGATTGGAAAGGATGAATCTATATCCCATACAGGCACTTTTATAGAAAAAGAAACCGGCTCATTATCCCTGGACGTATCCTTAGCCTCGTCCCTGGTCATATTATCTATAAAAGAAGGGAGTATCTCTGTGGGCGCGGCAGCCAATAGAGCCGCAAAACACACAGGTAAAAGGGCACAAAAAATAAGAAACTTATATTTTCGAACATATCTGGCAATCTCTTTACCAAGCAATCTATCAAGCATAATATGGGGATACTCCTGTATTTAAAAACCCTTTCAGGTCTCTGCTCTTTGTAATAAGGGATTATATGTATCAGAAAAAAAGCAAAAAGTGTCTATTTTTTGATGTTCATTATCAGATTTATGCCTGCAAGGGAAAAGAGGATATTTGCTGCCCATGCGGATAAAAATGGAGGCAATATCCCTGCCAGTCCTATAGCCCTTGCAAAGCCCATTACCAGGTAGAGCAGAAAACAGGCTGCAATGCCCATGGTAATGGAAAGGGGTATGCCGTTTATCTTCTCCCACAGGCCTATAGGTATTGCAAGAAGGGCCAGGACAGCGGTGATAAATGGGAATGCGATTTTTCTGTATAGATTAACCAGGTCAGCAGTATTATCATACCCCTTGACCCTTACCTTTTCGGCATGTCTTTTTAACTCTCCGTAACTCATGTCTTCAGGCTTTTTTATTTTTTTGATGAACATCTCAGGTGTTTCACGGATATCGATTGAAATCCTGTCTAACTTTTCAAAACGGTAATCATTGTCACCTGCAAGTGTCTGTACCTTTGCCTTTTCTATTTCCCACCTGTTATTCACCCATCTGCCAGTTTCGCCCTTGATCTTTTTAACTAGAATGAACTGATCATTAAAAAAATAGAATACCGGCCCCTTCATTGTCTGGCTCTTTGCATCAAAATATTCTATCCAGTAGATATTATTATTTGACTTGTACCATTTCTCTGTGCTTCCGGATAAACCGGATTGGTCCCGCTTTTTTACCTTCACTTCCATTATCTCGTTCTGTCTTGAGCTGGTAAAGGGGATAATGGCATCAGATAGAATGAATGAGAAAATACTTAATAAAATGGAGATAAATATTACCGGGGTGAAGGCCCTGAAGATATCAAGCCCGCAGGCCTTCATTGCCATGATTTCCCGGTTCTTTTTCATCAGGCATATGACAACAATAACAGATATTGTCACTGCAACCGGTATCATCTGTCCTGTAATAAATGGTATTTTATAAAGAAAATAGGCAATAGTAGTGGAAAAGGGCACTCCCGCTCTAACAAAATTATCTATCTTCTGTATAAAATCTATTACAAGAAATAAGAGGATAAAGATAAACTGGCACATGATAAATACCTTTATTACCTCTTTTGAGATATATTTTGTTATTACCTTCATCTATCCCCTTCAAAACTTGTAATGGATTTTATGAATGATGGTATGAAATCCATTAAAGGCATTCTGCATGGATTTCATACCAGTGTACCGAAGATACCTTGACGATATAAAAAAATCTATCTTAATATTTCTTCAAATATAAATCTTTTTACCAGGCCGGATTTTTCTTTGACCCGATCCATTCTTTCATCTGTTCATTATAGATAATCCTTTTGCTGAATAGCCACTCTCCGTTTATCTTTTCCATTTCGTCCTCATAATACCCGTATGAATCAAGGGTTGCCTTGCGTTCAGGGGTATCATTACCCATGTGAAACCAGTAGGCCCTTCCTGTTGCCTTGTTCCCGTTTATCTTAATCACTATATTTGTAATGTTGTGACGGCCTGTAGCAGGGTATAATTTCTTTTCACCCTCCGGGGCTGGTTTATCCTTTGCCATGTTAGCAGACATGGCCCCGAGTTCTCTCTTGATAGTTTCCCGCCCCTGCCATTTAAAGCCTATAATGTCCAGGATACCATCCTCGGTAAATGTCTTCACATAGGTATCCATATCGCCAAAGTCCAGGGCAAACATGTAGCGGGCCTGAAGGTCCTCTATCAGTGCCCTGTCTTCACCATAACTTGTGGTACCTGTATCAGCGGAAGAGTAGGTTATTAAAAATGTGACGGATAAAATTGCGATTAAAATTAAACATATTAAAGATATTCTTCGCATTGGATTTTCCTCCTGTTTAAGGTTACATATATGATTGGGTTAGTTATTCAGATGATGGAGTATAGATATATACGCGTTGTGTGTCAATAACACTTAATCAGCATAGGTAAGAAATTCATCGCTGGAGCATGAACAGCATTATGTAATGTCGGGAAATATAATCCTTTAATGCATGGCACATTTATAAACTGTTATCAAACCGGTAACCGACCTCTCTAACTGTCTTTATAAAATCGGGGTTGGCAGGGTTTTTTTCTATCTTGTTTCTCAGGGAGTTAATGCATCTATCAACGCTTCGCCGTGTTACAACTATATTATAACCCCATACAAGATTGAGAATCTGGTCCCTTGTTAGCACCCTGTCAGGGTGAGTTATAAGAAGGGATAAAAGACCATACTCCTTTGGTGTTAGCGTTATATCTAATCCATTTTTCGTTAGTTTTCTGGAGGGCATATCCAGTTCGAATCCACCAAAATTGTATTTCATTATTTCTATTTTACGCCGTGACCGCAAGCACGCATTTGCCCTGGCGATGAGTTCTTTTATGCTGAATGGTTTTGTAACATAATCGTTTGCACCGAGATTAAGCCCTAGCACAATATCAGATTCCTGACTTTTTGCTGTCAGCATGATAATAGGTATATCAAGATCCTGTTCACGGAGAGAGCGGCATATCTCATACCCGTTCATACCAGGCAGCATAAGATCGAGAATGATCAGATCAGGTGAATCATTAAGGGCCTTTTCAAAACCTTCCTCTCCGTCTTCAGAGGATAAAACAGTAAAGCCGGCGAATTCAAAGTTGTCTTTTAAACCACGTAATAATGTCTTATCGTCTTCTATTATTAATACTGTTTCCTGTGGCATAGTATGGTTTTCTCCTTAACTTACCGGCACCTTAATCGTAAATACACTCCCTTTCCCCAATTCACTTTTAATATCAACCGATCCATGATGAACTTCCACAATGGATTTTAGAATACTCAAACCCAGCCCGAATCCGCTTCCCTTGCGGGAAAGGGTCTGGTCAACCTG
>CAZCMD010000044.1:0-30389 GCA_964499695.1 uncultured Desulfatiglans sp.
TTTAAACCATCTTTGAGGTAGAACCGGCAACAGCAGGGATGCCATATCCTTTCAATATCTCAGTAAGGTCAAGAAGGTTTTTTTCCCACACAGCCCTTTCGGGCGGGATAAAATCACCCATTGGGTATGGAATACATAGCGAGGCGTATTTTTCTGTCCCCATCTTCCTGTATGGCAAAAGCTGAAGCTGTATAATGTTGTTACCCAGTTCATTCTTAATAAATTGAGCTGTTGCCCTTATATTCTCTTCACTGTTGTTATGATCCGGGATAACAGGTATCCTGATAACCACAGGTTTCTTAAGCTCAACCGTCCTCTTTATGTTGCTTAAGATCAGTTCATTACCGACACCGGTGTATTTTCTGTGTGTATCCGTATCCATATGCTTAATATCGGTTATCACAAGATCAGTATATTCATACACCTGCTCCATATGTTCCTTAACGCAGTGTAATGAGGACTCAACACAGGTGTTTATGGAGTTTGCTTTACATTCCTTTAAGAGGAGGGCTGCAAATTCCCATTGAAGCATCACCTCGCCACCGGAAAGGGTTACACCTCCACCTGTCTTGAGGTAGAAATTCCGATCCTTAAGGATGATCTTCATAAGTTCAGGCAGGGTATACCTTTTACCCCATATCATTATGGCGTTTGCAGGGCACTCATCAGCACATTTAAAGCAGTCCACACACTTTAAGGTTTCATCCACTTTAAGCAGGTGATCATCACAGGTTTTAATGGGGGAGTTCGCAACTTCAGGGCATGCGTTAATACAAAATGAGCATTTGCTGTTACCGATACATTTTGTAGGATACACTCCAATCTGCGGATCTGGGGATAATCCTTCAGGGTTGCTGCACCACTGGCATCTGAGGGGACAGCCCTTGAAGAAGATTTCGGTTCTTATCCCAGGGCCGTCATGTATGGTGTATCGCTGTATGTTGGTGATGAGACCGTATGGTTCACCATCTTTTGTAAATTTCATTACGACTAATTACCGATCAGTCAAAGGAAAGCACTGTCCTTCCGATAATATCGTCCTGCAGCTCCTTTGAGAGCTCTACAAAATAGGCGCTGTAACCAGCCACCCTTATAAGTAGATCCCTGTATTCATCAGGGTGTTTCTGCGCCTCAATCAGGGTCTCCTGATTTACAACGCTGAACTGGCTGTGCATACCCTTACGCTGAATATATTCATCCATAAGGGCAATAAAGCTGTCACGGCCGGTAGTGCCTGTAAGGGATGACGGTGAAAATTTCCAGTTCAGTAATGTCCCGTTTGTTGCCCTGGCATGATCCAGCTTTGTTACTGACCTGCATATTGCTGTTGGGCCTGATATATCATGGGAGGCACAGTGTGTGTGCACTGCACCCATGCAGTCAGAGAGCGGCTCAAATGCCTTTCTACCTTCAAAGGATGCCCACTGCATAAGCCCGAATGCCACGTTTACAGTAACGGAATATGCACCGGGCTGATAGAATCCGCCCCTTGTATTGGGTCGTTTTTCTATATGTTTGCACCATGTATCCATTGCAAACTTGGTGAGTTCATCAGCATAGTCATCATCATTCCCATAGTGATGCACCTTGTTGCTGTTTACATAGGCATAAAGTGATTCATACCCTTCCCAGTTATTGCGTATGGCGTCAAGCAGCTCTTTTCCTGTCACCCTCTTTTCTTCAAACACAAGCTGCTTGATTGTTGAAAGTCCGTCTCCTGTGGTGCCGATACCCACACACTGTGGCCCGCTGAAATTATACTTAACACCACCCTGTGTGATATCTCTGCCATTTTCAATGCAGCCCTCCATAACAGAAGAGAGATATGGCAGGGGTTTCAATGCCTGATGCGCAAGGTCAACAGCATTTAATACAGCTATCTGACGGTCACAGAAATATTTCATCTGCCTGTCATAAGCATTAAGAACCTCGTCAAATGACTTAAAATCTTCAAGGCTCCCTGTCTCAAGGCCAAGTCTTTCGCCTATTGCACCGCATTTTGCCCATCTCATGCAGTTTGGGCCACAGTCTATGCACCTGCCATTATTCATGGCAAGCTCAAGTACCTTTGCCATGTTCATATGCCCACAATCCTTCCAGCCGTATGATTTACCTGTGGCATCAGGCTCAACGCACCCTACCACCTGATAATCACGTGCATCCTTTATATCTGTATAGGATGAAAGCATAGAGGGTATAGCTACATCATCATTAAATATCTTTGGTTCACCGGTGCCAAGGCGTATGGCATTTGCCACCTTTACCTTTAGTTCCCACGGTGTTCCTGCATGCATCCTTACAGCAAGCCACGGGGTTGGTATCCTGATATGGGTATGGGCATCTATACCCATGAAGGTGAGCTCATTAGTGGCATCCTTTCCGTCCCTGCCAATGCCCCCGAGTGTCAGGCACTGGCCCCCTACTCCGCCGTTACCGAATGTCTTGATAAGTACATGGCTGCGGAGTTTGTTCAGATCCCATATCTTAATGAAGAAATTCTCTATCAACTCCTGGCAGAATTCACGGGTCGCAGTCCCTTCTTTTATATCCTTCTTAAATAATGGATACATGTACTGGTCAAACCTACCGTAAGAAATAGAATGCCCATTACATTCCATGTGTATCATGCAGTTTGCAATATGAACGAGCTGGATTGCCTCCCAGAAGGTTCGTGGAGGATTCTCAGATATCCAGAGCAGGTTTTCATGCATCTGTATAAGCTCTTTTTTTCTGGTCTCATCAGATGTACTTTTGGCCTTTTCCCATGCAAGTGTGGCATACCGTTTTATGTGTTCTGTAGCTGCCTCGTTTACAAGCTCTTCTGCCTTCACGAAGGTATATTTTTTCAACCCATCAGGCGAGGTTTTATCAATATCTTTTAATGCGTCAAGGATCATCTGCCTGATGCCCTTGTAGCCGATCTTAAACAGCCTTTCATATGAAAGCCCCAGGTGCCCTGCCCCGCAGAACATATAGGCATCCGCGAAAAATACCCCTTTACCTGCGTGTGACCCCTTCAATTCATCATCTGTAAGCAGGGAATTTGCATAATCCTCGATTGTTTTACCGTTCCAGAAATCTCTTATGGATTCCAGTTTTTCATAGGCCTCTTTTGTATAGCTGAAATAATCATGGGTTCGCTCTTCGCTGTAGTCCATGAGCCCGTCACGCATCTCATTCACTACCCAGTTAAGACCAAATTCTGGGAACACAGGCGCCCCTTTTTTATCACAGCCCAGCCCCCCAACGATCAGCTCGTCATCATAAATATATATCGGGGTGTTTCTTAACAGGTTTGCCATGCCTTCAGCGCATTTTGTTATCTGGGAAGCCCCGGGGTTCTTTTTAATGGCCTCAGTAATAAGCATGGCCCTTTCCGGAGGGACAAATCCGTTGGTTGTCTTAGCGGTATTTTTTAGTATCCTGTTTATACGGGGAAATGGAGAGGGTTCAGGTGTGTTACCGGATATACCTATACCCCATTCTTTGTCAAAGGGTTCAACAGCCTGCGGTGCTATTTTTGCCGCTGACTTATATGTATTATCAAACTCTTTACTTGCTACCATTTTTATCACCCCCGGGATAAGATATTAACAATTACCTTTTAATTACCTGAGCAGATTGATTATAAGTATAAGTAAATATGAATTGGTAATAATCAATATAAAAATATAAATACCTGAATAATCTTGACTTAAAATATCCAGGTTATATATTTTTACCTATGAAAAATATATTACACGTATTTTCCCTTTTTTCCTAGAGTTTTTTTAAAAGGCACCGATTGTCATTATATGAGGTATTTATAATGGAAACTGCAAACAAGGCCAATAATCCAAAATCCACTGATCCCCTTCCCATAGAACCCTATGATAAGGAGTGGGGTGTGGGGGTCTCTGCCATTACAAAAAATCCGTCACCGTTTCCCAGGATAAACAGTATCCTCAAATGGCTTAAGGAAAGAGATACCACTGCCGATGCACAGCGGGCCGTAATTTATACAGAAGGATACTTCATAAAATACAAGGAGTTACCTCAGATACTTAAATGTGCCATGTCATACAGGGATGTCCTTCAAAATGTAAAAATCAATATTTGGCCTGATGAGCTTATTGTTGGAGAGATAGCCGCACCCGCTAAGAGTGCACCCATATATCCAGAATTCTCCATTGACTGGCTCTGCGATGAGATGATCAACTCACCCCTTGATCAGCGCCGGAATGACCGTTATGTGATTGATGAAGAGACCAAAAAGGCCCTTTTAGGCATACAGAAATACTGGAAAGGGAACACCCTTGAAGAGCATATATTAAGCAGCCTGACAGAGGAGGATCGCAAGGGATCGCATCTTGAGAAGGGTGTGAATTTTTTCGGGCTCTTTGCCTCTGCGGGTGTGGGTCATGTGTGCGCCAACTATGAAAAGCTATTCACCCTTGGATTCGGCGGAATCAGGAAACAGATACTTGATAAAAAGGCAGCGCTTGATTCCTCAGACCCTTCGTATTCTGCTAAAAAGGATTTCTATGATGCAGCACTTATCTCCCTTGAAGGGGCTGTTACCTATATAAAACGTTATGCACAGCTTGCCTTTGAAATGGCTGAAAAAGAGAAGGATGAACGCAGAAAGGCCGAGCTAACCCGTATTTCATCAAACTGCGCCCAGGTGGCGGAAGGTATACCCAGGGACTTCTGGGAGGCAATACAGTTATGGCACATTGCCACCAACATGATAATTATTGAAACAAACGGCCACTCAGTAACATACGGCCGTTTTGACCAGCTTTTTTACCCCTTTTATAAACATGACATGGAGATGGGCACCTTTAAGCGGGAGTTTATTCAGGAACTGATAGAGATGTCCTTCCTCAAGATGCATGAGCTGTGCAAGATCCGTGACAAAATGGCAATCGTATTTTCCAGCGGTACCATAATGGGGGGCACAGCCCTTGATGTAGGCGGGGTAGGCAAGGATGGTAATGATGCGACAAATGACCTGAGCTACATGGTACTGGATGCACATGCACATACAAGGATACCTAACCCCTGGATGGGTGTCAGGCTTCATGAGAATGCGCCAAGAGAATTCAAAATAAAAACATTTAATGTCATCAGGATCGGGACAGGTGAACCAAAGGTATTTAATGATTCTGAGATGATCAAGGCCCTTACGAACTATGATAAGCCCATAGAGGAGGCAAGGGATTACGTTGGCATAGGTTGTGTTGAACCATGTGTTCCGGGTAAGACATACGGCTGGCATGATTCCAGCTCATTCAACATAGCAAAGGTGATGCAGCTTGCCATAAACCATGGGCGCTGCATAGATTGCAGCCCGAAGTGCATGAGGCACAGTAAATGTGCTGGGATCGGCGGCAGGCTGGGTATAGATACTGGGAGCCTTGAAACATTTAAGTCATTTGATGATGTGATGGATTCATTTGACAGGCAGATGAAGTACTGGTGTGACATCATGATAAACCAGGTAGATAAGGTTGACCTGGCCCACCAGAAGCTTAAACCCCTCCCCTACCTTTCACTCCTGATTGATGACTGTATCGGAAAAGGTGTGGATGTATCAGCCGGCGGTGCAAAATATAATCACAGCGGCCCGCAGGGGGTTGGCATAGGTACAGTCTCTGACAGCCTTACAGCAATAAAACAACTCGTGTTTGATGAGAAGAAGACCGATGGCGCCACCTATCTCAAGGCATTAAAGGCAGACTGGAAGGGGTATGAGCCTTTATATGCCCTTGTTAACAGTGACAAGATGCACTGTTACGGCAATGATGACGACTATGCAGATGATGTGGCAAAATTTGTGGCAGCCACATACTGCAAACATGTTGAACACAGGCCAACCGCCCATGGAGGCGAATATATGCCCGGCGTCTTCTCAGTCTCACAGAATGTAATGGCCGGTTTTTATACATCGGCCACACCTGATGGCAGGATGGCCTATGAACCACTCTCAGACTGTATTGGCCCTGTGCATACAAAGGTATCATCACACGATAGGAGCGGCCCCACTGCAATAGCAAAATCTGTTGCCAAGCTTGATCACAGCAGGATAGGTAACGGCATTATCCTTAACTGGAAATTCAGTCCAGGTGCGGTTTCAGGTGAAACAGGGAGGGATAACCTCATCTCACTCATGGATGTCTATTTTGACTGCAAAGGCATGCAGAGCCAGTTCAATATCATAGGCAGGGAGGTAATGATCTGTGCCCAGAAACAACCGGAACAGTACAAAGACCTTCTTGTACGTATCGCCGGCTACAGCGCCTATTTTGTTGAATTGAGTGAGGAGTTACAAAGCGACCTGATAAACAGGACAGAACTCTCTTTTGACTGACGTATGTCGATAGATATAACGGTCAGCGTCAATTGTATAGGCTGACACTGACCGCCTCTAATCATCTTTTTTAGCAGATTGTGTTAATATCCTATCCATCACTCCATATAATTTGTCATGAATTTTTTTCCTAAATATAAACCTGCTGCAGCGCCAACAACACTCAAAAGATAGGCAGTCATGGTACCAATATATTCCCCTAACCACCAGCCTATCCAACCTCCAATGGAAATCCATATGATGATCAATTTCTTTTTCATGTAATAACCCCTTTTGTTTATACCCGGTCAGCGCCTGAAGCTGAACGCTGATGGTTGATCGCTCGCCTGTCCTCCGCAGTTGCACTGCTACGGAGTATGGACATCAAAAAACGCAAGTTTTTGGATGCACACTATTTATAGATACATACCATGAAGCGTTTCAAAATTGCCAGATTACTTTTATTAAGTCGTGAATAACATTCGCTGGGTCTTGATTCACATATCGATTTAAACCTCATATATCGTTCTTAAACGAGACTCAATCCTACAAATACTCTCTTTAATGTCAGAAAAAAAAACAGTATTTATTTTAATAAATTAAATAACCTCTCCTATTCTGCCGATCCGGTTTCAAATTTATTTAAAATATTTTTAAATCTTTCCTTGACACGATTTTTTAACACTGTATATTAGATATACTTTTATCGATTGCTTGTTATCGATAGGTTATTATTTATAAGGAGAATAACAATGCCTCAATCTATACGAACCTTTTCCGCCCCTCTTATCAGGAGACTGCCGGAGTATCATTCATACCTGGAATCTGCCCTTGCCCAGGGCCTAACGAATATATCTTCCACCGCTATCGCCTCTCATCTAAACATAGACCCTATTGTGGTACGCAAGGATTGCGAGGCAATAGGGGCAGTTGGCAGGCCAAGAATCGGCTTTGATATCTCTGAGCTTATTGCCGCAATCTATGAATACATGGGATGGGGAAATCTTGATGAATTGATTATTGCCGGTTGTGGCAGCCTTGGTTCAGCCCTAATGGGTTATAATGGGTTTGAAAAACGCGGGTTCAGGATTGTTGCAGGGTTTGATAATGACCCTTCAAAAGCCGGAAAATCGATTAATGGGGTTTCTGTATTTCCGCTTAATAAAATGGTGAATCTTGTAAGGAGACTTCATGTGGAGATAGGCATAATTGCTGTTCCCCCTCAAGCAGCACAGGAAATTGCCGATATGATGGTGGAGGCTGGTATCAAAGGTATATGGAATTTTTCACCATGCGCCCTTAAGGTCCCCAAGACTGTTATTGTACAGCAGGAAGACCTGATAACATCCCTGGTTATACTCCAGAAAGGAATGAAACATGCGAGATAATATTGAAAATATGGCATCAGACCATGATGCTGATTCAAAAAAGGCGGCAACCCCTGTTCGTCAATTCGATGTAGTGGTTAAAATACTGGAAAATTACCATTATGATCATGAAAAACTTATACCCATACTGCATGCGGTACAGGAAGAATACAGGTATCTGCCGGAAGCGGTAATGATGTATGTCGCTAATGCACTCGGGATCAGCCCTGCAAGGGTTTATGGTGTTGCAACCTTTTATGCACATTTCGCGTTAAAGCCCAAGGGTAAATATGTTGTGAGGGTATGTGACGGGACCGCATGTCATGTTAAAGGATCAATCAATATGTATGAAACAATAAAAAAGGCACTTTCCCTTTCAAATGGTAAATCCACAACTGACGACCTTTTGTTCACGGTTGAGACAGTGAGCTGCCTTGGCGCATGCGGGCTTGCCCCGGTTATGATTGTAAACAGTGATGTCTATGGCCAGCTCACAGAGGCCAGGGTAAAAGACGTTATAGAAGGGATAAGGAAACGTGAGGCAGGGGTGAAATAATGAATGAGATAATTACAGCACTTCAAAAGGAATATGAAAACCGAATTGGCAGGCAAAAAACCAGGATCACCCTCTGTGCTGGAACAGGCTGTATAGCAAACGGCGCCCAGGCCATTATTGATGCCTTTAAAAATAATCTCTGGGAGCTTGATAAAAACAATGCCACACTCGTTATAGATAAACATGATGATCATGGCGCAATTGGTATTACGGGCAGCGGATGCCAGGGTTTCTGCCAGATGGGGCCGCTTATATCTATTGAACCGTATGGAATACTTTATGTAAAGGTGAAGCTCTCTGACGTTGATGAAATCATAAATGAAACTATTAAAAATGGCAGGGTTATTGAACGACTTCTCTATATTGACCCTGCAACCAGTTTAAGATGCAGGGGTAAGGCTGAAATACCCTTCTACCGCAAGCAGCACCGTTTAACCCTTGAACTGTGTGGTATAATTGATCCTGAAGATATAGGTGCATACATAGCCCATGACGGGTACAAGGCTGCCTTTACCATTCTGTCAGAAACAGCCCCAGAAAAAATATGTGCGGAAATACTCAGATCAGGGCTTCGTGGTCGCGGCGGAGGAGGTTTCCCGACCGGTAAAAAATGGGACCTTGCGCGTATAGAACCCGGTGATGATAAATATGTTATCTGCAACGGTGACGAGGGTGACCCTGGCGCATTTATGGATAGAAGCGTTATGGAAGGAAACCCCCACTCTGTTATTGAAGGGATGATAATAGCCGGAAAGGCGATTGGCGCAAATGAGGGCGTGGTGTATGTTCGCGCTGAATATCCTCTGGCGGTTAAACGCATGCGCCATGCTGTTAAGGATGCATTAAACAAAGGCTTTCTTGGTAAAAACATACTCGGCACAGGTTTTAGCTTTAATATTGATGTAATGGAGGGTGCAGGGGCCTTCGTGTGCGGTGAAGAGACAGCGCTCATGGCATCGGTCATGGGAAAACGCGGCATGCCCTCACCCAAACCCCCGTTTCCATCCCAGAAGGGGCTGCATGATAAGCCTACCATTATTAATAATGTTGAGACACTTGCTACTGTCCCAATAATTTTACGCATGGGTGCAGATACATTCCGAAAGATCGGTACTGAACAATCACCCGGTACAAAGACATTTGCACTCACGGGTCATGTTGCAAACACAGGGCTCATCGAGGTGCCATTAGGAACTACACTTAACGAAATTGTAAATGATATCGGTGGAGGGGTGCTTACAGCAAATGGTGAAAGGAGCGACAGTTTCAAGCTTGTACAGATAGGCGGGCCATCAGGCGGGTGCCTTACACAGGATCATAAATCACTTCCCCTTGATTTTGATTCCCTTAAATCCATAGGGGCCATGGTTGGCTCAGGCGGCCTTGTTGTAATGAATCATAATACCTGTATTGTACAGGTGGCAAAATACTTCATGAACTTCACACAGAACGAATCATGCGGCAAGTGTGTCCCGTGCCGTGAGGGCACAAAACAGCTTCTGCTGATGCTTGAAGAGATTGCACAGGGCAAAGCTACAATGGACACATTATCGGATATGGAAGAACTGGCCAATGCGGTGCGAACCGCCTCTTTATGCGGCCTGGGTAAGACAGCCCCAAACCCGGTATTGTCTACAATAAGGGCATTCCGTGATGAGTATATAGAACATATTGTTGATAAAAAATGCAGGGCCGGTCAGTGCAGGGCGCTCCAGAAACCGGAAATTCATGCTGACATTTGCATAGGCTGCGGGGCCTGTGCAAAGGTCTGCCCTGTCAAGGCAATAACCGGCGAGAAAAAGCAGCCTCATTCAATAAATACAGAAGTATGTATCCGGTGCGGGGCATGTGCACAGAAATGCAAGTTTGATGCAATTACAGGGGTTTAATAATGACTGACAATAAAACAATTAAAATAAACGGATGTGAATTTCTTATTGAAAATGAGCGTAATGTTTTAGAGATAGCCAGAAAGGCACACATAGATATACCCACATTCTGTTACCATTCTGAATTGAGCGTGTACGGCGCTTGCCGCATGTGCCTTGTAGAGATAGAGGGGCGTGGCATTGTTACCTCCTGTTCAACCCCTCCTGAAAAGGGCATGGTTGTGTGGACAAACACGCGTGAGGTAAGAAACATAAGAAAAATCAATCTGGAACTGCTTCTTGCCAATCATGAAAGGGAATGCACAACCTGCCTTAAAAACGGCACCTGTTCTCTCCAGAGACTCTCCCGTACCATGGGTATTGATAAAATAAGGTATAAATCGACAGTTCGGAAGGAGATGCATGATATCTCATCATCGGCACTCATACGTGACCCCAATAAATGTGTATTATGCGGTGACTGCGTGCGCGCCTGTGATGAAATACAGGGTATAGGTGCCATTGATTTTGCATGGCGCGGTGCTAACGCAAAGGTTGTCCCTGTGTTTAACCGCAGGCTTGGAGAAATAGAATGTGTTGACTGCGGTCAGTGTGCAAGGGTATGCCCTACAGGCGCTATTGTGCCTAAACCTGAAATAGATGCAGTATGGGAAATGATTGATGATAAATCTGTAACAGTGGTTGCGCAGGTTGCCCCTGCCATACGCGTTGCACTTGGTGAATATTTTTCATTACCTGCAGGCACAATAACAACCGGTAAGCTGATCGCTGCATTGCGC
The DNA here is from genome assembly GCA_964499695.1 of uncultured Desulfatiglans sp. GTDB lineage: Bacteria > Desulfobacterota > DSM-4660 > Desulfatiglandales > HGW-15 > JAAZBV01. Next base: position 10,923 of record CAZCMD010000044.1, read on the forward strand.
AAAATCGGTTTTGATAATGTATATGATACGGCATTTACCGCCGATGTCACGGTTATAGAAGAGGGCTCAGAGCTTCTTGACCGCCTTAAAGAGGGAAAACACTTACCCCTTATAACCTCATGCTGCCCTGCATGGGTGAAATTTACAGAACAGTATTTCCCTGAACTGTTAGCTAATCTCTCCACGTGCAGATCGCCCCAGCAGATGTTCGGAAGTCTTGCACATAAAATAATGTCTGATAAACCTGGTAAATCTAATGAGAAATTAAAGGTGGTTTCAGTTATGCCCTGCACTGCAAAAAAGGCTGAGGCAGGACGTCATGAATTCACTACTGAAAATGACCGTGATGTTGATGCAGTCATCACCACACAGGAATTGGGCAAAATGATTGAATCGGCAGGCATAAGATTTACTGATCTTAAGGATGAAGATTTTGATATGCCGTTTGGCATAGCATCTGGCGCAGGGATCATATTTGGCATGTCAGGAGGTGTAACCGAGGCAGTTGTAAGGTTTGCTGCTGAAAAGATAGCAGGTAATACCAGCACCTGCAGGGTTATCAAAAACAGTATTTCAAAAGGTATCACGGAGTTAACTGTTACTATTGGAGATACATTCTTTAAAAGCGCTGTTGTATATGGTCTGAAAAATGCCAGGACCGTATGCAAAGAAATCATGGATGGCACATCACCATACCAGGTTATAGAGGTTATGGCCTGCCCGGGTGGTTGCGTAAACGGTGCCGGTCAACCGGTGATTACAGACTTTAACAGTGTTGCAAAAAGGGCTGAAGGGCTGAGAGATATAGATAACAGGAGTAAAATCAGCACGACCCTTTCTAACAGCAGCGTAGCCAAAATATACAGCGAGTATCTTGGGCATTCAGGTTCTAATGAGGCGCATAAGCTGCTTCACACCCATTACAGCAGCCGGAAAAGGGTGAGGGATGATGCATTTCATCTTCATGGATCAGTGACACCCAGATTATCTGTTTCCATCTGCGTGGGGACAAACTGCTGCCTTGGCGGCGCACATGAACTGATGAGAGATCTGGTGGCACATATTGATACACATGCACTTCAGGATATTGTTGAGGTAAAGGCGGCATTCTGTTTTGAAAAGTGCAGCGGAAAGGCGCCAATGGTAATGATTAACAACGATATTGTTGCAGGTTGTACCCTTGAGCATATAAAGAAAAGGATTAATGATGTTTTGTGAGTTTTAATGGAGAGAAATTGTGGGGACAGATAAACATATAGATATTGAACTTTGCATGGGAAGCGCCTGCTTTGCGCGGGGAAACCGGATCACTGCTGCGGCCATTGATGGTTTTGTTAAACAACATGGTCTTGAACAGCAGGTGCATATCCGCGGGGCAATGTGTGAAAACAGATGTCGTACCGGCCCTAATGGTAAGATTAATGGTGAACCATGCAGATGCAATGAAGGTGAAATTCCACATGCAATAATAAATTTAACTTATGATAAGAGGATACCATGAATGCCTTAAGCCCGGTATACACAGAAAAAGCGCAGTGTCAGGACTGTTACAGGTGCCTGCGCAATTGCCCTGTAAAGGCTATAAAGATAGAACAGGGTGTTGCATCGGTGCTGGAAGAATTATGCATCCATTGCGGAAAATGCGTAGCAGCATGCCCGAGCGGCGCAAAAAAGGTGCGAGATGATATCGCATCTGTAAATAATTTATTGGCCAGTGGTAAAAATGTAATCGCATCTATTGCCCCATCCTTCAGATCAGAATTTGACAGGGTTACTGACCATGATTTTATAAATGCAATGAAACAGCTTGGCTTTTCAGGGGTTTCAGAGACAGCCCTGGGTGCTGAAGAGGTATCAGGCCATGTATACAGGATGCTGAATAACTCAACTGCCGCTGATCACCCTATGATATCTACCGCATGCCCTGTTGTGGTTAATTATATCCGGAAATATTTCCCTTCGCTTACAGATCTGTTAACCCCTGTGTTATCACCGATGCTGTCTCATGCAACAATGCTGAAACAACTTTACCCTGATACTGCTGTAGTTTTTTTTGGACCATGTATTGCAAAAAAGGACGAGATAGTGCAGTTTCCAAACATCTGTGATAATGTCCTGACCTTTCAAAACCTACGGATGATGTTGGAACAAAAGGGTATTACATTTGGCAATGGCAAGGCAGACACAGACACTTTTATCCCGCGAAAGGCAGCAGAAGGCACAGTATACCCTGTTGATGGTGGAATGATTGCAGGCATCAGAGGTAATGGCAGGATAATTGATCGTCATATGATGCACTTTTCAGGGATTCCTGAGATTGAATCTGTATTAAAATCATTAAGCACATTAAAACCTGAAGAACCTCTGTTTCTTGAACTGCTCGCATGTTCAGGGGGGTGCATAAACGGCCCTGTTTCACAAAAAGGTGATGGTATCCTGGCAAAAAGAATTTCAATAGTCCGGAACACGTCAGATTTAAAGTGGGAAAACCCAAAAGTCACTGTAGAAAATGTTGAAGGTATAACAGAGCCTCTTGATATTCCCAAAAGAGAGGTGAGTACCGAAGCTATTATCAAGGTGCTAAGGGCAACAGGCAAATATTCCGTTTCAGATGAACTTAACTGCGGCGGGTGCGGATACATGAACTGCCGTGATTTTGCCAGGGCTGTAGTGGATGGCAGGGCTGAGGCAGCTATGTGTGTCACCTATATGAGAAAACTTGCCAGCAAAAAGGCAAATAAACTCATTTCAGCTATGCCCCTGGGCATTGTCCTTGTTGATACATCAATGCGTATAATAGAGTGCAATGAGAGGTTTGCCATTCTTGCCGGAGACGATGCCAGGATGATATATGAACAGAGGCCAGGCATGGTTGGTGCCGTACTTGATAAGGTTCTGCCTGTCGGTTCATTTTTCAGGCATGTGCTTGAGACTGAAGAGGATATATCTAGCCGTGAAATAAATATAAATAACCGGCTTTTACGATGCACGATCTTTACCATAGAACCCGGCCTGATTGCTGGGGGCATATTCAGTGATATTACAGACCCTGAAATGCAGAGAGAAGAGATAATAAAGCGGGCACGCAGTGTTATCCGCAAAAATCTCTCCACTGTTCAGAAGATTGCCTATCTTCTGGGTGAAAATGCCTCAGAAACGGAGATGGTTCTGTCAGGGATCATAGAATGCTTTGGTCCTCAGGATCAGGAGGAGTGATGGATACTGAACCCAGAGGCTCGATTGACATAAAACATAAACAACTGATGAAATATGGCCAGCGAGTATTTGGTGATACGTTTCAGTATCATCGTATCAGGGAAGAAGACAGGCTGATTGTTATCCTGTCTGACGGCCTGGGGAGCGGTATAAAGGCGAATGTGTTATCCACACTTACCGCAACAATGGCAATGAACTTTACAGCCGGCTTAAGGGATGTTAACCGTTGTGCACAGATAATTATGAAAACCCTCCCTGTATGCAGCGTCAGGAAGATAAGTTACGCGACCTTCACCATTGTTGAAATTGACAGGGAACATAATGTAAGAGTCATTAATTATGATAACCCTCTTCCTATCGTTGTTAAAAAAAACAGGTGTGAGATATTGCCTGTTGAATTCAGTGAAGGTACTCATGGAAAAAGAAAGTACAGGCTTGAATTCATGCATTTCAACCTTGAACAGGATGACCGTATAATTCTGCTTTCAGACGGTGTCACGCAGGCAGGCATGGGTTCAAAAAGGTATCCGCTGGGCTGGGGCAATCAGGGGGTTACCCTTTTTACTGAAAAGCTTATTGCCTCTGAACGTTTACCCGGCGCACGGGAACTCGCTGAGACAATCATCAGCAGGGCGAATGAAATAGATCACTACCAGATGCACGATGATGGGACATGTGGGGTCATACACTTGAGGACATCTCAGAAACTGCTTATGGTAAGCGGCCCTCCGCTTGATACCTCAAGGGATGCGGAGCTTGCTGCGACTTTATCAAACTTTAACGGTAAAAAGATCATATGCGGCGGAACAACAGCCAAGATTATAGCAAGAGAGCTTGGAAGGGAGCTGACTTTTGTAAATGAACGCTTCACATCATCACAACCGCCACTTTCCGCTATTCAGGGAATTGATCTTGTTACGGAAGGTATCATAACCCTGCACCATGTCCAGGTAATGCTGGCAAGGGGGATTTCTCCGGATCAGGATGAAAATTCCCCTGCTGCCAGGATCGTTGAAATGATGCTCGACAGCGATATAATACACTTTATGGTAGGGACACGGATCAATGAGGCATGGCAGGACCCATCCCTGCCTGATGAGATAGGTCTGCGCAGGACTATAATCGCTGCCATAAGGAGACTGCTTGAGACCAATTATGAGAAAGAGACAAAACTCCATTTCTGGTAGAGGAAGATAATTTAATGAATCATAATTCCCTGGTAAAAAATGAACCTGATAATTCTCGATAAAGAAGATATCCATGATGGGAATGCTACAATAACCGGTAAAAAACTCGAGCATATCCTTACATATCTAAAACCTGCTGTTGGTGATACATTAAAAACAGGGCTCCTGAACAGCTTAATGGGAGATGGTATCGTTATTGATCTCAATAGGGACAGACTCATATTGAAGGTTGAATTGGATGATACCCCCCCTCCCCCTCTTCCTCTTATACTCATTCTTGCCATGCCAAGACCAAAGGTCCTAAACAGGGTTATCCAGCATGCTGCAACAATGGGGATCAAGGAGATATATATTATTAAGACATGGAGGGTTGAAAAGAGTTATCTGGAAAGCCCTTTGCTTGATGAGGATAATCTTCGTATCCAGATGATCATGGGGCTTGAACAGGGTAAAGATACTGTAATGCCCAAAATAAAAATCCGAAAACTGTTTAAACCCTTTGTTGAAGATGAACTCCCGATGATTATCAAAGATACCCTTGCCCTGGTGCCCCATCCGGTTGCTGATATCCCCTGCCCCTGTCAGGTGAATTCGCCTGTTACTGTTGCCATAGGCCCGGAAGGAGGTTTTATCCCTTATGAAATCGATGCACTAGAGCGTACAGGATTTAAGGCAGTATCTCTTGGAGAAAGAATCCTGCGTGTGGAAACCGCCCTACCCTTTATCGTAGGAAGGTTGTTTTAGGTTTTATTATGATTTTGTAGGGGCAAATAATTATTCGCCCCTACGCTTTTGTCTACTCGTTAACACGGTCTCCTTGGGAATGTAGCCCTTTGACGCTCTGCGTCGATTTACAAGTATTCCTACTTTCTAATTCCTATTTTCTGTCTACTGAATTCTGACTTCCGATTTCTATCTTCTGATTTCTGTCTCCCTTTTAATCCCCCATTTTCACCTTAAGAATACCTGCACCTGATTTACCGAACACATCCGGGTCATACATCTCCTCTGCATGGGCAGGCATTACAGTAAATTCACCTGAGGCTATGGCCTGGGCTGTGTATAAGAGGTGATAATTACCGGGAGCAAGATATTCGGAGTAGAATATTGCGGCATGGTGCCTTAATTCCCTGTGATAAAAGCTCCATCTTGATATTCCATAATATGACCAGTCACCATAGTGGAACCACCATGAACCTCCGGCTGGTTTATATTCCCCTTTCTGGGCATCTACTATTGATGATGTTGCGAGGTCACTGTTAACCGGTTCAAGACCTCCGGGCACGGGGTCATTAATTACCAGAAAGTTTCTTGCAGCAGGTATGGAAACAAACAGGTCAACCCTTACAAGCTCTCCCCTCTTTATCTCCATAGGGCTCTTAAGAAGTATCCATTCACCATTACGCTCAACAGCATACTCACGTTTTATATCTATGCCGGCGTTGATTGGCTCAGTGTTTGGTTTAACAGGAGCATATATCATACCTGCACTGTAATATAACCTTCCCTCCCCCTCCCTTTCTATTGTTACTGCTGTTTTACGGCCAGGGTCATTTGCCTGAATCGGCCTTGATAGTTCAACAGGTTTATCACGCATATCCCTGAACCTGGTTTCACCCATTGTCTCTTGTCCCAGCTTTGTAAGGATGGTCATATCAGGTTTGGTCTTTTCATAGGTTTGGCTGTAACCGATAAGGGCATTCATACAGAAGATATTCTCCTGTGTGTTTTCCCAGCGGCCTGTCTGTTTTCTTGTCTGGGTTATATATCGTACTATCTTGAATGGTATATCACCAATAAGGGTCTTACCCTGTTCTGTATTTCCATATGCTATAAGGCTGCTCAATATGGCAGCGTTTGTCCTTAAGGATGATGTCAGTATCCTTGAATAATCGCTATTAAGCGTTTCACTGAATACAAACTTGCCTCCTGTCTGGTCAGAATGGGAGAGGATCATATTAAACAGCTCTTTCTGCATTTCCTCTGTACCCTTTAGCATGATAGCAGCCAAGAGAAAATGGGCCTGACCAAACAGGTCCATATCCTTTACATGGGGATAATACTTTTTTATATCATCAATACCTATCTTACTCTGTTTGACCAGTGTATATAAGGCTACAGCCTTTACAGTTGATGCCATGCCTTTAGAATAGTAATCAGGGGTTTCTTCCTTTTTAAGCAAGTTTGACAAATAGCCATTAAGTTTTTCCTGCACATCAACTGGTATCTTGTAGCCTCTTTCAGCCAGCCATGAAAATGCTATGGCTGTATATGCGCTTAAATATTGATCTGCATATTGATCATTAGGTGTGTAATATGCCATTCCGCCATTAGGCGCCTGATGGGATGCGGCCTTATCAATCATGGTCTGAGGTAAAGTATCTGATCCATCCCAGGTAAAATCAGCAGGCACATATTTTTTAAGGTTTTGATAATGAGATGCCATAACCGCCCTGGTAAGGTTCTGCTCCCAGCACTCATATGGGTAATCACGCATATAGCTGAATGCACCTTCTACATTTCCTATAACAGTTGGCGAAAGGGATACCTTAACATTACCCACATCTGTCCTTATTCCATCCGGAAACTGAAGGGATTCGGTCATTGTTTTTTCAACTGAAGTTCCATATGTTGCAGAGGTTTCAAGGCTAACCATCTTACGGACTTCAAGCTCATGTACAAGTCCATCCTGGTCTGTTGAGTCTCCTCCCCTTGCAGTGAACTTTATCTTTCCTGAGCCCTTTTTTTTTAAAGGGAGCCAGACAGTGTTACGTTTATTGGGTTCAGCGGTAATAGTTTGTGTGATCTCTTTATTATTCTTACCAGGATCAGTTTCAATTGCACCTTCAGCAGTAATGCTAACTGTCAGTTCTCTGGTCTTGTCTGTCCGGTTCATAATACTGAAACCAGCCTTGAAACTATCACCCTCTGTTACCTGATTAGGCATAACAGGCCGAATTTCAGTATCCTTCGTAACCGCAAACTTACCCTCACCCAGCCCCATCTGATCAGTAGGCGTTACAGCTATTGCAAGGATGCGCCATCCAGTCAGGTTATCCGGCGCCTCAAACTCAATACTTGCCTTCCCTTCTTTATCAGCTATTATTGATGGATTCCAGTAGGCAGCCTTTTTAAAATTGGTACGTAATGCCGATTCTTTTCTACTATTACCCAATCGATCTACTTCATTCAGTTTAAAAGCACTCACAAAAAGACTGTCCGATATTTTGAATGGTATTTTTTCCAGTTCAATAGGTCCTTTAAAATCCTGCAACCCAAGATAAGCATTAAGTAGATTGTAATTTTGTACACCAAGGCCAAAATTGGTATAAAATCCTTTATATGGATTAAAATAATCCTTACCTTCTTTTAATAGCTGAAAAACTTCTTCATTTAAAACAACTACTGCTAGCTCAACAGGTTCATTACTGTGGGGATCTCTTTGTGTAACATATAAAGCAACCTTAACCTTATCGCCCGGTTGATATTTTTCTTTTAAAGGTTTTACTTCGACTACGAGTTCTTTATATGGCTCATTCAGGATTGTCTTTACATAATCCATCTTAAATTCTGGCTTACCATGACCTTTATTTTTATCACTATAATATTTTTCAGTACCCGGAGACATCACTACTACAGAAAGATAATATTCAGGAAAATAATCCTTTTCAATTTTTACATCTATAACAGGCCTGGCCGTATCAAGAGTCTGTACCCAGTGCTTTATGATGCCATTTCGTTCGATAGAGATAAGGGCCTTTGCTCCGGGGAAAGGGTTTTTAATTGTATATCTTGCTGTATCACCAACGTTATACTTCGTCTTCTCTGGTACAATTACAAGTTTACTCTCTTGATCCCCACTTCTAACTATCGGTTTTTCATATACGTATACGGGTATACCTGATATGTGTTCCCTTCCTTTTGAATCCTTTATAGAAGCTGTTACCCTGTATTGCCCAGCTTCCTTCAGGATAAATGAATATTCAAACGGTTTATTACCTGACCTGACAGTATGTGATTCAACACCTGTCCATTTTTCCAATTCACTGCTATGGGCTAAATTTATACCCGGGCGGGGTTCAGGGTATACTATTTCTCTGTGTTCCAAATTCATAGAGACAGGGATGTCAGGTATTGGTTTACCTGTCGCATCTACTATAAGTATTTCACTTTTACAAAGTTCATCTTTATAATTCCTTCCATCTTTAGATTTAAGACCAGCAAAACGGTCTCTTGAAGAATATTTTGCTGATGTCAGCTCTGATACATATTTTCCTCGTTCATCTCTGACCGCGCTTTCCATGATAAGCTTACCAAAAAGAAGATCGTCGGAAACCTTGAAATTAGTGACAAGGTTACCGTCCTTATCCAGTCTTCCATCGAACTGCTCCAGTGTCTTCGTATCATATACCTCTTTCTTATCAGGCATATCAAAATTGAATCCCTTTGCAGGACTATCTTCAGGAAAAAATAAATGAGGACTGTAGAATCTATTTAACGTAAGAGTGACTCTTACACCGGCACCACCATATGCGCCGCTACTATGCAGTTTTGCGCTGGTAGATATTTTCACGTTATCACCTGCATGATATATTTTTTTATCAATTTCTGTTGTTACTTCAAATGAAGAGGGTGAAAAGTCAGAAACCAGTACTTTCATTGGGCTTAGTGGCCATCTGAAAAACGGTGTGGAAAGCTCAAATATATATTCACCCGAAGCCCCTGTTTCAGGAATTTTAAACTCACCATGTAAGGCTCCAAACTCAGTTAAAACAAGGTCTTTTGATTCAAATACAACTTTTCTCAGCGGGTCCTTAACTACAAGGCTATAACCGTTTTTAGGAGCAGAAATGAATGCCTTATTATCCTGATCACGCACATAAATCTTATACTGAACTGTATCTCCAGGTCTGTAAACACCTTGGGCTGTTGTCCCCCATATGCTGGCATTTGTTGGTATGAAATATGGAGTACCGACATCGTAATAACGATCAATAATAAGTGCAGTATCATCACTTTTAGTAACACGTACAGCTAAATGCCTATATTCGTCTCTCCAGGAGTTGAATGTGGAATGCAGTTCTCCGGTGCCTATTGAGAATGACGCTACGCCTTCATTATCTGTAATCTCCTGCGCAAGCACCTTAAGGTTATTAATATCAGGATGATTTTTATCTTTACCTTTATAAAGTTCTACTTTTGCATCTGGAACAGGGGCGCCGGTTGCCATATCCGTTACCCACACCATTGTACTGAACTTACTTTCCTTGAGATGCACGTGAAAGGGGGTAACCTGGGCAAGAAAATAATTAATATGAGAATAATCATTTTCTTTGAGAGGAGGTATTGTTTCAAAATGACCGGAAACAATACCTGATTGCCCTGCCAGCATTCCCCGGATGTTTAAAGGTATTACAGTTTTTTCATCTTCATTCTTTGGAATATTAACGTTCACTTTTAATGAAATATCTTTATCTCTAGCAGTAAGTCTGTCATATGTAAATGTTACACTATCAAGGTTAGTAGCATAAAAAGGCATTTCCGTATCTGCATCTTTTTCAAGAACAACCACTGGGTCATAGTGATAATCCGGCGTCAGATGGCCTGTGGAGAACCGGACTTCAAAGGGCATATCAATAATGCGCCCGAACACATCAATAATGTTTTTAGAATTGCTTTTTATTGTATACTTTTTATTCGGTTCAAAGCTACCTGGAAGATCTATTATATATTTTTCAAATTCCTTTTGATTCAGGGAACCAGAGCGATGGTAGTATTGTTCTGGATAATCGTTCTGGTCAAAGCGTATAGCAGGTTCAACTGAAATATTTTCCATTGCCTCCTTTTCAAAAACAGGAGAGGAGAAAACTAGGGACATTGCTTTATCAGGGTTACAGCAGGGGCCTTCATCATTCTGCTTTATTAGAATGTTTTTGCCCTTATCATCGTAACACTCGATGCCAAGGAAGGAAAAAGAAGGAAACGCGAGCACAGAATCAATCATGCGGTTTTCTGTTCCGCTCTCAGGCCCGTAAATAGATTCCAGGCCGGGTTTGATATGATATTCTATTGAACTTCCTTCGGGAAGTTCATCTTTTGGAGTAACTATCCATATAGTCCTGTATTCAATTCCATTTTTTACAAAAGTAAATTTGTCCTTTCTTTTATATTGACTCATTAGTTCAGGAAATGTGCGCTGAATATATCCTTCATCATAATTTTTTTGGTTTCTTTCCAGAAATTTTTCATATTCAAGATCAGGTTTTATATCAAAGATAATTGTTTTTTTCTCTTTTCCTTTAATCCTGATTAACAGATGCTTTTCGAGTGAATTTTTTGAGACCGGTTGATTAAAGATTATCCTGATTACTGGCATGCCGGGCGATTCCCATGTGTTAAATCTTGTTCCATTTACTTTCGGGCGTTCTGTGATAAAAAAATGTTTAACAGATCTATTAAGGGTTGCACCATCTTCAGCCTTAATGCCGGGATTTATTGTAATCTTATAATGTGTAGCAAGCGAAAGGGTGTTATATTCATCCAGCATCAGGGGAAGGGTGGTAGTATCAAGCCAGCGCCACTGACCTTTAACCTCGGGTTTAATTTCGATTGGTATCTCTGAGGCATCGCGCTCCATTCTGCCCACCGGAACAACCGGCCTGTTAAATTTGGATGTAATCTGCCTGCCAGCAGGCACATCCTCTCCGCTCGGGGTAATGTTGATTATTTCAAGAGGCTTGGGGCTATTTTCCGGGCCTGAATTACCGGCAGCATTTATTAGATTGAAACTAAGAGTAATAACCAACAAAACCAAGCACAAAATCCTTATAACTCTTGCCATGAGTCCTCCGGTAGATAATCAAAGACATGAAAATATTCTGATGATCTTTCTGAAATGCTTTTAAGATTATCTTTATATTATGCGAATATATTGGTCAAGATAGTATCAATGATCAATGAACAATGATCAATTGGAAGAGAAGAAAGCTCAGAGTTGAAAGGAAAAATGTTAAACCAGGGGTGTTAGCCTTTAGACTTTAGGCTATTAGGAAAATAATAAAGCCAAAGTCTTAATATTTGCATTCGGGAGAATTGAGAATATTTACCTCATATCTTTTGGTGTATTTCGAGTATTTCGCGGTTCATGGATTAAAAGTTTTTTAACCGCGAACGGCGCGAACAGCGCGAAAGTTATAGTAATTAAAAAGTCTTTTTTCGTGTCGTTCGTGTAGTTCGCGGTTTATATCTTTCAAACAACGGGATATTTAATTACTTTACAGTAAATCCACCCTGAATTTAGTGGACATAAAACTTAAAGTAAAATAAGCTCCTGCCTGAAATTTGATGGTTTGGTAAAAAAGCTGGATCTCACACAAAGGCACAAAGTCACAAAGGTAACTACTTAAATTAAATAGTTTTTCTTGGTGTTCTTAGCGGCTTTGCGTGATAACTTGCCTTTTTACAATGTTGTCAAATATGGAATTTCCAGCGGATATTTTTCCATTTATTATTCTTAAAATTATTTAATAATTATGAATTATTACGAACTGTTTGAAATAGATAAAGAGGCTGATCCGGATGAGATAAAAAGGGCTTACAGGCAAAAGCTCATGGAATGGCACCCTGATAAAAACCCTGACCGAAGAGATCAGGCCGAAGAGATGACAAAGGCCCTTAATATTGCATATGGTGTTCTGTCTGATCCAAAGGAAAAGGGGCATTATGACAGGATATTACGTTATTCAGGTGGCAAGGAATTTGGCCAGTATGTTAATGATGATATATTTGGCGATAAAATAAGGCATTCATCAGGCTCTATAAAAAACATCATGAAGGATGTTAAGGACCTTTACCACATGACAAGGGATGCCCTTAAAGGCAATTATAAACTGCACCCTGTAAACATGAGCATTATTGCAGGGGGACTGCTCTATTTTATTATACCGGCAGATTTCATCCCTGACTTTATACCCTTTATGGGTCTTGTGGATGATGTGGCGGTTTTAACAACAATAATAAAATCCATGCAGGGAGAGCTGGACAAATACAGAAAACTCATGAAGGAGGAAATATAAATACATGAGCCAGGAAGCAAATAAGATCATCTATTCAATGATGAAGGTGAGTAAATTCTATGACAAAAAACCTGTATTAAAGGATATCTCCATTTCCTATTTTTACGGGGCCAAGATAGGCGTACTGGGTCTTAACGGGTCAGGGAAGAGCAGCCTCTTAAGGATCTTTGCAGGTGTGGACAAGGAGTTTAATGGTGAAACGACCATATCACCGGGCCTTACTATCGGGTTACTTGAGCAGGAACCCCATCTTGATGATTCAAAGACAGTTAGAGAGGTTGTTGAAGAGGGGCTCCAGGAGGCAGTTGACCTATTAAAGGAGTTTAATAAAATAAATGAAAAATTTGCAGAGCCCATGTCTGATGATGCGATGAATGATCTGATTGAAAGACAGGGGAAGGTGCAGGAAAAGATTGATGCCATGGATGCATGGGACATTGATTCGCGTCTTGAGATGGCTATGGATGCGCTCCGCTGCCCTGAAGGTGATACACCGGTAAAGGTGCTCTCCGGCGGTGAAAGACGCCGTGTTGCCCTGTGCAGGCTGCTTTTAAAAAAGCCTGATATACTGCTTCTTGATGAACCGACCAACCACCTTGATGCAGAGACCGTTGCGTGGCTTGAGCAGCATCTGCAGAGATATGAGGGGACAGTAATAGCAGTAACCCATGACAGGTATTTTCTGGATAATGTGGCAGGCTGGATACTTGAACTTGACCGTGGTGAAGGCATTCCGTGGAAGGGCAATTACTCATCATGGCTTGAACAGAAACAGAAAAGACTTGCCCTTGAAGAAAAGGGAGAAAGCAAAAGAAGAAAAACCCTTGAGAGGGAGCTTGAATGGATCAGGATGTCGCCTAAAGGGCGTCACGCCAAGGCAAAGGCGCGTATAACCGCCTATGACAGCCTTGTTAATCAGGAGACAAAAGAGAGAGAAAAGGAGCTGGAGATATTTATCCCACCGGGACCAAGGCTCGGCAATGTTGTAATAGAGGCAAAGAATATAAGCAAGGCATATGATGACAACCTTCTTATTGATGACCTCTCATTCTCTGTGCCATCAGGCGCCATTGTGGGTGTGATTGGCCCAAACGGTGCTGGTAAAACAACGCTGTTTAAAATGATAACCGGGCAGGAGCAGGTTACATCTGGCGAATTCAGGATAGGTGAAACAGTAAAGCTTTCATATGTGGATCAAACCAGGGATACACTTGCCCCTGAAAAAAACATATGGGAGGTTATATCCGAGGGCCATGACACCATTCAGCTTGGCGACAGGGAGGTAAACTCCAGGGCATATGTAGCAAGGTTTAATTTTTCTGGCAGTGACCAGCAGAAAAAGGTTAATAATCTATCTGGTGGTGAAAGAAACCGTGTACACCTGGCAAGGATGCTTAAGGAAGGCGGGAACGTACTTCTTCTTGATGAACCTACAAATGACCTTGATGTTAACACACTGAGGGCGCTTGAAGAGGCCATAGAAAACTTTGGCGGGAGTGCAGTAATTATCAGCCATGACAGGTGGTTTTTAGACAGGCTCGCAACACATATACTTGCATTTGAGGGTGACAGCAAGGCAGTATGGTTTGACGGCAACTACACCGAGTATGAACAGGATAAAAAGGAAAGGCTTGGTGAGGCAGCGGTTAATCCACACAGGATCAAGTATCGTCACCTTACAAGGGGCTAGATATTTTATATGGCTAATGATGTTCAACCTGATCCTCAGTATCTTATAAAGCTTGTGGAAACAAAGATGCCGTTCGGGAAATACAAGGGGAGGTCGCTTATTGACCTTCCTGAAACCTACCTTATATGGTTTATGGGCAAGGGGCTTCCTGAGGGTGAACTTGGGGATATGTTAAGAAGCGTATATGAGATCAAGGTAAACGGGCTTGAATATCTGTTTAAACCGTTGAAGCGAAGATCGTAGGGTGGCATTCTTGTCCCTCCATCTTGTCAGGGTGTAGCTTTAGCGGAGACTGAAGACCTTGACGAAGGCGGATTAAATGCCACATTTTTCGGTGGGGTATAAAATTCCATATTATTGAATTAAGATTTAACTTAAGCGCCTCTCCCTTGAGGGGAGAGGTTGGGTGAGGGTGTAAAAGATTGCCAGTAAAATGACTTTTATATCCAACCGGGTTTCCCCCTCCCCCGGCCCCTCCCACAGAGTGGAGGGGAGCTTAAAAGTGGGAATGATGTTGTATTCCCCTGTAAACAAATGGAGAAAAGATTGAAAAGGATGTTTATTCTTTCATTATTAACATTGTCAATATTGGGTTCGCAATCCTGCATTCACATATCAGGTAAAAGACCGGATAAATTGTGTGCCCTCACATTTGATGACGGGCCGAGTGCAGACCCTGAACTTACATCACTCGTTCTGGATAAGCTTGATAAATACCATGTGAAGGCCACATTCTTTGTTGTTGGCCAGAACCTGAATGATGCTACAAAACCTGTTATTGACCGCATGGTGAAGGCAGGCCATGAGATAGGGAACCATTCATGGTCATATGATGATATGGCTAAGATGACTATTCATGAGGTGAAAAAATCTGTATCCGATACAACTGCGGCTATTAAAAAATATGCAGGAGTAACACCAGCTTTCTTCAGGCCGCCAAACCTGTCAACAAGCCCTGCTATGTACAGTGCAATTGATCTCCCCTTTGCAAGCGGTCTGGCAGCAGGAGACTGGCCTAAAGGCGGAGGAGATACCACTGACCGAATAATGGATAAACTGAAACCAGGGATAAGGGATGGTGTGATTATCCTGCTGCATGATATGCAGCCCAAGCCCCACCCAACACCTGCTGCACTTGATACCCTGATACCATACCTCATTAAGGAAGGATATGAGTTTGTAACACTGAGTGAACTGTTCACACGAAAAGGTATTGTACCCGATGCAGCATCTGAAAATATGTATGTGTATGTTGAATAGAACAGGATTATCTGGAACAACATGTTTTTCTATATAATCTAATGTAAAATAAAATGCTCTCAGGGATCAATAATTTCCCCTGAGAGCATTTTATCAGTTCATTATTCCTGAATGGTTGTTACAATCCCTTTATCATCAAATGTTACAGCAATAGTTTTAAAACGGTTGCCCCAGTATACCCAGGTATTGCTTTCAAGTGATGGGGTCCTGTGTGTTGCGGGATATCCAAGGGCCGTCATAACCCCGTTTTTTGTCATGCCCTGTGATGCGATTCCATCTTTTATACCTTTCTGATCTTTTTCAGAAAGACTTGAAAGATCGGTCTTTGCTGATGATGTAATTTTATTGAGATACTCATCTGTAGTCATCTGCATACGGGGTTCATGATACTCAAAAAAAATCTCTTCATTTGTTTCTGTATTAACAATAATAAAACCCTGTCTTTTCCAGGTTTTGATCTGCACCGGTGTATTAACAGCAAGTATTTTATGACCTGCACCAGGGTTGGTAAAGTTTGCGTAACTTGCCTTATTGTCTTTTCCATTATTCTGGTAATGGATGTTTACCTTCATATAAACCGGGCCTTCTATAATATATTCCTTCTTTGCTTCAGAAATCATTGGGTTAATAAAAAGTGCTGCTGTCAGAATTGTTGCAGTAACTATCCTTTTAAACATAGTGTCCTCCTTAATAAAGTAGTTAAATTAAATATTTCTAAACCTTAAAAATAAATCCCGAACATACCCATGACTGAATTAATGCCCCTGTTTTGATCATCAAGTCCGCCATTTGATATGTGATGGAGCCTTAACGAAATACAGTACCTGCTGTCACCACCTGCATCTATCTCTGTTCCAACTCCAAGCTGCGGATTGAAATTGATTCTTAATCCCTGTCCCCTGACCTGGAAGTCTGTATAAATTACACCTATGCCACCCTCTATATATGGTTTCAAAGCAGGGGTTTCTAAACAGTCAAGAAAATATGTGGCAAAAATATTCACGGATGATACCAGGCGGATCTTTCTGTAATGAGCTGCACCGATAGATCCCTCAACCCTGAATCTGAGCGCATCAGGGGCCTTATGTTTCCAGATCCTGTCGTAATCATAAAGGGCAAAACCGGATAGCATGTAAAAGTCTATATTATTGGTAAGATTATATGTCCTGCCTGTTATAAGTGAGAGACCATACCTTGTAGCATCATATTTTCTTTCATCTTCTGCCAGGGCTGAGCCTGAAAATACCAGAATAAAAAATACAATTAGAAAAGCAAATACCGGGGTATAGCGTTTGATATCCATCATTTGCTCCATGTTATATCTTCAGGTGATTAGAGATGTTTATTATACCTGATTCTCCATGTCTTCCAGCTTTTATGCAAGAAATATTTTTTTTATTGACCGGGTTTCCGTTTTTATTTACCTGAAAATAAGATGCATCTTTTACTGCATCCGTGGAGGGAAATATTCTGCCTTTACTGAAACAGATTGCAGCGGTCGCAAGGTCAAATGCGGGGCCTGTGGGCATAGAACCGTAAACAGGGGTAAAACATGATATAGCAGAGCCCTCAGGAATTATCTCTGCGTAAAGGCTGTCACATTCCATGTGACCATCCGCATTGACAATATAGTATGAATCAGCAGGAATATATTTACGAATTTCATGGGTACTCCCTGTCTGCACAAGATCTATATATCCGTAGTTTTTTGTAGAGGGCTTATCTTTTGACAGTAATAAAAACACTGCACCCTCTCCTGGAATGGCGCTTTGATATAAAGGTGATAAAGGTGTTAAAGAAATATCCCCTCTTTTACCGAAAAAACCGTTGTAACAGTATTTCAGAACATCGCATGTTTCATCTACAGCACCGAAAAGTATCTGATCTACTCTCCCCTCGTTAAGCCAGATTGATGCACTGATAAGGGCAGAATGTACTGACAGCTCAAACTGGCTTACTGTAAGTGAAGGCCCTGAAAGATTCAGAAAGATTGAGATATTTCCCGCTGCTGAATTATGCACCGAATTTGAAAAAAGTGTGGGAGAGGCGCACTGGTCACCATAATCTATTAAAGAGTCAAGAAATGAAAAGGTTGTGCGTGATGATCCATAACCTGAACAGATGATAAGGCCGGTCTCTTTACTCTCAAGCTTATCGATACCTGCATCCTTTAATGAGAGAAAGGCCCCTGTGAGTGCAAGCTGCGAAAAATGGTCAATCCTGCGCAGTTCACGCTTTGAAACAAACTCTGTGAGACATGATGTATCAGCAATGTAAGAAGGGTAAAAATAATCGGAATCGCTGGCAGTTTGATTGCATGTTTTTGGGAGAGAGCCGCTATTGAGGCAATCTGCAAGGCTTTCAATACCGCAGCCAAAACCGCCAACAACACCTATGCCCATTATATTCATTCCCATATCATACCCCTTTAACACTTAATACCAGGGCCGAGTTATGACCACCAAAGGCCAGAGATTCCGAGATTGCGGTTTTACCGGAAATTTCTGTGTTTTTTACAACAGGAGCAACCATTATCTCAGGGTCAGGTTCAGTAAAACCGGCATTACCGGGTAAATGACCTGATTCAAGACACGCGACAGTGAATGCCGCCTCTATTGCACCTGCTGCACCAAGTGTATGACCTGTGTAACCCTTTGTAGAGAGGAAAGGTATACCTTGAAGAATCTCCTTTAATACCTTTGCCTCAACCCTGTCATTATCCGGTGTGGCTGTCCCGTGTGCATTAATAAATGCTATATCTTCCTTTCTTATTGCGCTTAAAAGCATGGCATCGTTGATAGCCTTTTTAAGTCCCCTGCCCTCCGGATGAGGCGCTGTAAGGTGGTATCCGTCACAGGAAGAGCCATAACCAAGCACAAATGATCTGGGTTGTTTTTTACGCATCTTATATGATTTTTCGCTCTCAAGCACAAGTACGGCACTGCCCTCGCCAAGATTAAGGCCTTTGCGGTTTCTGTCAAATGGCCTGCACAGGTTTTCATCGGTAATCATAAGAGAGATAAAACCATTGTATGATATCCTGCTGAGTTCATCTGCTCCGCCTGCAAGCACAACATCGCACAGACCTGATCTTATCCATGATGCCCCGATACCGACAGCGTCAGTACCTGAAGAACATGCATTATTAATTGTCTGGCAAGGGCCTTTAAATGAATATTCACTGGCAATCACAGAAGAGGGATTACTGTTCAGGTATCCTGTTATGGGTATCATACCCGGATTTTTCTTTTCCCGAAAATCACGGTAAAACTGCTCATTATTCAAAGTACAACCTACAGTTGTCCCCATGATTACACCAATTTTAAGGCCTTCGATATAATCATTGTCCAGACCTGCATCTTCCATCGCCTCGTAAGCAGCCAGAAGACCGAGCATAGAGGTCCTTGAATATTTTAATCTATCATATTTATTAGAGACAATTTCACTGTTTACTTCAAAGACAGGATACTTGCACTGGTGAGATGATGTTAATGAAACAGGAGTTCCTGCATTACGGTGGCCGGAAAAGATAGACTCCATGCATGCGACGAGTGAGTTACCAGAGGCACACAGGCAGCCTATTCCTGTTATTGCTACCGGTGTTGCGCGGTTCATTATTTTTTATGATCCTCAATAAACGAAGCAAGAGATTTGATCGATTGAAAAGCAACCCTGCCTTCATCCATATCTTTTATTTCCACATTAAAATGTTTTTGTACTATGACTACCAGTTCAACCGCGTCAAGAGAATCAAGGCCAAGACCTCCTCCAAAAAGGGGGGCATTATCATCTATCTCACCAGGAGTGATATCCTCAAGAAACAGCTCCTTTATTATTATCTCCTTCAGTTCTTCCCTATTGATTGCCATACAGTAAAACCCTCCCCAAATTTACCTTTATATCACTAACATCCAAATCAAATGTGCGATTTGAATTCAGTATTAACATGTATTATAAAAAGTCTCCGATTTATTTTAGATACTATTACCCCACATATCATAAAAATTAAAGAATTGAAAGGGATGTGCATGAGTGTATC
>CAZCMD010000045.1:0-11637 GCA_964499695.1 uncultured Desulfatiglans sp.
CGGGTATTGAAGGCTTCTGCCCCAATACACTCAATTGTGCGACCTCGTGTCGCACGCTAACGGCAGGTTTAACCGGCAAGGCGGAACGCCTTGTCGGCGTTGAAACCTTTGTTATTTACATTATGGATTAATATTTCTATTTATTTTCCTTGTTTTCAATAGGCCCCACTAATAAATTCGCAATGTGGCTAGGAAGATATTCCCGAATTTTTCTTTCGCCACCTAAAGCATAAATTATAATTAACGCACCAAAGGGTATTTGAAGAAAAAGTAAATATTTTAAACCAAGTCTTTCAACAAACATTATTGGAATTGTAACGATACAGAGGAACCCTAAAATGCCAGCTAATATACGAAATAACATTTTGATCTCCTTGATTCATTTTAAGCAAATAACATGCAACTCACTTGCTCCGTCAAGTGAAGTTGCTGGTTAGCGAAAAACCCCTGATAAATCCATGCCATTGACTATTCGGGGGTGATCAATAGCAACAATTTCACCGGAGATTAAATATGAAGAATAATCAATATGATATTTCTCAAGAGTCAATTTTATCTTGGCAACGACTTTGCCATGCCCTTCGAATTCAAGTAACCAGACATTGCTCGAAGGTCTTTCAGGAGATCCTATCTGATTTGCGGATTCTTTTTGAATATCATGTAATTCTTCTAGGAATGAAGATCAAGCTTGTAAGTAGGTGTTGGTTTTGGAAGATTTATCAGTTTTTGGAATTTCTGCGATTAATAAAAGTTTCTTCATAGTTTTCTCCTTTTGTAGATTGTTAACAAATTATTCACTTGATCCGGCTATCTTTACATTTTGAATGTTATACACAAAGATGAATCGGAATTTGAATAACTTTTATTTTAAGAATTTAAATTTAAAGCAAAGAGATAATAGCTGTTTGCTTTTTATTAATCAATCCTAAATAACCCTGATTTTATGAAGGAAAAAGAAGAATAAAATGGATTCCCCGGTCGGAGCCGGGGAATGACGCTGCGGTGAAGATGTCCTGGTTCCTCCTTAATGAAAACGATTATACTCCGGCGGGACAAGCACGTTAGGAATGACATCCTTATGGAATTTGATGATTTCACCTTCGTTAACCACCTTCACTTAAGTTATGGCAGTCAGAGGAGCTTTGGAGGATAGATTATAAAACGTAAAAGCTGGATTTTTCCAGTAAGTTTAATAAAGGTGTTGTAATTTATTGTAAAATTTAGTAATTTTCACTGAAAAGTATGAATAATATGCATCCAAAAACTGTCGTTTTTGATGCAAGCGGTCAGCCATCAGCGTTCCGCTTTCAGCAAAAGGTATAAAACAAAGAGTTGGTTAACAGCTAATAGCTGAAAATTAAAAGCTTCAGCTAGAAATAACCTCTTTTTGGATATATGTTAAATAAGATTGTACCAAAATGACCATTCATATGGTATACAGGGTAGCCGGACCGCAGGAAGTAATATAATCAAAACAGTGCTTCTGATTAAAATAATAGATATTCCAGGAAGGGGATATTTTTGAACAAAAAAAAACTTGAAGAACTTCTGACCGATCTCAGGGATAAAAATATTACTGTCGAAGAGGTAATGGAGAGCCTCAAGACCCTGCCATTTGAGGATATTGGTATTGCAAATATAGACCATCACAGGGAACTCAGGAAGGGCACACCTGAGGTGATATTCGGAGAGGGAAAAAGGGCAGAAGATATCATTTCAATAATGAAGAGGATGTATGAAAAGGATGAGCGTATCCTTGTAACAAGGCTATCTGATGAAAAGGCGGAAAGGATAATCAGGGAATTTCCTGAGAGTAAATATCATGAAAGATCAAAAGCCCTAGTCCTGACCAAAAAGCCTGTTGAAATCACAGGGCAGGGGACCATACTTGTGATATGCGCTGGCACATCTGATATACCTGTGGCGGAAGAGGCGGCAGTTACAGCGGAGTTTATGGGAAACAGGGTTGAGATTGTAAATGATATCGGTGTGGCAGGCCTTCACCGCATACTTGCCAGAAAAGAGACACTTTTCAGGGCAGAGGTGCTTATTGTTGTTGCAGGTATGGAGGGGGCGCTTCCTAGTGTGATAGGCGGCCTTGTTGATAAGCCTGTAATAGCGGTGCCGACAAGCGTGGGTTATGGCGCAAGTTTTGGCGGTATAGCCGCCCTTTTAGGCATGCTGAACTCATGTGCATCAGGTGTTACTGTAGTTAATATTGATAATGGATTCGGGGCAGGGTACGCAGCAAGTGTGATCAACAGGAAAAGGTAACAGATATCTGATCAAACTTTGAATCACTTATATTGACTTTTAAATTAGTTTAGGTTTTAAGAAAAAAAGAAAATTACAGCAATATGATTGCTGTTTATTAAATATACAGGAAGAGAAAATTTATGAAAAAAGAAATTATGTTGATCAATGCGGTTGAGGCTGAAGAGCTCCGCATTGCATTTGTATCTGATGGTGCGCTTGAAGGGTTTCATATTGATACCATAAGCGGCGAGCAGATGGAGGGGAATGTCTATAAAGGTGTTGTTGAACGTATAGAGCCAAGCCTTCAGGCCTGCTTTGTCAATTTCGGGGCTGATAAAAACGGGTTTTTACCCATAGACTCTATTCACCCCGAATATTACAACGAGGCTGTTGAAACGAGCAGGGAGCGCCCTTATCCGCCTATTGAAAAGGTTATAGATAAAGGGCAGGAGCTGCTTGTGGAGGTGTTAAAGGAGATGCCCGGGAAAAAAGGGGCACATCTCACCACCTATATCTCCCTTGCAGGCAGGTACGTTGTTCTCACCCCCGGACGCACAATAAACGGTGTATCAAAGAAGATCGAGAGCGAAGAGGAACGAAACCGCCTCAAGGAAATAATGAACAATATGAAATACCCTGAAGGTGTGGGGTATATCATCAGGACAGTTGCCGAAGGTCAGAATAAAAAAGACCTGTCAAAGGACCTTAACAGGTTGTTGAGGCTCTGGAAAAATATCAAGAAGGATGTAGCAAAGCTCCCCCCTTATACCCTTGTGCACAAGGAGGATGACCTTTGCCTCAGGACCCTCAGGGATTATTACAACAGTGAGGTTTCAGAGGTAATAGTGGATGACAAGGATACCTATTCCAAGATAAAGGAATACATGAGGATTTTTTCCCCAAGGGATTCCAGCAAGGTTAAACTCTATAAGGAAAGCCGTCCGATATTTGATAACTACGGTGTTGAAGAGCAGATTGAAAGCATTTACTTAAACAACGTAAAACTCAAATCAGGTGGGTCAATCGTCTTTGGCCCTACAGAGGCATTAATATCCATTGATGTAAACTCTGGCAGGGCAAAAAGCAGTAAGGACGTTGAAAGCATGGCTTTCAGCACCAATCTTGAGGCAGCAGTAGAGGCAGCAAGACAATTGAGGCTAAGGGACCTTGGCGGCCTGGTGGTTATTGACTTCATAGACATGAGGGATAAAAAACATATGAGGGTTATTGAAAAAACCCTGCGTGAAGAACTAAAAAAAGACAGGGCAAAGACCGATGTGGCCAGTATCTCAAAGTTCGGGCTGCTTGAACTATCACGCCAGAGGCTCAGGCCATCAATCGAATCAAAGACCTATGTCACATGTGATCACTGCCAGGGCAGGGGTACTGTAATAGGCCCTGGCGCAGCAGCACTTTCATATATGAGAAGGATGCAGAAAGGGGTATTGAAAGGTGGTGTTTCAAGTGTAATCGCTACCCTTCCAACAGAGGTGGCAGACTATATCCTGAACAAAAAGAGACATGAACTGGTGGAGCTTGAAGACCGGTACACTATTTCAATACAGATAAAAGGTGATTTGAGCCTTCCACCCGGAGGCGGAAACCTCGAATTCAAAACAGATGATAATGGAATTAAATAGCAGGGTATGTTCAATAATATAATCTACTTTATTATTGTTCTCCTTATTTTTAATCTCAATCTGAATGACCCAGGGCAATCATGGCCACTGTTAAACAGCATATCCATGATAGCCCTTTTTTGGTGTCTTTTTGCTTTTATATGCAGAGTCTGGTTCAAACGGCTCATCAGGCTATTTGAAAGGGGTACAGCATCAGGATATGCAGCCATGTACAGCAGGCTCATCCTGAAACTCTCTGTCCTGTCCATCTTTATATTCTCTCTTGACTGCTTTTCTTTTGATCTGAAACGCCTGATAGAGGCCATACCCTTTTTAGGCGGTATATATTTTTTTCAGGGCATTTCAGCGATAATCATCTTTATACTCTATCTGAGCACCATCTGGTATTTTGCCCATCCTGCCTACAACATTATCTTTGGCGCGGATATCGGGAAGAGGGGCTTTATCACTGGAAATATCAGGCTAAACATACCTGTAATTTTTCCATGGCTATTGCTCTCCATTGTTACTGATATTATTGAATTCAGCCACCTGCCGGGGATTAAAATATTTCTTGAAAGTCCGTCAGGACAGACACTCTTTCTACTGTTTTTTTTAATCATAATCATGATTTATATACCTGTTGTAATAAAATATTTCTGGGGCTGCAAACCGTTACCTGATTCATTAAAGGCTGAAGGCATAAGGACATTTTTAAGAAACCTGGGTTTTAAATACAAAGAGATAGTAAACTGGCCGATCCTCGAAGGGAAGATGCTGACCGCCGGGATAATGGGTATTGTTCCCGGATACAGGTATATCATGATAACCGATTCGCTTATGGATATCCTGACACAACCTGAACTTAATGCCGTAATGGCCCATGAGGCAGGGCATGCAAAATATAAACACCAGGTGAAGCTTTCATTATTATTTATAGGTTTTTTTATCTTTTTTATGGGCCTTCTTGATTCTGATAATTATTTCATGTTGATGGGATACCTGAGTTCAAGAGCCTCATTTCTCAATATACCGGAAAAATTCAATATGATCCTGTTTTCTGTCCCTTTAATACTGATTCTGATCATATATTTCAGGTTTATTATGGGTTTTTTTATGCGCCATTTTGAGAGACAGGCAGATACCTATGCGGCAGTTACACTACAAGATCCAACACCAATAATAAGTTCACTTGAAAAGATAGCCATTTTAAGCGGGCGGACCAGGGATGTACCGAGCTGGCATCATTTCAGTATCAGACAGAGGGTGGAATTTCTGCTGAAAAGCCATGAAACCCCCGGGCTGATAAAAAGACACAAAAGGCTTGTGGTATCTGCATATATTGTGTTTATCGCAGGCATACTTTTATTTTCGACCCTATTTTTCGTAACACCGGTCAAAAAATATATTACCAGTAACCTTCTGACCTTCATCATTAAGAATGAGGCCAAAGAGAGGCCAGGGGATATTGAGCTAATGATCAGCCTTGCTATGACATACCATGATTTGAATAAACTTGATGAAGCCAAAGAAATTTATGAAAGGATAATTACACTGGATAAAAAACAGGCCATGGCGCTTAACAACCTTTCATGGCTTCTTATTACAGCACAAAACCCAGAGCTAACTGATATTAAAAGGGGTTATGAACTTGCAAAGGAGGCTGTTAAGCTTGAAAGGTCACCAATATTCTTAGATACCCTTGCAGAGGCCAGCTTTCTTATGGGTAAAAGAGAAGAGGCTATTCGGATAATAGAAGAGGCAATATTGCGTGATAAAGGCAACCCGTATTATAGAAAACAGCTTAAGAAATTTACCGAAAGCAATATAACCGCTCTGTAAATCTATTTACTTCTGGATGATACAGATAATCTCTGAACAAGTGTTACAGCAAAGTTTTTAAAGAAGAGGTGTTTTAAAGAATCGGAGGCATTGTCAAGCAAAGATGCACTGATCTTTAACAGGATGCAGTCTGTTTCTGCTGTAACATCTGCAATCCTCTTCTGGCTGCCAATAAGGGCCATCTCACCAATGCAGTCGCCTGGGCCGATAGTGGCGATTAAATCGCTGCTTTTTCTAACCAGGGCTTTACCGCTCATAAGGATGTAGAATGTATCATCTATCTCTCCTTCAGAGACGATCTTTTTACCCTTGACTGCCTTAATGATCTGGCTCAGCGCCACTATCTCCTTTACCTCTTCATGGGGAAAGTTCTGGAAGAATTTTAGATGCGATATATAATCTGCCACATCCTTTATCTTGTCACTGGTGACAGCCGACCCTGATATGCCGCGTAACGCAATCCTCAGGTCATAGGCAAGTTCGGTGCATGTCTGATACCTTGCATGGATATCTTTTTTAATTGCCTTTTTTATTATGTCGCTCAATATCTCCGGCAGTTCGGGTTTTAAGGAGAGTATGGGAGTCGGTTCTGTGTTGGATATCTTGTAGATAATGGAGAAATTATTATCACCAGGAAATGCCTGTTCACCTGAAAGGAGTTCAAATAATACACAGCCAAGTGAAAAGATATCACTCTGAAATCCAATAGCAGATTCTGTGACCTGTTCAGGTGACATATAGCTTGGTGTGCCAAAAAAACCGACCGAAGGTATATCCTCTATCATCTGGGCAATACCGAAATCTGTTATTTTGGTTATGCCCTCTTCATCGAGCATGATGTTGGCAGGTTTTATATCCCTGTGGATAATCCCCATCCTGTGGCTGTAATCAAGTGCACTGCATACGCTCAAGATTATCTCAATGACCTTTTGCAGGGGCAGGAGGTTGTTTTTATCACAGTATCTGTCAAGGGTATGGCCTTCAATATATTCCATTGCAATGTAGCAGAAATCGGCCTGCACACCCACATCATATATAGAGACGATATTGGGGTGGCTGAACTGCCCTGCTGACTGTGCCTCAACAAGGAATCTCTCCCTTGCCCTGTCAGTGGTTGTCTGGGCAACCTTTATAGCCACCTTTCTTTTTATATAGGGGTCTCTTGCCAGGAACACAATACCTGATCCACCCCGGCCAAGTTTTGAGATTATTTCATACCTGCCGATATTTTTTATACCTGCAAGGCTCTCTGAAAAACTTCTGTCTACTGAGTTCTCTTCCATTTTTACCCGTATGCGCTTAACCGGAACTTACTTGCCTTGAGCGATATTAAAAATTCAGGCCCTGTTAATCTCTCTAATTTTTCCACAAAATAATATAACTGTTTAGAAATAAGAGCAGAAAATGTCAATAGAATTCACCTGTTAAAGCCTTTCTTTAAGTGTACAATATGTTTTTTAGCGTTAGATATGGTAAAAGATTGATAAAATTCATACCATTGTCATAACGAATATAGTATTTATTTTATCTTCCGCTGAAAGCTGGATTCTGGTATTACTTAATGTCCATCCAGAAACTGTCGTTTTTGGATTCGAGCGGTCAGCCATTAGCGTTCAGCTTTCAGCAAAAGGCTTTTAAACCATAGAGCTAGCTGACAGCTGATCGCTGACTGCTGAAAGCCCCATCCAGAATTTGCCTCTTTCTGGATGGACACGATCTATATTATTTAACTGGAAAACACATGATACCGTTACGAGATACGATAAGTTCAAAAAATTACCCGGTGGTTAACGTTACATTGATCGCAGTGAATGTATTTTTTTTCCTGGTTCAACTGTCACAGGGAGCAGGGTCTAATTCATTCATAAATACCTATGGTCTTATCCCGGCAAGGTATACGGTACCTGAAATAGGCAGGATGTTCAACCCGTCGGAGCAGATAATTGCCCTTGTTACCTTCATGTTTCTTCACGGCGGGTTCTGGCACCTTTTAGGGAATATGTGGTCATTATACATATTCGGGGATAACATTGAAGACAGGCTTGGCCATGTACGGTATCTTGTTTTTTATCTCTTATGCGGTCTTGCATCTGGTCTTTTTCATCTGGTATTAAATCCCCATTCCACCATACCAACAATAGGGGCGAGCGGAGCCATTGCAGGGGTTATGGGTGCATATATGATTTCATACCCCAGATCAAAGATACTTACCCTGATACCTTTTTTCTTTATTCCATATTTTATAGAGGTGCCGGCCTTTGTATTCTTAGGCATCTGGTTTTTATTGCAATTTTTAAATGCGGCTGGTTCATCGGATCATGCAGGCGGGATAGCATGGTGGGCGCATATTGGCGGTTTTATTGCCGGTATACTGTTTTTAAAGATGCTGCTTGCTGCACCCAGCTCAGGTGTTAGCAGTAAACTGCGTATTGCTACATCCAAAAAGAGTACACCAAAGCTACAGAATATTCATACGATCAGTGCTCCTGAAAACCCTGATCTTAACGGCGATATAATTATAAGCCACCTGGAGGCGATAAACGGAACCAGAAAACTGGTCAATATCCCCTGGGGATTTCAGCGGAGACTTTTCAATGTGACAATACCACCGGGTGTAAAGGATGGCTCCACACTCAGGTTGAGGGGAATGGGAAAGGCAATGGCCTATAACAAAAGTGGTGATCTTTTTCTTAAGGTGCTGGTCCGTGAATGATTTCGCTCTATTTGATGCGCTAAGAAAACTGTTGACAAAACAGGGTATCTGACACACTATTTACTATCTTTTATATATGAATTAGACATATCGCATGCTCGATTGATAATCAATATTTATAAATGAACTGGCGGGAACTTTTGTATGACATCAAAGAAGAAAAAAGACAAATATTCAGAGGCAGGCGTTGACATAGATGCCGGAAATAATTTTGTTAAACTGATTAAGCCAATAGTGTCAAAGACATTTAAATCAAATGTTATCACTGATATAGGCGGCTTTTCAGGGCTTTATTCAATGCCTACACAGGATATGAAGAACCCGGTTCTTGTGGCATCAACAGACGGGGTGGGCACAAAACTTAAAGTTGCCTTTATGATGGATAAACATGATACAGTGGGCATAGATCTTGTTGCCATGTGTGTAAATGACATAATCGTTCAGGGTGCTACACCTCTTTTTCTGCTTGATTATATATCAATGGGTCGCCTTGATGTTAATAAATGTGTGGAGATAGTGAAGGGCATATCAGCCGGGTGCATAGAGGCCAACTGTTCTTTAATAGGCGGTGAGACAGCAGAGATGCCCGGTTTTTACGGTGAAGGGGAGTATGGTCTTGCGGGGTTTGTTACCGGCATAGTGGATAATGACCAGCTCCTTGACGGGTCAGAGATTGCATTCGGGCATCAGCTTATCGGTATAAGTTCAACCGGGCTTCACAGCAACGGTTACAGCCTGGCAAGAAAGATATTCTTTGAACAGCTGAAGATGAAGGTTACCGACTATGTGGATGACTTCGGGAAAACACTTGGTGAAGAGCTGCTTACACCCACAAGGATTTATGTTAAGACAATAAATAATATCAGCAGGGGATTCCGTATATATGGCATAGCACATATCACAGGTGGCGGCCTTACAGATAATCTGCCAAGGATACTACCCTCACAATGCAAGCTTGTTATCAAGACATCATCATGGGAACCCTCGCCTGTGTTTCAATACCTTAAAAAGGCCGGGGACATTTCTGATGAAGATATGCTGAGGACATTTAATAATGGCCTTGGTCTTATCATAGTAGTGAGTGGTGATGAACTTAACGATGCCTTACAGCGTCTCAAATCTGTTGGTGAAACAGCCTATCATATTGGGTCGGTTGAGGCACGGGGCAAGGATGATCAACCTATTGAGTATGTGAAATAAAAAGGAAATAAAGATGTTTGGAATCGGAACACCGGAGCTGATAGTTATTGGTATTATAATACTGATATTATTCGGCGCAAAAAGAATACCTGAAATAGGGAAGGGGCTGGGTGGCGCAATTCGTGAATTCAGAAATATCAAAAAAGAGATAACTGGTTCGCCAGAAAAGGAAACGCCTGAGAAAAAGGGAGAAGAAAAGGCCCCTGATATACTGGAAGAGGGTATTAAAAAACAGGTAATAAATCATGTGCCAGGTGTAAAAAAGGCCATGGAAATATCAGACAAGGTGAAAAAGGTAAACGAGATCATCAAATGAATGATGCTGACAATGCATATATAGATGATATTAACCCCTCACCTGAAAAAATCAGGCACATCCTTCAAAATATAAAAAATATTGCTGTTGTGGGCCTCTCACCAAATGAAGAGAGGCCATCCAACAGGGTTGCAAAATACCTCATGAAACATGGATACAGTATTACACCTGTTAATCCGGGTCAGAAAGAGATACTCGGGGCAAAATGCTACAGTTCGCTGAGTGATATACCCCATGATATTGATGTGGCGGATCTTTTCATAGGTAATGAACGAATACCTGATGTGGTTGATCAGGCCATTAAAAAGGGCATAAAGGTGATCTGGATGCAGCTCGGGGTCTTTCACCGTGAGGCATGTGAAAAGGCCGTAAAGGCCGGTGTGACTCTGGTTATTGACAGGTGCATGAAGATAGAGCATGAAAGATTAAACAACCCTTCTGTAACAATAACATAAACTGTAGAGACAAGGCATGCCTTGTCTACTCGGCTAACAGGCCATCAAGTTTATTCTCTTTTTCCAGCGCATGCAGTTCATCAGACCCTCCCACATGATAATCGCCGATAAATATCTGTGGCACAGTGCGTCTTCCACCGCTCTTTGTTACTGCCTCTATTGCTAGTTCAGGATTAAGGTCAATCCTTAATTCATAGTAGCTGACCCCTTTTTTTTCAAGAAGATTCTTTGCCTTGATGCAGTATGGACATCCCTGGGTGGTATATATTGTTACCTTTTTCATAGAGACCCTCCTTTAATCGAATAGTAAATATCATTAAACAGGTTAATAAAATTTAGCCATTTAGTTTCAAACTGATCAATAGGCACGCTGTCTATGGTCCGGAGTTCTATTGACGGGCCTTTTATATTGAGGCGGATGTCTGTAAAAATGGTGGTAAGATGATACATGAATGCATCAAATGACAGATCATCAGTATCTAAAAATGGCCTGTTTATACCTATGTGATAAGCCCTTGCAGCGTGATCCACAATCATCTCAATTACCTCAAATGGTGTCATGTCGTGCCTGATTTTAAAAGGCTGACCGCACCTGGTGGGGTCAGTGTTGTTCCATATATCCCTCCTGTCAGGCCCCATTTTAAACTCATCCATCTCAGACATCTTTATCATGGCATCAAGAATGATGGGCAGTGCCTCTATCTTTTTTATCCCGGCATGAAGATGTATGGATGCAGTACCCTTCATCATCTCCAGCCCCCTTGTGCCGCACTGGGAAAGCCTGTTATGCAGGTTAATATATCTTTGTGAATCAAGACAGAGTGGTGAATCCTTGCGCCCGGCAATATAACCCTGTGCAAGATATTCTATACCCAGATCATTTTTAAAAATATCCAAAACATCTTTTATCATACTGAGGCAATCAGTTAACCTCTCATTTTCATTCGCTAGCAATGGCTGTGTATGGAATTCTATCTGGCCACCTGGTTCAAAATCTATATATATACCTGATTTATGGACAAAGGCTGCGCCTTCTCTTTTAAAATTTTTTTCAGGTAAGAAACTGTATATCTGCTGCATGATATCAAGATTGAGCGGCGTTTTAGGTAAAAATTCATATTCAAACCCGAAGGTCTGTGGGCCAGGTATGATATTTTCCTTCAGTAATGTAAAGAGCCTCTGGCTGTATTCTGTAATGTATTTACCCTGATCCATAAATTCTCCTTAAACAGGGGT
>CAZCMD010000045.1:11737-13619 GCA_964499695.1 uncultured Desulfatiglans sp.
AAAGAAAAGGTCATACCATAAACTAAATATGATAATGGCATAAACCCTGTCAGCCTCTGAGACAAGTGTATTGGGGCCGACATTCTCCTTTGAGATCAGACCTAAGTGTCTTTTCAGTATATCAGGGTTGATGATGCCCTGTCTTTTAACCATATCTCCAAACATTACCTCTTTAATACATTCAGGCAGCCTTGAATAGTCTGAAAGCCAGTCTGCCATTGGTATGGTAAAGGGCTGTTTTTTCCTGAATGCGGTTTCCTTATCAAGGATAGAATAGGTCGCATATGAGTTACCGCATACAAATTTTTCACGATTATTTGCAGGGTTCACCTTATAGTTAATCGGCAGGGTAGCTGCAAACTCAGCAAGCCTGTAATCGAGAAACGGTGTACGCGCCTCAAGTGAATGTCTCATGGAGAGCTTGTCTAGCCTCAATATCACATAATCAGGTAGCCTTGCCTTTGTTTCCATTGCTAATGCTGCATTCAGGGGGTGTTCATTACCGCTTAAATATGGTATGGCGTCTTCAGGGAAAAGGTCATTTACATGATCCTTTCCTGTCAGCTCCATCAGTTCATCACCTGTAAATAGTGATTCACTCTGTATATATCTCTCTATCGGGTTGTTACTCCTTATTTTCATGTATGACTTTAATTCAGGGTAAACATCTTCAAGCCCTTTCTGATCAGGAATAGAGAGGCTGTGATAAACGCTTGCAGCACTTTCTATCAGGAATTTGCGGTAGCCAGCAAATATCTCATCTGCACCTTCTCCTGTCAGCACAACCTTTACCCTTTCACCTGCCATCCTGCATACCTGGTCTGTGGGAAGGATAGTGCCAAGAGATATGGGCTCTTCAATCGATTTTAATATTTCAGGAAGTTCTATAAGCATCTCTGATCCGCATAGCCCGGTATGGTGTCGTGTTTTCTTGAACCGGCTCTCATTCTTTTTTATAAAATCTTTTATGAGTGGAAGTTCGTTATATTTCTCCTCATTAAAAGATATAGAAAAGAGCCTGATATCGGGTTTTGTTACTGTTGCCTCTGATGAAACAGCAGAGGAGTCTATGCCCCCGCTCAAGAGTGTGCCTACCTCTACGTCCGATCTCATCCTTATCCTGACCGCATCCCTGAAAAGCCTTATAAACTCCTCTGATGCCTCCTCTATCTTCATATCAGGTATGACACAATCAAGTTTGTAATCCCAGTATCTCTTTATTTCATATTTTTTACTGTCCAGGTTATACGCAAGGTAAGAGCCAGGCGGAAGCTTTTTAATGCCATCAAACATGGTATCTGTACCCGGTACATAGCGGTATTTAAAGAAGGTCTCTATCCTGTCCCGGTTGATCTGTGCCGGCCTTGTGCTCCCCTTTAAGAGGGGTTTTATCTCTGAAGAGAAGAAGAAGCTATCCTCATACCCGGTATAGTACAAGGGTTTTATCCCGAACCTGTCCCTGAAGAGTATCACCTTTCTGTTATTTTTATCATATATGGCGCCTGCATACATACCGTTCAGCATGTTCAAAAAATCCAGGCCATGCTTCCTGTACATGTTAAGTGCGACCTCAATATCCCCCTTTGTTGTATATCCCATTTCAGGGGCGGTGGCCTTCAATTCAAGGTAATTATATACCTGGCCATTACAAATAATGGCGGAATGATCCTGCTGTGACACGATTGGCTGCATGCCTGTTTCAAGGTCAAGGATGGAAAGCCGTCTGAAGCCGAATCCGACAAATCCTGCCCCGAATGGATACACAGCCTCTCTTTTGTCATCCGGGCCGCGATGGGCCTGGAGTGCGCCCATCTGTTCAAGTCTGTGGTATATTTCATCTTCAGAAAGATTGTAAGTTATTATTCCGCTGATTCCGCACATA
>CAZCMD010000045.1:13719-29540 GCA_964499695.1 uncultured Desulfatiglans sp.
CTGAAGCCGGTTGCTTATATAAAGAGAAAAGGTTTTCCCCTGATTATTTTACTGCAGGTATTTTAACCCCATCAGGCAACCCTTCAAAGCCAGCTACAACAGTCTTTATACCCATTCCATTCATTGCCTCTTCAGCCCTGATAAGCGGGTTATAATTCTGGAGGTTTCTTTCACCGTTGGGTGCGCCTGCCTTGAACCAGAGCTTTCTGGATACAGAGCCGTATATGAGCGGCATATATGGCAGAAACTCGGATGATCCCTCTGTTGAGCGATGTGAGAAGAAGGCGGTTGCCCCGATCTTTTTGATATTAAGAAGCGCCTCTTTAATATTGTTAACGCCAAGTGCCTTAAGCTCTTTTAATACCCTGCCTAAATCATTTCTGGCTGCAAGGAAGGTTTCGACACAGTTCGGGTCTGCAATGCCAAGGACAATCTCTGTTGCAAGACAGGTCTCTGTAAATGTCCCTGCCTGGTTGAGCTTTATAAGAACAGAGTTACCGGCCCTGTTTTTCTGTTCAGGGGCCGCAAGGAACGGGATGATAAACCTCATCTGTGTTACTGCCGCATCATCAATAACTATCTGTACCCTGTGACCATATTTTTCATTCATTAGTCTGTGGGCCTTAACATCGGATTCAGAACCCGGGTCTTCCATTGTTACAAAATTATCTGCACTCTTTACAATATCTGCATCGAATTCTATAAGCTCTTCACGGCTTTTTATACCAAGCCCGGAAAACCTCATGTCATAAAGCCCTTTTTCCTTAAGTGCTTCTGTCTTCTGGATCTCGCTGAAGGCATTATCTGTTCCTATTGCATAATCGGCAGGTTTTAAACCCAGTTGCGTTGCGCATTCCCTGATCCTTTTAAGCCCTTCATAGTTATCCTTCACAGGAAACACAAAACCCCTTTCCTTGGCGGTGCCTGTTGGAAGCCCATCCCTTACCAGGTTCTTTTCAAACTGCTTGAAGAATTTTATTGCCTGTGTGAAAACGCCCTTGATGGACTTTTCCTTCATGGCAAAAAAGAACATCTCCTGTATGTCCTGTTTGGTACCTGGCACATGCTCCCCGCCGCATACCATGTTAAATGCAATGTTGGGCATGTAGAATTTCTTCATGCCCTTCGGTGCAAGCAGCTGCCATGCCTCATAACCTGATGCCTTTAACAAGGTCTGGAAAAAGACAGTGGAAGAGGCAAGGCATGCATTACCCCCCCATTTCTTTTTATTGGGACCGGCCTTTTCAACAAGTTTGAGATCAAACTCACAGGCTGCCTTGATAATGTCTTCAGGCCTTTTGATAACCACCTTTTTAGGTAAAAGGGGCACTATATTTTTTTCAATGGATTTAATTGCCTTGTCATTAGGGATATATATCGCCTCGTTTTCCCCGTCAGATGTACCTTTGGCAATGCCGTTTCTTTCTTCAATTGTCCACGTGTCACGCCCCCTTTTAACCCTTGCGGTCATCACGCCTTCAATGGTGTAGGCAGCATAGGAGGACAAAACTTCTCTTCCCTTGAGTGTAAAATTTGTAATTATCGTTTCTTTTGCCATTATTTTTTCTCCCGATAAGGTTTTTTAATGATAAGTCATCAATGACCTTTTTATTAGCCGCGCAAATCCTGATATTTATATAGATTGAAACAGGAGGTTATTATCTCCATTATGTTATGTAATTTCAACTTTTTATTTTTTAATTCCATTTTTTATTGCGAAGCACCGGGTTTAATACCCCGCCCCTTGGGGCGTACGATGCTTTTTAGATACCCCGTCGCTTGCGGCGGGGTAGTTCATTTTTAATTTCAATATATCTTCTGTGACATTTTCTGCTGTTCTTCAACAAGCCTTGCGCCAAGCTTGAATGCCTTTTCACAGTCAACCGGAAAGACCTCTTCGCGACGTTTCCTTCTTGGAGCCTCATCAATACCATCTGCTACTACCTTTGAATAATCCTTAAACTGGTATGTCTCATAACTCATTAGCGATTCTGCCTTCCCAAGAATCATGTTCATGATCTGTTCGTTACTGCTGAACAGCCTGTCATAACCAACCTTTACTGCAAACTCTTCCGGGCAGTTCATGGTGTATATCAGCCCAATTCCTATCTTTTTAGGGAAAAGGGTCTTTGGCGGGAAAGTATAAACAAGGTAAGGGAAAAGGAGCCGCTCAATGAAAGACCTTAGTTCGCCTGTTACATCACCGAAATATATAGGGGAGCCAAGGAAAAGCACATCCACCTCTTTGATCTTTTCATAAACAGGGGACATCTCATCCTTAAATCCGCAAGTCCCATAGCTTTTTCCGCCTCTTATTTTACAGGCAAAGCAACTTGTGCATCCCTTGAAATTATAATCATAAAGGTGGATCATCTCTGTTTCTGCGCCTTTGGATTTAGCGCCTTCGAGTGCCTTTGTTAATAAAATTCCGGTGTTCCACTCTTTTCTCGGGCTTCCGTTGATAGCCATTACCTTCATAATAATTCTCCTTTGAAAATAAGTATTTCTGTGGCGGTTATAATATTTAAAAGGGGCCTAGTTTACCAGATGACAATCTGTTTATAAAGAGCTATATATATCCGGTCAATTCATTTTTTTCATGCCACACAGGGGGGAGTTCTATGGAATTTGAAGCTATAGCCCCGGAGATTCACAGGATTATTACCGGGAGAAAAGAAAACAAACAGGCAGTTCAGAAGATATCATGTATCCTGGGTAAGTCACAGCAGACCGTATATGACTGCCTGTACGGGCGGATAAAAATTAACCTTGATTTTATCAGGGCAGCTGTGGAAGCAACCGGTGATCCTGATATAAAGGCCTTTCTTGAACCGGAAGGCTGGTCCCTCCATAAAAAACCGGTTCTTGGAGAGATGACAAAAAATTTTGAAAAAGAGGTAAATGATATTTTTCTCTCTGTATCCCATCTCATAGAGTATATCAAGGATGCTATCAAGGACGGAAGGCTGGACAGGCAGGAACTCGCGCACCTTAAAAGGCTCAGGTCAGAGGTTGAAAGGCAGACAGATGAGGTGATGATGCTTGCAGAAGAGATATGTGCGAAGAAAAGCTGAATATTAAATACTACTATTAAGGAGGGGTGACATGTTTAATAAAAATATTTATGAGTTTCCTATTCTTTATACTAATCCTATACCCAGGATTGCCCTGGGATGGGGGGCTTATGAAACAATAGCAGATGAATGTAAGGCTTGTCGCATTAAAAAGGCATTGATAACCACCTCCGGTCTTAAGGGGACAGGTATTATCGACGAGATAAAGGGGGTTTTAAAACACGGCGGTATCGCTTTTGAGGTTTTTGACAGCATAACCTCGAATCCTAAAGATCATGAGATAATGAAGGGCTACAGGGTATTCAAGGATACCGGATGCGACGGCATTGTTGCTGTTGGCGGCGGTAGCTCCATTGATGCTGGAAAGTGCATCAGGGTAATTGATGCAAACGGCGGAAAAGATGTGGGCAATTTTGCAGCAAAGCTTAACCCTCCATGGATGGAGACGCTTGCCAAACTTAACCCCTGCGTTATTCCGCAGATTTCTGTACCAACCACATCCGGCACAGGCGCTGAGGTGACATCATGGGCAGCGATCAGCAATACAAAAGAGCGGGCTAAGGTGCTGATAGGCGCACCCAATATACAAACGACAGTAGCGGTTATTGATCCCCTCTTTATGAGGCTTCAGCCTAAAAAGCTCGCTGCATGGACAGGTTTTGATGCCATGGCCCACGGGTTTGAGGCATTTTTAACAAAGATTCAAAGCCCCTATTCATATGGTATACTCATGAGGGCGATTGAACTTATATATAAAAACATCAGGGATTTCACCCATAACCGGATGAACAAGGACGCCTGCGAAAAGATGTGCTGGGCCAGCACTATGGGCGGGATAGCCATAGGTTTCGGGGCAGGGGCAGGAATTGTTCATGGACTGGGGCACCAGTTAAGCGCTGTAACTGACTGCCATCACGGGTATGCCAATGGCGCCCTAGTTCTGGCGGCTGAAAGATACAATCAGCCTGCGGCTATTGAAAAATTTGCTGCCATGACCCAGGCTTTTGGCATAGATACAACAGGTATGACACAACTTGAAATGGCAGACCGCTGGTTTGAAGAGATGGAACAACTCCTCAATGATATTGAGATACAGCCAGGTTATCTGACAGAGCAGTTTGGCTTTAAAGAGGATGACATTGACCATATATATAAGGTATATGCCAATGATTTCTGCAGCCAGGGTAACCCAAAGGAATTGATCGAAGATGAGGTAAAGGGTCTCCTTCGAGGCATTCTTGATGCACCCTATTAACAGATTATCAAAGAGGCTGGGCATTGAGCCCTGCCTCTTTGATAATGGTGTACCCTCATGAAAGATCTCTATATCAGATACGGGCATGAGAAGCTTTATTTCAATATCCCTCAAACCTTTGATATCCTTACGCTGGCTGAGTTTAACGAAAGCCATGTTTATGCTGATACGGACGAGCTTGCGGTGAAAGCCATTGATAATCCGGTTGATGCGGAGCCCCTTGAAAGCCAGTTAAAACCTCATCATAAAGTAGCCATCCTTATTGAAGACAATACCCGTAATTCACCTAAAAAAGAGATACTTAAGATACTGCTTGAAAGACTTAAAGACCTTTCCATACCGCGCAGCAAAATCTCTATTATTATCGCCCTCGGTACACACGGTCATCTTAACTATAATGAAATGGTCTGCACCTATGGTGAGGAGGTTGTTAAAAATTACAGTATTGTTAATCATGACTGTCTCTCTCCTGACCTTGTACCTGTAGGGAAGCTTGAGTCAGACACTGTTGTTAAGATCAACAGGCGTGCATATGAGGCCGATTTCAGGATTGGCATAGGTTCCATTTTTCCACACCCCTTGAACGGTTTTGGCGGTGGCGGAAAGATCATGTTTCCGGGCATTTCCAATTTTGATGCCATACTTGAACATCATATGAGGTATGCATTCAGGAAGGTCGTTCTAGGGGATTTGACTCTCAACCCCTTTTATGAAGAAGTAACAGCCCTTGCCAGTGCAGGGAGGCTTGATTTTATTATAAACAGTGTGCTTGACCATAATGACAACCTGTATCAGGTAGTGGCAGGCCACCCTGTTCATGCCCATTCAAAAGGCGCCGGCATATGTAAAAGAATTATTTCAAAAACCTTTAATAAAAAGGCGGATATCACCATAATTAGCGCGTTTCCATATACACAGGCGACCCAGCTTATGAAGCCCCTTGAGCCCGCATCCATTATTACAAAGGATCAGGGTGTGATTATTCTTGCCGGTAAATGTACTTCAGCGTTTAAAAGCGAGTATCTGGAGGCATGTCAGGCATTCAGGGAAAAACACAGGGGAAGGCTTAAAGAGGCGCTTTTTGAATGTTTTAATTCAGGACAAAGGATTTTACCTAATGGTGCGCCCGAACTTAACATGTCTATGGCCCAGGTGATTCTTGCACTTGAAAAATATCAGGTGATCATGTTTTCAAAGGAGGTACCGTCAGTTGACGCTGAGAAACTCGGATTTATTTATGCGGCAACCATTGAAGATGCAATTGATAAAAGTGCGCAATTCATACCGAATCCGAGTGTTAATATTGTTCCATCAGGTGGTGTTATTATTCCTGAATTACAATAACGGTATGAACGTATTCAAGATTCAAAATTCAAGATTCAAGGTTCAAGGTTCAAAATTTAAGATTCATGGTCAAAAATTCATGGCCCAGAATTCACGGTTTGCATGATTTATTTCGACAGACAATTACTCTATGAGCAGGTCCCATCCCCTGCTGAAGCCTATAACCATTGTCGGTTCAAGGCCGCTCTTATGAGGTTTGTCGCAGCTAATCCCTGCATATTCTGATATGAGATTTTCAGCTATCTTTGCGCATGCAGGAGTCAGATAAAATGGAAAGTATCCGGTGGCTGTTGGCTGGCCCGCGAACATCGCCATGTCAGTTGGCATGCCAGCCTCATGAAAGACATCGCGAAATCTCGCCTGTAATTTTTTAACTTCTCCTGACTTCAGGTCATCACCGCTTAAAAGGACTTTTGTCCAGGGCATATATTGCTCCTTTTTGAACTATAACAATATTTTATAATTTATTTACATCTCATTATTGAACTAAATGTTTCTATATAATATATTGTCTGAATCGGAATCTCTATAATCTCTCATAAGGAAAAAGTAAAGCATATGCAAAAAAAAACCAGGGCCTTATATATTTTAATGATGCTTTTCGGAACGGTCATATCTGATCAGGTAACAAAAAAGATTGCTCAGGAATACTTCCAAGACTCGGCACCCATCTCTTTTTTATATAACTTCTTTGTACTGACGTATGCTGAAAACACAGGCGGATTCTTAGGTATGGGTGCAAGTGTAAATGAAGAGATCAGGTTCTGGGTTTTTTCTGTTGCTGTGTCCCTTTTTCTTTTGGCCATGTTTGTATACCTGATCTTTTCAAAGGCATTTTCAATAAGACAGACCCTTATGCTGGCCATGGTGCTTGGAGGAGGAATTGGCAACCTTATAGACCGGTTGAGGTATGATGGAAGAGTAGTGGATTTCATGAATTTTGGTATAGGCCCTCTCCGGACAGGCATTCTGAATGTGGCGGATATTTACATAACATTCGGGGCCATTTTTCTCTTTTTGTTTATAATAAGTGACGGGAAAAAGATTCAGAAAGAAAAGCAAGGGTAAAATTTTAAGGGAAATGCATTCTTTGCTTATACTGTATAATCTTATAATATACGTCAGTTAAAACAATAAGATATATTTTCACCACGGAGTACACGGAGAGCACGGAGAAAAACTTTTTATTATGTTATTAATAAATAATTTTTATTTTTCTTAGCGCTCTTTGCGCCTTTGCGGTTCAATTTCAGTCACTTCAACCACACAAGAGCACGAAGAACACGTAATAAAGGCTTTAAACATAAAACCTCCGTGTACTCCGTGTCCTCCGTGGTAACATAAAAGGTGTAGGTCAAATATCATTGAATTTATGTAATCCAGTACTTAGCAATTCATCAATTTTACATCTGTTATTAACTTCCTATCCTCACCTGGGTATCGTTTCTCGCCTGTAATTGTTATGCTTTTTTCAAGCCTGATATCCTCACTTGATGACCCTATCATTATCCTTATCTCACCCGGTTCTATTATCTTCCTATAATCGAGACCGGTAAATGCAAGGAGATCCGCATAAAGCGTAAAAACTATCTTTTTCTGTTCGCCGGGCAGTAAAGAAATCCTCTTATATCCTTTAAGTTCCTTTACAGGTCTTGGAATGGAGGCGACAGGGTCGTTTATATAAAGCTGTGCTACCTCATCACCCTTTCGATCTCCGCTATTTTTTATTTTGAAACATATATCAATTTTACCATCCACATGTATTTCAGATGATGAAAGCTCAAGATCGCTATATGTAAAATCAGTATAGCTCAGGCCATGACCGAACGGGAATACAGGTGTAAATTCCGGCAGCTTCGGGAAACCCTGTGAAAGGAATTTATGGTTATAAAACAGGGGTTGTACCCCTGCGGACTGGCTGAATGTGAGTGTGGTTTTGCCACCAGGGTTGAGGTCTCCAAACAGGGTATCAACGATAATACCTGACCCTTC
This sequence comes from uncultured Desulfatiglans sp., assembly GCA_964499695.1. Classification (GTDB taxonomy): domain Bacteria; phylum Desulfobacterota; class DSM-4660; order Desulfatiglandales; family HGW-15; genus JAAZBV01. The sequence goes on from CAZCMD010000045.1 coordinate 21,385, forward strand.
CTGACCGGGGAACCAAGCTTCAATGATCGCTGATGCCTTTTTTGCTATCCAGGGCATGGCAAATGGCCTGCCATTAAGGAGTACTATGACTACAGGTTTTCCTGTATCAAAGATTGCCCTGATAAGCTCTTCCTGGCCTCCGGGCAGGGAGAGGTCAGGGGTGTCTGTCCCTTCACCTACAGTGCCAGCCCTGAAGTGACCGGCCTTATCACCAACCACAAGGATTGCTATATCTGCATTACTTGCGGCATTAACAGCCTCAGGTATCATTGAGACATCTTTATCCAGTATGTTGCATCCCTTTGCGTAGATAATCCTCGCCTTACCTATCTTTTCTTTGAGTTTATCGAATACAGTAGGGGCCTTTACTACCTCATCAGCCATATCCTTATAGTGAGTGGATACAACATGATTTTCAAAGCTGTAATTTCCAAACAGGGCCATAACCTCGTGGGCATTAGGGCCGATAAGGGCGATCTTTTTTATCTCCTTTGATAAGGGAAGGATATCATTATTGGATAAGAGGGTGATGGATTTCTCCGCAACCTTTGCGGAAAGTGCGCTTTCTTCTGGAAGATTGAGCCTGATCGCATCTGTATCCACATATGGGTTTTCAAAGAGACCAAGGCTGAACTTCTGTTTCAGTATCCTTGTTACAGACCTGTTAATATCATCCTCTGTAATAAGGCCATCAGCAAGTGCATCCTTTAACCCCTGCGGGTACATGGTGGGGTTGGGGAGTTCAATATCAAGCCCTGCCTTAAGTGCTACTGCTGCGGCCTCCTTTGTAGTTGCAACGATTTTATGCATATCTTTCAGAAATGTGATAGAGCCGTAATCAGAGACTGTGTATCCATCAAAGCCCCACTGATTTTTTAATACCTCGGTGAGCAGCCAGTATGATGCCCCCGGGACCTCACCGTCAAACTCATGGTAGCCGTTCATGAGCGACAAAACCTTACCCTCCTTTACGGCCATTTCAAAGGGGATAAAAAAGATATCCATGAGGTCGCGCTTACCAACATGCACAGGCGCAAAATTTCTGCCCCCTTCGCTGAAGGAATAGCCAACAAAATGCTTCAGTGTGGCAATTACACCTTTTTTTATGTCAGTGCCCTGAAGACCCTTTACATAGCCTGTCACCATTGTGCCAACAAGATAGGGATCTTCTCCCATAGTCTCCTCAATCCTTCCCCACCTCGCATCCCTGCCAACATCACAGACAGGGGCTAACCCCTGGTGTGTGCCCAGTTGCCGCATCTGACGTCTGATCACATCACCGACCTTTTGAATCAGTTCCGGCTCCCATGTAGAGCTGTAATTTACAGGCGAGGGGAAGGATGTGGCACCCTGTGCCATAAGGCCACTCAGACACTCCTCATGGCAGATTACAGGTATGCCGAGTCGTGTTTCTTCCCTGAGTCTTTTCTGGATACGGTTGACTGTCTTTGCGCCTGCTACCGGGTCAACAGGCCTGCTGCCAAAGGCCCTTGTGATCTGCCCGATGCCTGACCGCAGGTAATAGTCTATATCAACCTTGCCTGCATTATTATCAAGGTCATCTCCCATGATAGTAGGGGCCATTTCACCCTTTTCAGGATCAAAACTGAGCCATATGGATGTGAGTTGAAGTATCTTTTCTTCAATGGTCATCCTGTTAAGCAGGTCTTTTACCCTCTCATCAACAGGTCTAGATGGATCTTTATATAAAGGCTGGGTCATTTCATATTCCTTTCATAAATTGCTATTTTCAAGTTCATTATATCTATTAATAAGCCCCTTCATTATATTAACATTTTCAGTTATCGGTTTTTTAATAGATGATGTATCTTTCCTAACATATCTATGAGCTGCATCTTCATATGAAATGTTTAATATCTTTACAGCACCGGCAATGGCACATCCAAGAGGTGCCGCGACAGCAGGGTTTTCTATGGTGTAAGTTACTGCATTGAATGCATCGGCAATCCACTGCATCATGAGGCTGTTTTTTGCACCGCCACCCACAACGCACAGCTCTTGTACCTTTCCAAGGTGGCCTGAATGGAGCTTAAGAGAAAGTACCTGTGACAGGATCAATGCCCTTATGTTATCTTTAGGGTTATCTGAAGAAAAACTATCCCTTATAATGCCCTTTTTTCTTAATGGTACGGATTCATCAAAGAGATAGGGCAGGAGCAGTTTTTCATCAGTAGAGAGCAGGGCAGGGCCTGCCATAATTACATATTCTTTCCAGTCCGAATCTACAGGGGTTTTATCTTCCGATTTAAGCAGGTATCTCTTTATAAAATGATCATGCACCTTGGCCCCATTTGTGATTACTGAAAGGGCCATTGCCTTTCCTTTTGTATAACCGAATATGTTGAATTCACCGCCCGTTGACGGTGTTATTTCACCCATTACACCGTTTACTGTATAGCTGCTCCCAAGAGATATAACAATATTACCGCCGCAGCCAAGAAGCGTGGCAGGGTTGTCACCGGTACCTGTAAGGATTTGAGTATCAGGTGAAAGGCCATATTTTTTTGAGAAATAGGGATTAATTTTTCCTGTAATAGAATCATAATGACCCATTAACCCAAGCTTAAGAGTAAGCGGTGAATCAATACCGGATTCATAAAGGTACTGATTCATGACCCCTAAAATCTTTTCATTCCAGCCAGGGTTATCTATATCAAGGCTGTTCAGGTTTGTGCCCCACCCGTCTCCTGTGTCTACAGGTGATATCCTGCCTGTAAGAATGGAGGTGATAAATGCGCTTAAGACAAATATATTTGATGTGTTGTTATACTCTTCAGGGCTCTCTTTTGCCCATTTCAGAATCTGTGACGCAGGAAAGCGCAGTTCTGCCCTGTTTCCTGTAAGGTTTATTATACCCCCCTCATTTTTTAGAATAACTGTGAGGTATTCTGCCTGTTTTTGAGTGCTCCTGTCTTCCCATATGGGGGATGACGGGCGTGAGATAGTTTGCTTAAGCTGTGTGATAAGTGTCTTATCAGGATTAAGGTGTGAAACCGTTTGCGTGAATGATGAATTTACATAAACTGTGCAGTGCTGCATGCCGTCAATCTTTATGGCCTTTATGGCGGATATGTCTATACCGCTCTCCTTTACCCTTTTAAAGGCAAGGTCAACCGCCTCAATAAGCATGAATGGCGATGTGTGCCTGACATCACTGGATGGAGAAGGCAACACCCCTCCTTTAGTCTTATATGAGGGGAATGCCTGGTCATAATTGAAAGAGTCCATGAAACAGATGCTGTGACTGGATAGATCAAGAATCACAATCTTACATGACTGGGTGCTGAATTCGATACCAAGTGAAAACTGTGCCATTTAAAATTATCCTTAAAAAAAAGTGTGTTCCACGATTTCTCCTTCGCAGAACGATTAAGCTTCAGGAGGAGAAGCAAACAGGGGAATAACAATTTTAATATTTGAATTCTACAACAGCAATGTCTATTTATTTACAGTTTTCTTTTTATATAGGGATAAAAATTATTAAGGGCCAATCTTTATATCAAAAAAGTTGTAGAGACAAGGCATGCCTTGTCTCTGCGTGAATTGGTAAACTCCCTGACCCCTCGACCCCTTTATTTTATATACACCTCATTAAAGTATTTACAGGCCCTTACAACAGAATCCCTCATCAGGTCTTCGGCCTTTGCGGTCTCCCTCTTAACAAGGTGTTGCCATAAGAGGTTATAGTCCAGATCACTGGCAGCCCGTTCGCATGCATCCCAGCTCAGGACACTCCTTACAACCCTGTCTATGCCCTGTTCTTCGGTATCATGGGCCCTCACCTGCATGTCATGGCCCTTCCAGCGGTTGAACCCTGCCTGGGAAATAAGGCCTGCAATGGCGATATTCATGCCGTTAATCCTTGCTCCGTGGTCAATATCGAATTTTCCAGGGCCGCCCAGTATTATGCCGTCATTGTATCCCTGGCTGTTTACATGCATGTGCATAAGCATCTTATTATCGATCTCTTCAACCGTATCATAGATATGATCAAGGCCTATCATCTCAGAGTGGCCGAACTCCTTGTTGACCCCATTTTTTGAAATATCAATACCATACTCCTGTTCAAGCCTTTTCCAGAATACAATGGCGCTTGCAACAGTGGGCAGGAACATGGCAGGGTACCCTTCATTGGGTTTTGGTTCTATTGCAATATAGAGTTCTCCGCCAAGGGACTTTTCAAGTTTGCACAACCCTGCAACCCCCTCCTTGAGATACTGGTACATCTTCTGTATCCCTGTTGAGGCAAGGTCATAACCGTATGATCCGTTCCATAGTACAAATGTAGGCGGAACATCTTTACGCCATGCCTTTTTTAGGTCTTTATATGCCAGTTCAACAGACCTTGCACCATATGCATTTGCAGCCTTTCTCTCTTCCGGATCAGGTGAGCAGATGCCGCCGTAAGGGAAATGCCTGTGTGCGCCCGGTGTTACCATGGCAAGCGCTATATTGTTTTCACAAAGGGCATCTGCAATGGCCTTTGCATTTTTTTCACAGTATTCATAGTCATAATGGATCTCAAACCCAAGTTCTATGTGTTCTGGCAACCTGGGCCTGATCCTTTCATTTATAAGTCTTATCTTTCCAACGGTATCAAGCTTATCGCCGGCCCATGCCGCGCGTGTATCATATGGGGTAAAACCGCCCTTGCCGGCATTAAAGGTCCATGCGCACAGGCTGTGATATGATTTTTTTGTCATTGTTTTGCTCCTATGAAGTTATTTCTTGTAAACACCATATTCAAATGCCGCCTCACTCATGGCATGGATATTTTCAGGAATACCCTTGTCCAGGGATGCCCCGCCTGCCAGGATATATCCTCCTCCCTTTCCTACCTTCTCTATAAGTTTCCGGCAGTATTCCTTGACTTCCGAGGGTTTTGAGGTGCACAGCATGGATGTGGGCACATTGCCCATAAGGCATGCATGATCACCAAGTATCTCTTTTGCTTTAAACATGTCTGTCTGATCAAAGTACCAGATGACGGCTCCCCTTGGCAGGTCTTTAATAATCTCAAGCCTTTCATTATATTTCCCTTCTGCAAAGAGAAGAGGTACAACGCCTTGCTCATAGATTCCTATGATTACCTTCCTGAAGGTGGGCCAGTAGAACTCCCTGTACTGCTTGTCAGACATCATTGTGTCATCACCCTTATGAAGTGGAAATACTGCTATTGGGACGCCTGACATATCTGCACCCTTAACAGCGATATTGATATTAAGCGGTACTATTTTTTCCATTGCCTGATGAAGCTTGCCGGGCTGCCTGTACATATCCATTATTATACCGCGAGTGCCCCTTAACGTATCACCCATAAGGTCAAATGGCGCATGGGCATATGCACCCATCAATGCAGGGTAACCTTCGGCCATTGCCATCTGCCGGAACTGTTTTAATGGAGCCTGCCACCTGGCATCTTCTTTACCGTATTCGACCATCTTTAACAGCATATCCTGAACCGGCGGATTGGACATGGCACTCAGGAACATGTTGGGAAACCCGAGTAAATTCGGTAAAGGCGGAAACATTGTAAGAGGTTCCAATAGACCCAATGTGCGGGGCAGATAGCATCTGAATACGAAATCGGACATATCATTTATAAAGAGATCATACTCATCACTCTTCATGTATTCACCCTCTACAAACTGGTTGCCATGGCCGTCCTCAGGGAGGCCATGTCCGGGGTATTTTGAACATTTTGAGTTAACAAGCTCAGATGCTCTGCCTGAGGCTATCATAGGGGCTGCATAATCATCGGCTTTAAATACCTTGAATACATCCATGTATGCCTTAACGAGTTTTTCATTGTCATACATGGCCTCCCTGTAGGTCATCCCTGCCATGTATAAAGGTGTGGTGCCGGTGGGAAGCATGACAGGCACCCTGTCAGGTTCTTCAAGTTTAATAGCCTTGATAAACCTTGTAACGATCTCTTTGTACTTCTGTTCTGCCGCCGGGCTGTTAAAATGCCTTCCTTCTGTTGAAAGCCATTTTTCAAATCTCTTTTCACGTTTTTCTTCAGGTGATAAACTGCTCCAATTTTTTTCCATTTTTATGACCCCCAATTGATTTTTGGCGGATTATATGTTCTTTTATATTTCATGTCAAAGGGAACCATTTAAAATAATTGGAGGAAATTTTATGATGAATAATACCGAATTTACCCTGAAAGATATCAATCTTTTATCACGGTCATTTCAACAGAGCAGAATATTTCTGACAGCCTTTGAACTCGGGATTTTTACAATCCTGGGTGATGCGGATAAGAGATCAGAAGAGATATCCAGAGAGATAAATACAGACCCAAGGGCCACTGACCGATTATTGAATGCCCTCTGCGCTACAGGTGCAGTGCAGAAAGTGAACAACAGGTTCAGGAATTCGGATGCTGCCAAAAAATACCTTGTAGAGGGAAGGCCTGAATATCAGGCAGGTATGATGCATTCTGTAAATTTATGGGATTCATGGAGCAACCTCACCATGTCTGTAAAATCCGGTTCTGCTGTAAACCAGGATTCTGTTGAGGAGAGGGATGAAAAATGGTTTAAGCCATTTATTGCAGCCATGCACAACAGGGCGTTTGCTGAGGCCCCATCACTTATCGGAGAGATAGATCTTACTGGTGTAAAAAAAGTACTTGATGTTGGTGGTGGATCAGGTGCCTATTCAATGGCCTTTGCAGGGGCCGGGGCGGATATCCGCGCTACGGTTTTTGACCTGCCTAATGTAATCACTCTTACAGAACAATATGTAAAGGATGCCGGCCTTGAAGCAAAGGTTAATACCATCCCGGGTGATTTTAATACTGATGAACTTCCAAAGGGGTATGACCTTGTTTTTCTTTCTGCCATAATTCATATGAATTCACCGGAGCAAAATATCAGGCTTATCAAAAAAGCGGGCAGGGCCTTGAACAAAGGGGGAAGGGTGGTAATATCAGACTTTATCATGGATGATGATCGCATAACCCCTCACTTCGGGGCATTTTTTGCACTCAATATGCTGGTCAATACTAAATCAGGTGATACATACACAGAGTCGGAGATAAAGTGGTGGTTTGAACAGGCTGGCATTACTTTTGTAGAAAGGAAGGAGACTCCATCCACAGGGATTATCATTGGCCGGAAGGTATAAATGGTGTTTTACATGTCGCCCCGATGGGGCTGATAAAAAATGACTCACACATAAAAAAGAGCATTCAAAGGGAATATTAAACCTTCGTTGAAGGTATAGATCGTTTTCCGGGCCTCTTTTCTTATGCGTAAAACATTACCTAGATAATAATTCCGATATATGGCATCCAATTACATAAAAAATGGTAAACTTTTACATATTCCAGCAGACGTCAAAATCCTGAATGTATATCTGTCTGAAATCACGCCTCTTTATTTCCCCTGTTTTTATGCTGCCAGTGGCACAATCATTGCCTGCATTATAGGCTTAATTACATAACAAATATTTATAAAAACAGGCGGGAAATACTATTTTGACAGAATTATCCAGAAGAAAAACACTATCAGTAAGGCATATACAATACCTGATGTTTATTTGTATTCTTCAGTATATGTTTACTGTTCAGGTAAATCTCTTTGATATCTTTTCATTTAATAAAAAACAGGAACCTGTTGTTGCTACACAGCGCCCGGAAGAAAAACCGGCAGAGCCTTCCATTGATGAATTTTTTATAAACCAGATAGAGCAGTCTGAGCTTTTATACAATCCTATTATATATAAGGCTGCGAGCGAACATGATGTGGAACTGGCTATGGTCAGGGCAATAATAATGGCTGAATCGCGTTATAACAACAGCAAGGTATCAAGAAAGGGCGCAAAGGGGCTGATGCAGCTTATGCCAAGGACAGCAAGGTCTCTCGGTGTTAAAGATATCCTTGACCCTGAACAAAACATACATGCAGGGGTAAGGTACTATAAATCCCTTCTTGACCGTTTTGATGGGGATGTCAAGCTCGCGCTTGCGGCATATAATGCAGGTGCCACAAATGTTAGAAGACATAATGGTGTGCCACCATTCAGGGAGACTCAAAAATATATCAAGAAGGTTCTTGCATACCAGCATTTCTACAAACATGGCTTTTTAGCAGAAGCCGAGATCCTCAAACCCAACCAGGAAG
>CAZCMD010000046.1:0-28310 GCA_964499695.1 uncultured Desulfatiglans sp.
ATTCAAAGTCTTCCCTTTTACCTGGCATATCAAAAACAAACATTCCAAATACCAGCCCCTTTTCCTCATCAGCCATCAAAAAGCGCCTGTCTCTCACTTCAGTGATATAGGCGTAGTTCTTTTTATCAAACTGCTCCTTGCATCCGGTTGCGATCGTTTCCGGGTTATTTGTGGTCTGGGTCCCGTTCTCAAAGCGATTGCAATCCTTGTGAAAGGGCACGATCTCGCCGGTGTTTTGTTCTATGCCATCGAAATAGCTGTTTGCAATTTTTATCAGCTTATCGCGGGGAGAACGCTCCGATTCGGAAAGCACTTTTGCGTATATAGGCCTTGGCTCTTTAAGCGTTTCCGGGCTGGCGAATGATGCCTCGTCTTTTCTTGACACGATAGTCTCAATCTCTTTGATTTTATCTTTATGAATCTTTAATCGAACCATGAAATTGGCAAGGAGCATTGATTCCTTTACAACACCAAACACCATAACCTGACCCACCTCAGGGTCTGCCATGTATTGCCTGTAGGTTATCTCCTTTGCCGTCTGGAAAAGCCCCTTACCGAGCTTAATGGGGTAACCGTTCTCTGTGATCTTAACATCCTTTGCAACGGGCAGACCTTGAGGATTGTTTTTTACAAGCAGGCCAAGATACTGATCCATTACCTTTATCAGCCCCTCTGAGCCCATTTTGCCGGTTGAGGCTGAGATGTCATTGCAATTAAAAAAACAGCAGAACAGTGAAACAGATATAAAAACAAAGATGTTGATGAAAATGTTTTTCATGTGAATTTCTCCTTTAATTGTATTTGTGGAGGTACTTTAACATATCAATTCTTAAAAAGAAGCAATGCAAACTCATGAAGGCTTCGTCTCCAGGACTGCCATTCATGGGCAGTAAGCGGAGAAACATACGAGGCACTGTTTATGCCTGCCTGCTTTAATACATCTGCTGCATTCTTAAGCTGATCAGCACCTCTTTCACGACTGCCGTAGCTCATGAATACAAGCTTGACCTTTGATTTATCAGATATGTCTGCCGGGGCAACAGTGCCGCCGCTGAATAGACCGATATAGGAGAATTTACTAAGATCACTCAATGCCACCACCCTGGTCACAAAAGAGCCCATTGATAAACCGGCCATTGCACGGCTGTTTCCGTCACTCAGGGTCCTGAAATTTTTGTCAATGAAAGGAATCATATCATTTAACATAAGCTCCTTATATGTATCGAATGAAAAAAGCATACGCGGAGGGGCTTGTTTGGCAGACGGTTCCTTTTTTGCCCCGGCCGCTCCCGGTTGATAGGGCTGAGGAGGTACTTCTCCCGGTTTATAGGCGGCACTGGTTTCCATGACCACTATAAAGGGTTTTGCCTTGCCTTCGGCGATCATGTTATCAAGAATCAGATTGGTTCTTCCCATCTCAATCCACACCCGTTCATCTTCTCCTCCGCCATGTTGAAGGTAAAGAACAGGATAACGTGTTGAGGTGTCTGTCTCATATCCCGGAGGGGTATAAACGAAGATATGACGCCAGGCCTGTGTTGTTTTGGAAAAATAATTCACGGTTAACACATTGCCGTGAGGTACATCTTTGAGATCATAGAAACCACCATCCGTATCGGGTATTTCAAAGCCGTTGCACATATGGCTGTATCCTATGAATGCATTGGTAGCCGGATCCAGTACTATAGCTCCGTCAACAATCATCCAGTAGTTATGATACCCTTTATCCTGCGGTTCACTGGTGTAAGTCCACACACCATCGCTGCCCCTGGTCATATCATATGGAACATTAACAATGGAAACCTGTACCTTTTTTGCTTCCGGGGCGTTAAAACGAAAGGTCACCCGTGAATCAGCTTCAATGTAGGGATACTTGACATTATAAAGATTGTAGGGTGAAGGATGTGCCTTTCCTGTATTACCGGAGCTGATTGAAACCTGACCTGTTTGCGCTAAACAGGTTACGCTGACAAAAAAGAAAAACAATAAAACAGATAACAGTTTTTGCCTCATTTTAATATGTCCTTTCATGATAAATGATTTATGTACAACATATTAGGAATGCATAACCCGTCAAATGGTAACTTCCATGCGCCGTATGATATCATCCTGAACGCCTTTACCAAGATCCGTGAAATATGCGCTGTAGCCTGCCACCCTTACAATCAGATCCCGATGGTTCTCCGGGTGCTGCTGTGCATCCAGCAGCTCTTTGTTTCCTACAACATTCAACTGTACCCACTTGCCGCCCATAGCTCCATATGTTTTTATGAGAACACCGAGTTTTGTAAGCCCTTCACTGCCTCCAATAAACGACGGATGCAGCTTGATGTTAAGAAGCGCAGATGAACATGCTGCCTGGTTGATTTTTGCGGCGCTTCTCAGCATGGCCGTTGGACCCTTTTTGTCCATGCCCTGGGCCGGAGATACTGTTCCATCCGATAATGTTGTCCCGGCATACCTGCCGTCAGGTGTTGCACCGATAATCGAGCCTCCTGCAAACATGGATGAAATCGAGGCCCCTCCAATTCCCCTCACCTTTGCGTTTACAGGTCTGCCAAAGGAATGATAATTTGATTCCTCCTCCAGCAGAAAATTGTAGAGGTCTGCTGCAATCGAGTCTGCATAATCATTGTCATTTCCATATTTGGGCGACCTGAGACACAATGTCCTTATATCATCATTGCCTTCCCAGTTAGCGCTCAGGGCCTGTTTAAGTTCTTTAAGGGTAATCGCATTTGTTTCAAACACAAGCTGTTTGATGGCTCCAAGGGAATCCGCTGTATTGATAGCCCCAACCGGTATCATTACAGCCCTGAAATCGTATGGGGGTATGGCATCTCTGTTGGAGAGCGCCTTACCCATCCTGACCCCATCCTGCATAAGAAGCGTTTCAACCATTTCAACAATATCGTTATAACCATAAACATCCCCTGATCTCCCGGAGACAAGAAAGCTGTGTTCATGCCATATGCCGATAAAATGCCTGAGATAATCCTTAAAACCATTGTAGAAATCGTTATAGTTTTTATAGGTTTCAACATCAGGGCTTGCCGGCCCGACATCCAGCCCGGTTCGCGGGTCTGTTCCGTTATTTAGAAAAATCTCCAGAACCTTTGGAACCACAAAGAAGAGACCTGCCAGAAAACTCTGCTTCCCGGGGATAGCAGGGTCCACGCAGCCCGCAAGCTGGTAGTTCCTGGCATCATTAAGAGGAATTCCGCCTGATGTCATGTAATCAATAAATGAATTGTCCAGCGCAAGGGCAGGCATACCTATGCCGGTCTTTACCACCTCAAGTGCCTTGAGCATCAGATCATCAGGTGTTCCATCATGCACCCTTAAGGTAATAGTGTGGTGAGGTGTCCTCACACGGTTTGCCGCCTCAAGGACGAGCCAGGTCAGTTCATTGCCCGCATCTTTCCCATCTGCCGTTACACCGCCTATGGTCATGTTTCGCCATTTTGCAAACCCGGAGTGCTGGGAACGTTTGGCTGCTGAAAGCTTTATGTTTTCAGGCCGCATGCTCTTTACGCGCAGTTCACACAGAATGTCCAGCACCTCTTCATCAGTGATTTTCCCATCATCCCTGTCTTTTTTATAGAAGGGGTACATATACTGATCAAACCTGCCGAAATTATGTGTTGAGCTTGGTGTTGAGATGATCTGATTGAACCATAAGGACTGCATGGCCTGATAAAAATCTTCAGGAGGATCTGCCGGAACCCTGCGGCAGGCCGCAGCAATACGTTCCAGGTTTTTCCTGCATGCAGCGTCTGTTTCCGAGGCAGCCATTCTTTCGGCCTCTTCGGCATATCTTTCAGCAAAACGGATTACAGCTTTAAGCACAATCAGTGAAGCCGTGAGAAATTGTTTTTTATTAACCGCTTCCAGGGAGAAAAACCTGAGATGGCTGAGCTCTTCTTCGATCTCATCTATTATAGGATTAAGCCCCTTCATCCATCGCGCAAAGTCAGTATAACAATCGGTAAAATTAAAGGAGAGGCAGAGACCGCTCCCTGCATAGGCGCCCCTGAATTCATCCCTGTTTTTCATGGGCGGTAATGTGATACCTACTTTAAGGTAATTAAAAAACCTTTCATCGAACAACTTTGACTGCGCATACTCAGAACACCTGGTTGACCAGTAGTCGCCCAGCTCCCTCATAACGGGCCAGTCCGCATCGTCCATCGAGATAATTCCATCTTCCACTGCGCCCCTGATTGCATCCTCTTTCCATATACCTAAGAACGGGTCTATCTCTGCCCCCCAGGGTCTGCTTGCGCCTTCACCGACAAAGAGTTCATCCCTGTTGATAATCAATGGGATTTTTTCCAGGACATTCGCATGGGCTTTTGCATACCGGATTATGGCGGGTTCTCCTTCAGTCTGTTTGTAGGACTCTGTAATCAGCCGCGCCTTTTCAAAACAGAGGGGAAATTTCCCCCTGACAATCTCATATGATGGTTCTTTCATTTTTAAAACCTTTTAAAAAAAATATAGAATAAAACAATTTTTCACAGCTCAGTATCCTGTTTTCTATTTTAGCTTAAAACAAATTTAGTTTCAAATTCCTAATCTATTTTATCATGCCCTATAAACTGCATATAGCCAGTCTGATAGACCCCGTTAAAATAGGGCGACAGAAGCAGCGGCATGAAAAGTAACGGTTTCCCAACCCTTTTTATATCCATCGGGTTGTGCTCCATGCCTTTGGGTATAAAGAGAATACATGGTTTTGTGATGATATGTCTTTCGTACTCCGGTCCTAAAAAAATTTCAATCTCCGCATCAAAATTGGCTGTCAGGTCAGGCAGCTGACCACCCAGGAAAAAGAGATATTCATCCACATCATGGTGATGTGACTGCAGTTCCATCTTGAATGGCTTGACATAGTAACGGAAACCAAAATTAATGCCGGCACCAGGAAGATCGCTGTTACCGCGAAAACTGATCGTGGGACTTGATATGGTGTCTGTTAAAGGCTTCTCTTTCAGCCTGTTGCAGAAAAGATGGTCATATTTGTTTCCATCAGTTCCTTTGGGCCAGGGCGGAAGGTTGGACATATCCCTGAAATTATCCAGCGGTTTTTCCTGTTCCTTTGCCATTGCAGCCGCAGGTGAACCCAGTTGAGCCAATGCAACTGCCGCAAGGGCAGTGGTTGCTGTAAGATCACTGAAAAATGCCCTGCGGGTCTGTTTTTTTTCACTGTCAATAAAACTCATTATAACACTCCTTTTATGTTTGAGGTCTGAGGAGAACACAATCGGTATTACACTAAAAAAATAAAATATTCGATCCGCTCTTCACAGCGACAACGCCATGAATCCGATGTACAGAATTCATGGCGTTTTGTCCCTAGTACCTCTCATAAATTGGTACAAGATTGCCGTATTTTGCAACCAGTTTGTTCCAGTCTTTAGGCAATACTATCTTTTTAGTTACAAGGGCATTATTGAAAAATCCCGGCCCCACGCTCTTTAACAGGCCAATAAATGAACCGGGCCCGCCTGCTACCAGGATCATGAGGTTTTCAGTATCCATTTTAGCCGGATTTGTGACTTCTTCAAAACCGGAGATTACAACCGGTTTGCTGTGTTCCGCTATATAATCCTTGACCTTCTGCTTTGTATACCCTTCACCTGATAAGACCTTTGCCCAGGATGGAATAAGAATAACGCTCGACATGCTGGTGGTGCCCATGGTTACAAGGGTATTAAGAATCCCTTTTGCATCGGTGCCGCCCGGGACTGTCTGACTAAAGGAGTTGGGAAAGAAAACTGTTATAGTGTTGTCCTCTTTCGTAAAGCCGCGTTCAACACTCAGCGGCTCCCAGGGGCTGTTCTCTTCATCCTCACCTATCACAAGGCTGTACTTGCCGGGGTTGCCTATGACACCCATATCCTCAACTGCCTTTCTTGCTCCGCCGATATTCTTGACTATGAGTCCCACGGCACGGCCTATTGCTGAATTGGCTATATTCCCCGGGCTCAGCGAGCCGGAACCGGAATTGACATGTATCTCGTTTCTGATAGGGCCGTTTATGGTAATGGAGGGCGCCCATGAACCTGTGCTCACCTCAAATGTATCAAACCTGGCCTTGGGATCGGAAAATGCCTCCACTGTTGCGATTAAAACAGGCATGTGGGTGGGTAGCGCCCCTGCCATCACCGCATTGATCGCTATCTTTTCGATGGTGGCCTTGCCTTTCCTGGGGATAATCTTTCCCACGATATGATCGGGCGGAAGATCAGTTCCTTTAAGCATCTCTGCCACTGCCTCCTCGGTAGGAGGAATAACAGGCAGGCCATCACCCCACCCCTTGCGGTAAAAGAACTGGTTTATCTCCTTAAGTGTTCCCTTAAAGGCGACCCTGGAGGTTTTGCCTGTCTGCTGTTTCGGTGATTTCTCTTCGGCAGTGAGCGGCCTTACAAGGGCATCAACCACATCCTTCATGACTTTAGATACACCCTCTTCAATATCCGAAATGATAGTAGATTCACAGGGCACTGTCTCTCCAATAATCCTTATCCCGGGCACTCCCTTGCTTGATGCGGCTGAATGGGCATCGTTAACAAAACCTATGTTAGCCAGTAACACGACCGGCTTACCAAAGTCCTCGACTGCTATGCCGTTGTAGACGAGGTACTTTGTGCAGGAGCCTCAATCACCGACCAGGGCAATTGCGGCGTCAATATCATTTGCCCATGCAGTAAATTTCTCTTTATTTTTTGTCTCGATCTCATTGACATTCGGTTCTGTAGAGTGAAAAATGATTGTCTGGATATCCGGGTACATCTCCTTCAGCCTCTTATCAACTGATTTTGCGATCGGCATGGCTGCACGTTTAGAGTTGACGAATATCCCGATCTTCTTTCCCGCAAGGTTATCGAGCCTGGGAGTGATTCCACGGAGGGGGATCGGGTCTACATCTGCCCAGGGGCTTAAGGCCTCATATTGAATCTGCTTCTCTGAGCCGGGATTTCCTGCGCTTTGGGCCATTGACGGGCCCTGAAAAGCGAAAATGACCAGAAGCCCGATGAAAAGTGCTGATAAAAATCTGTTCATGTCAGTCTCCTTTTACTTTAATTTTGTTTTTATTATATCACTTAAAACATACATCTGCTAAATCTGTTTTAATGTGCACTAGTGTCATGTCATGCGTCAACTGTCAGCCAACTCTTTGTTTTGAATGCCTTTTGCTGAAAGCTGAGAGCTGACCGCTTGCCCGTCCTCCGCAGTAACATTGCTACAGAGGATGGGCGATAACTAACTTTCTCTTATCACACCACCTCGAATAATCAGCTTGGGATGCCTTTGTTTCTTATATAAAGGTGTGCCGCTCCCTTCTTCCTCTGTTATCAGGCTTCTGAAGCGGCGGAGTTCTTTATATTTTTCCATAGGCTCGGCAAGCCTTTTAAATATTGATGTCATTGTATCCATCATATTATCCGCGATATCCCAGTTTACCTCCATTGCGCCTGAAGGACAAAGCTGTTCACACAACCAGACCATGCAGGGGCCGCAGGTATTATAGTTGATTTTTGGTGAATCCGCCAGATCTATACTTTTAGTTGGGCAGTTATCCATGCATTTTGTGCATTTGGGATAAAGACATCTATCAGGATTATGTACAGGTTTCAGCTTAACCAAATCTGCCATATCGTCTCTCGAACCGAGATCCATCACAGCCCCGTAGAGTTTTTCGTATTCTTCCTTCACAGGTAACTCGGGTATAAGCTTAATTTCGCCACTGGCTATCTTCTGGCTGCGCTGTGCTATCTCTTTTCCGAACTCCATTGCCTCTTTCAGGTCGATTTCATCAGGATGACCATCAGTATAATATGGTTTTGGCATAAGCGCTATAAAACCGCCGCCATACCAGTCATTCCAGCCTGTAACTGTGAGGCCCTTTGTCCTAAGCCCTTTTACCATCCTTTCTATATAGATCCCTGCACATGTGCCATGTGTACAGAAGGTAAAACCATATTTACCCTTCAGATCAGGCATGGCATTTAGAAAATCTGTTACCGGAGCAGGCTCTTGAAATGTCTGCACAAATGAGCCAAGACCAATTAAATCGTATTCTTTTAGTTTTTTGATATCCACATCCTTCATAGGGGCAATTTCACATTCACCAAATATTTCTTTTATCCCTGATTGTATTGCCGCGGCAATCTGCTTTGTATTTCCTGTCCATGAGTTGTAGATCACTACACTTTTCATTGATTTTGCCTCCCTCTTATTATGATCGAACAGCCCCGGCTATCATCAGATATTCCGGTGGCGGGTTAAAGATTATGCTCGCTTCTGAGGATTATATCATCCTGAATCTGCTGACTGAGCTGTACAAAGTAGGCGCTGAATCCGCCTACACGGACAATCAGGTCTCTGTGCTCGTCAGGTTTTATCTGGGCCTCTTTCATTTCTTTGGTGTCAACAAGGTTATACTGTATATGTGTGCCGCCCGAACGCAAAAAGGCATTGGTATAGGCTACCAGTTTGTCAACGCTTTCATCCGATTGAACCATGCTCCTGGGAAATTTCTGGTTAAGGGCCTGGACATAGGAATGATCACCGAAGTTGGCCTTTATAACAGAACGGAACACGGCCGTTGGTCCCTTTTTGTCCATCCCGCGCATGGGAGAGGCAGAACCGTCATTCAGTGGTTCCAGGGCCTTTCTGCCGCTGGGAAGCGCCCCCACTCCCAGACCTGCAAAGTAATGCCAGGACAGCCCTTCCCTGAGGGATATAAAACGCGGATACGGGGAGTTGTCCCAGCTTGTAACTGAATCAGTGGAAAGTATGCTGACTCTCCTGGCCAGTTCGTCCACTTCATTGATGTCGTTTCCAAACTTGGGGGAATCCAGGCACATCTTCTGTATCTGGGCCCCTCTCGCTCCTTCAAAGTTGGTGTCAAGGGCATTTAAAAGCTCCGACATGGTCAGCTTTTTATCATCAAAGACCAGCCTCTTGATGGCAATCATGGAGTCGGCAGTGTCAATAATGGCCCTGTCAGTAATGCCAAACTCTGAACGGGGAGTCGGAACCATGGTATCATAACCCCCGTCCATGCAGCATTGCAAAGAAACTGTGGAAAGGAAGGGTAATCTCAGGTACTTTGCCTGTACATCCCTGACAAGGTTTGCAAGCCATAATGTCCGGTGCATGATAAAACGGTGCTGTGCTGCAAAGGCATCCCACAGCTCCTCAAAGGTTTTAAAGTTTTTCGGATCTCCGGTCGTAAGGCCCAGCCGTTTGCCTGTAATGGCAATGCCGTTGTGAAGTACAAGGTGGAGAATAGCGGCGTTATTGAAACCGGCAGCGCCGCTCTTGTATTCGGACCTCTGGGGAAGTGCAGGCCAGACACAGCCCCGGCCGATCCATGTCCGTGCTTCTTCAAGGGGGACACCGTCTCTCACATATAAGTTTATAATGCCTTCCTCGTTTTCAAACAGGGGGATTCCTCCTCCGCAGATGATATTGGTTTTTATGGCTTTTTTCATCAGCCAGTCAGGGGTAAATTTGTTCCAGCGGATCATGACGGTGGGTGAGGACTGCTTTAACAGGCCTACTGCATGCAGGAAAAGATAACTGAGCTCGTTCGACCCCTCTTTTCCATCAACCGTAACACCGCCAAGGTTTATACTGTTTATTGCAAAGGTGATCTGATGGGTTTCCCTGTGATAACCGGTGTCAACATACATCTGTGTACCCCAGCGTCCGATCAGCTCGGCAAGCATGTTAGCGGCCTGTTCCATGGTAATGGTTCCATTCCTGATATCCCTGATAAAAAAGGGATAAAGAAACAGATCGGCCCGGCCCCACTGGGGATGATTGTGCATCGGGTGCTCGATACCTTTGCAGATGCCAACCATGGACATGGACTGCAGCGCTTCCCTGAAGTTGCGGGCGGGATTCTCCGGCACATGCTCACAGATTTCAGCGATATCCATAAGTTCGGCTTTCCGCCCCGTATCCTGTTCATTCACCGCCATCTTCCGCGCCAGGGCAGCATATCTCTTTGACAGGTCAATGCAGGCCTGCGCTACAATGATGGCTGCCTTCCAGAAATAGAACCTGTCCGGGCCCTGCTCATAGGTTTCGATGAAATCATCGATATGCCCCTGTGCCTCGGCGATAAAGTATTTCAGACCCCTGTTAATGATCTTTTCAAAGTCAATGGTATTGGTGGAATTGCCAAAGTTGCCTGAACTCAGCTCAGGATCTTTCAGCCTGGCTTCAAGGGCGTCCCTGGGCCAGGTACCCAGTACATCTTCCATCACCCTGTTACCCATGTCCACTATGGTCTTTCCGCCAAAGACACGTGCAGCGTCACGGAGTATTTCAAGCTCCTCCCTGGTCAGGCGGGACTTATCGCGCATGGAAAACTGTACACTGCCTTCGTCACTCCAGATGCCTTCAAGGTAGTCGCCGCAGATATCCATAGTGGTATAGGCGCCTATGACGGTAGGGCCCATGCGGCCTGCAATATAATCAAAATCCAGAATACTGATTTCAATGTTTTTTACCACGTGTTCAAAGAGTTTTGCCCTGCGGATCTCGATATCATATCCTTCTGTCTGTTTCCATGATTCGGCAGCAAATTTTTGCCGGTCGACATGTACCTTGTAAGGTGCATTTTTTACAGCCTTTTTCCATTGGATGCGTTTTTCGTCCAAAGAAGTTTTGTCAATTTCTTTAAGCAGGTTTTTATCCACTTTTACTGACGGTTCCATATCTTCCTCTCCCGGACTGACATACACAGCCCTGTAAATGCATCTGAATCAGGCATATCAATAATAAAAAAGTGCCTCTTCCTTTAACTCTTTATACATTATACCACAAACGGATGTTTCGGACAGGGTTAACCCTGTATCGCTCCCCGTTCTGCATCCATCGTCTCCAGAACCATGCGCCTGCGGTAATATAAGGGCAACAGCAGCATAAAGATAATGAGGGCGATGAAGATCATCAATGAAGCTGATTTAAACATAATCGAATAATTATATATTTCATATACAATGCTGCCCAGAATAGGGCCGAAAAATAAACCCATGTCTATCCCAATAAAGAGTGTATTGCTGGCGACACTGCGCTTTACGGGGGTTTCGGACAGTATGCACATGGAATTGAGGGCCGGCTGGAATGAACCGAATCCTATAGCCGATACTGCCGCTCCTGTAAGCATTGCACCTATTGATCTGCCGGACCCTATAATAATAAATGAAAAGGCCAATATTATCAGGGAAGGGAGAAGGACTTTAGATAATCCAAATTTATCGGTCAGATACCCGCTTACAGGTCTTACAACTAATAGAGCCATTGCCTGTACAGTATAAAATGAACTTATTCCCAGAATATCCAGTTCTTTTGCATACTCTACAATGTACACATTATATAATGACCACCCTAAATAAATAAAAGTCATAACCAGTGCCATGGGAATCGCATGAACAGAGACTATATTTTTATACCATGCCCCTGTGCTCAATATATCTTCCTTTGTCTTTTTATCAGGTAAAAGAAAAAGACCAGGGATAAGCCCCAGTAAGGAAATAACCGCTGCAAAAAGAAAGACAGATGTAAAACCGAAGCCCTCATTTTTTAAATGAGTGCCAAAGTTCAGAACGCTTATTCCCAGGGTTGGTGCTACTGCCATACTGAGTGATGAACTGAGTCCGTAAATCCCCATCCCGGAGGCCATTTTATCTTTGGGAAGGTTATCCCCAGCCAGGGTCATTGTAAGGGTCCCTACAAGTGCATACTGAAGACCATGAAGCAGCCTGAATGCGATAAAGGCAGATATGGTGTCGAAAAGAGCATAACCGATATTTGCGACTCCCCCTATTAAAAAAACCAGTATCATCAGTCTTCGCTTGTCAAATTTGGTAAGAACCGGGCCTGATACCGGTCGCATTGCGAAGGCCACACCAAAAAAAAGCCCTGTTAAGAGCCCCATAATATGGGCGCTGGCACCCAGATGAAGGGCATAGGAGGCAATAAGAGGATTTATAGAAAAATGTGAAATGGAGAGTATAAAGGATATCAGTAATATACATATAAAATTACGGTTCCATATTGTGACCGGCGCCCCTGTTTTTGAACTCTCCAAGAAACAACTCCTTTTCACCAAGGTTAATTTTATTGACACAATTCAGAGTTTTGTATACTTGTATACATTAGTTACGATTTTGGCAAGAACAGAGTGCTTAAAATTAAAATTCATCTGTGAGCCATCAATATTTTTATCGGGTTTCAATATGCTCGTTTAACCATCCTGTAATAAATTACTGAAGGAGATTTACCATGAATAGATCAATAAAGTTGCGTTATGGACTTCTGGTCAACTGCCTGTTCCTGGCAATGTTAATCCAGACAACAATCGGAAGTCAGGTAACCTTTGCAGCCGTTGCTTTACCAGGTCATGCTCCGGAGGGTTTTAAAACAATCAGACCGGATATTCCGCAAGGTAAGCTGGAAACCATTACATATAACTCAAAAAGCATAGGTGTGGATCGCAAGGCGGTCGTCTACACACCTCCAAACTATGATCCGGGTAAAAAATACCCTGTTCTCTATCTGATGCACGGGATCGGAGGTAATGAGACCCACTGGACAACACTTTGCTCAGCCAATAAGATCCTCGACAACCTGATTGCGGACAAAAAAGCCGTGCCAATGATCATTGTAATGCCTAACGGACGGGCTACAGCGGAACCGCCCTCAGGTAATTTCATGGCGGACTTCAATTACTACGCCAACCTTGAGCCGGATTTACTGAATGATCTGATGCCCTATATTGAATCACACTATTCTGTAAATACTGACAGGGATCATCAGGCCCTTACAGGCCTTTCAATGGGAGGCGGTCAGGGGCTTAATTTCGGTATCAACAATATCGGCAAATTTGCCTGGGTAGGGGGCTTCTCCTCTGCACCCAACCTTCAACCGCCCACTGCTCTCGTACCCAAGATCCAGAATGCTAAAGAAAAACTGAGCCTGCTCTGGATAGGTTGCGGAGACAAGGACAACCTGATCACTGGAAGCTGGAACCTGCACAAGGCCCTGGATGAGGCAAAAATTAACCATGTATGGTATCTTGATACAGGTGTTCACGAAGTCCCGGTATGGGATAATAATCTGTACCTGTTTGCTCAGATGCTGTTCAAACCGGCAGGGACAGTTACACCTCCGCCTTCTATTGGAACATATGACGGTACCCAGCCGGTCAGTATGGGCATGGGGATGCCGGGCATGGGCCGCGGCCCAATGCCGGGGGCAGGCGCGCCGGGTGGCGGCATGAATGCCGAGCTTACGGCCAGGAGAGAAAACAGCTCTGCTAAAGGAATTGAAGGCAAGTGGATCGCAAAGGACAATAACAACGAAATAAAACTGGAGTTCAAGGTTGATGGGTCAAGGCTGACAGGCACGATTGAGAATACTCAAATGCCCGGTGCGATCGAGTTTAAGGAAGGGAAGATAGAAGGAGACAATATCTCTTTTTCCTATGAACGCAAGATGGGTGAACAAAGTTTTAGTATGAAATGGACCGGAACCCTTTCGGGCGATGAACTCAAGCTGAAACGCAGTGTTGGAGGCGGTATGGGCGGTTTCGGCGGCGGGATGCCAGGGGGAGGACGTTAGGCAATTCATCTGATTTTTAATGATAATGACTTCAGGAGTAGATATTATTATGACTGTACCGGAATTCAACCCGTTAGAACTTGAAGTAGTAAAAGTTATACCGGCTTCCAAGTTTATGCCGGAAATGAAGGTGTATAATTATCCCGTAACTGAAAGAGAAGCATATATTGGCGCGTTGAATAAAAAGGCGGTATGGCAGGTGACATCTATGGACAGTCGTTTCTTTACCCCCAGGATAATCCCCGACAATATTGCCAGGTCATTTGTTTTTGAGGCAAATCCCTTTGACCCTGAAACCGGGGGAGGGAAAGATATGTTTGGAATGGTGTGGGATTATGTACCGGCAGCACAGGGCTCCATGATCCGTCCTGGCAAACCTTTTCTGTCCGATGCCAATGAATGGTATGATAAAATAGTATGGCCCGATATTGAAACCTGGGACTGGGAAGGGAGCGCCAGGGAAAATAACAATACATACCTTACTACCGATAAGTTTAATACATGCATGTTCCTTACAGGCTGGTATGAGAGGCTTATATCCTTTATGGACTTCGGGAACGCTGCTGTTGCCATGATTGATGATGATCAGAAAGATGCGGTAAAAGAATTATTTGAAAGTCTCAGCGTATTGTATATCAAGATTTTTGAACACTTTATTGAATATTTTCCCAGTATTGACGGCTTCTGTATACATGATGACTGGGGATCACAGAAGGAGACCTTTTTTTCACCGGATACAGCAGAAGAAATGGTTGTACCCCATATGAAAAAGGTGACAGACTTCCTGCACTCCAGGGGCAAGTTCTGTGAACTGCACAGTTGCGGTCAGCTAATGAAACAGGTTCCCAATATTATCAGCGCTGGCTGGGATTCATGGAACCCGCAGAATATGAATGATACTCAAAGGATATATGAGCTTTACGGTGATAAGATCATGATAGGTGTCATGCCTGAAATTTATGACCCTGAAAAAAGGTCAGAAAAAGAGCAAAGGGATGCAGCAAGAGAATATGCTAACAGGTACTGTAATCCGGCTAAACCTTCCTTCATGAATATATACGGGAGAACAATATTTACACCTGCATACAGAGAGGAGCTATACAGACAATCACGTATTAATTACAGCAGATGATAAATGGACGGTTGAGTGCATAACATACATATTTATAATTACAGAAAAGGAGGGTAATAAAATTCCCTGCAGGCCGTCGTTTATCTGTAAACACCATATTCCTTTGTATACTCGATCATGGCCTTAAGATTTTCGGGCTTGACCTCATCTGTCGAACTTCTCGGGGATAAGATGTATCCACCATCCCTGCCGCAGTAATCAATTAATTTTTTACAATAATCCCTGACATCATCGACTGTACCTGTCTGGAGAACTGATGGCGGGATATTGCCTTCAATACAGGTGTGCCCTTTCAGGATATCCTTTGCCCTGAATATATCGGTTGAGTCAAAACGTGCAAGTATTTTACCGGCAGGGAATTCAAGAAGGTATTCCAGACGTGATGTAAAGTTGCCTTCAAAAAATATGCACGGTGTTCCTCCTCTCCCAATAAGGTTGTTAACAAGTCTTTTAAAGGTTGGCCAGTAGAATCTGTCGAATTGTGCCTTTGAAAGAAATTGATCAGACCCCCTTGTGTTGGTCATGAAAACCCTGATGTTTCCATTTTCATTTGGAGATGGAAGAGGCCTTGAAAGTGTCAGTTCAAGGATCTTCTCACAGGCGGCTATTACCATGCCCGGTTGCCTGTATATATCCACTACAGCACCGTTCAATCCTCTCATTCCATGGGAAATTATATCAAACGGAGGCATTGCAGCAGCATTGAAAAATGACGGGAACCCCATATCCTGTATCATCTGTTCAAATTTTTTTCTTTTTTCTTTCCATACGGCCATCTCCTTTCCCGCTTCAATAATGGTTTCAAAAAATTGAATGACTTCAGGGTCGGAAAATGCCTCAAGCATTATAAACATTGCCTTGTTGCCGCTCTCCAGATGAGAAAGCCTGGGCAGTCTGGCAAAGCCTGATAAATTTTTACCTGCGCGGGAAATGAGTGTCCTGAACATGTAGTCAGATGGATCATTTATAAATGCTTCATATTCATCAGCCTTCATATTTTCTGTTTCAACAGCCTGATGACCGAACCTCGGATCGGTGTTAAACCCTGGCCACCTGATTGCGTTTGGTTGAAGTATTTCCAGTACCTTGCCCGGGGTAAATGGTTGATGAAATATCATATCCGGTTGAAAGTCTGTCAGGGTCTTCTTATAGGCGGCATACCATGCATCATAGTCATAGTATGCTGCCGAGCACGGTATGCCGCTGTATTTGGCAGCAAAATAACCTATCGGTGAACATACAGGTACCCTGTCGGTTATCCTTAACTGAATTGCATCTGTAATCCTTTTCTCCCTGATTCCTCGGAGTTCTTCCGGTGTGCTGCAGTTTTCAGCTTTTACCATTATAATTGACTCTCATCTAATATTATGAAGCATTACATTTGACTATGAAAATATCTCACTACTGCTATACTTAACAATATAAAAATCTCCCCTAAGGTCTGGTAATATAACCGATCCTGTCACCGGAAAAGGTCCCAACCCATATTTCGTTATCAGCAGGTACCGCGGAGCTGGCATTCTGCATGATTGTCTTCTGGTCAACACCTGTTACCCTCTTTATTTCCATGGTTCCGGGGTGGATACTGAATATGGACCATCCGGTCCCGCGTGCGCTGTTGTTACCCGCAGTATAAAGCAGGCCATCATCACCCCAGTGTATGTTATCGGGCATTATGTCGATTTTGAATTTCTCCGGTGTGACAGGATTTTTTGTGCGGTCAAAACGGACAATTTCATGTGACCCGAATGCTGCCACATAGACATATTTATCATCAGGAGAAACTGCTATCCCGTTTGCACCGGAAAGTTCCGTACCGGGTATAGCCTTAACGCTTCCTCCAGGGTGCCATTCATGGACACCGCCTGTGAGTTTTCCCTGGACAATTCCCATCATGGAATTAGGAATGGTCGGATCATGGAATTTGGTAGTAACAAATCCTCCGTCTGAAAGAATCGCAACACTGTTTGCCATGATATCTTTTGATAAGGGTACGCATCCGACCCACCTGATTGCCGGTTTTGCACCCGTGGTATTTATATTGAATACCTCTATGGCTTCTCTTTCTCCATGGCTCGTCATATATAACCGGTATTGACCGGGGGACTCTTCTTTAATGTCAAGGCCGTGGGATGAAAAATTATCAGGGTTTATCGGTCTGGGGCATTCATTGAACATCTTTTTATCGTGATCAAAGATAGGGTTTTTCCCGGGGAAAAATTCTTCAAAGGTCTTTTCCTTGCGATTTACAAGGTAGATATGACCTTTAATATCAGACCTGGAAACCTGTCCGTTCATACCGGATGCAACCAGCCACTCTGTATTACCAACAGGCACGATATCTTCAGCATTTTGCGGGCCACTAATAATCTTCAGTTCACCGGTGTTCGGAGGATCATCTGCAACCGCGTGGCCTCCGTAAAAAATCATCATAACACTGATGAGTATTAAAGACTTCAGTATTGTGTTTATCTTTTTATTTTTCATCTTCAGTGCTCCCGATTTCTTTAATAAATATCCAAAACAAGTTAGAATAACTGTTTTGGTGTATTAAGCTGATAAAATATACCTTATGGTAACGCAACGTTGTCCCTGTGCACCTTTCCTGTAACCTTGTCTTTCCATGAACCTCTCTGCTGTAAGGGCCAGTTGAAATTTATGGCACCGGGGCAGGGGCAGTCTATTGCGCAGCATCCGCAATACCAGCATTCATCAGGATGAAGAATGATCGGCGGATTACCTTTCACAGGATTGGGCATATATACATCCACCTGGCAGACCTCGACACACCGGTTGCATCCGATACATATCTCCGGGTTGAATATGACCTGTGTGTTAGGTGTAGTAATATTGGGTAAGGCATTTAATTTTATCTGTGTCATGATGATCTCCTTATCCGGCCTTGTAAACGCCGTTATAATCCCTGTTATATGACTCGTAGCTCCTCTTCATGTCACCCCAGTATCTTAATGGTTTCTCACCTGTTTTGACTTTGCCATCCTCCTGCCTTATTGTCACGAACTTGGACCATTCCTTTGGGTCAATCTCCGGATAATCTATCCTGTAAAAATTGAGGACCCTGCTGCTTGCCTTGCGCGCCAGCGAGGCATGCAGCACCATTTGCGCATGGGCCAGCATGCTGAGGTCTTCGATGCTTCGCATCAGTTTGTGCGGATCATGGGCATAGAGCCTGGATACAAACACCTCTTCTATCTCCTTAAGGGTATCAAGACCCATGTTAAAAAGGAGCTCTGTCTTGTATTCACTGCAGAAGTACTGCATTGTCCTCGCGATCCCGGCGTTCAGTTCTTTCCACTCGATACCGCTTGAACGTTTTATCGGTGCATAGACACGGGCCTTTTCAAGATCGACCTGTTCCCTGCATATTTTTGGTTGATTGGTCTGAGCCGCGTAGTCTGCTGCCTTGCGGCCTGCATACCTGCCTGTCGTGGCTGCAAAACTGTGATCACCGAATGAAAAGAGCTGTACTCCGGCAGCATACAGGCCGTCGAGAGTTGTCTTGAGATTCCAGTCCACTATCGGCCCTCCACCTCTCGCAGTCCGCCACTGGGAGTGATTTTCACCTTCGATAAAGGCATAATTCTGAAGCAGATGTCTGGACGGATCGAATCCTGCCCTTTCATAGCTGCTTGTAATAATCTTTGTTGTCGATTCCTGACCGAGCATGAGATCCCATGTTGTTCGCCGCTCAATATCAGACATACCGGGAAAGTCACCGTAAAAGGGAAGTGCCCATTCGCCTTTTAAAATACCCTTTCGGATGGACGCCAGAACATCAGGGGGCGGGAACATTGCGCCTCCATCAGCCCAGCCCTGTGTAGGCCAGGGGAGTTTTTTGCCGTTGGCATCCACAAGCTGAAGGTTTTCATAGCTGGCGTCTCCTGCACCTCCATACCAGTTATGCTTGTACCCTGTACCCAGCATGAGGGGTACGGTTTTTTCCATTAAAACAAGCTCTGCTCCTGCCTTCCAGGCCATGGCCAAGCCGTCGCCGGTTGCATTGCGGGAACGGAACTGACGGCATCCGGCATGCTCTGTGTTTAGCATCCACATGTAAAAATCACCTGCAGCCGCAAGTACAGAGGCCTTTGATTTGAAGATCATGAACTCACCGGTACGGTTATTAAAGCCGGTTGCGCCTATAGCCCTTGAACCCTGCTGCCCGTTCTCGGTCAACAGGCTCGTGACCATGACCCTGTCAAAGATCTTTACCCCCAGTCTCTGGCACTCTTTTTTTAAGGCGGGTTTAAAGGTTGTTCCCCAGATGCGTATAACAATCTCATTGACATGATTGGGGCTGGTGCGGGGTGAAATCATAAATTTGGTATCATCATACCTGCCTTCGGCCCCTACATATTCATCATGAATATCCCTGATCTGACCGCCCATCTGTTCCATTTCAAGAAGGGTATCATAACTCTCACGGCACTGGATCTGGCTTGCGATGCCGTTTCCATAGGAAATTTCAGGCATGCTTTTGGGCACCTCGGCCATGGTCCCCGGATGTTCAGCTATTATTTTGGCCCATTCATCCGGATCGACTTTGCTGTGCGGATTGGCAGGGCACTGGCCCCAGTGGTCGCATCCGGGACCGCCTGCACCGCTTCTTACCGTATCCCCCTTCTCCACCAGTGCCACCCTGACTCCCTTTCTTGCAGCACTTATTGCTGCCCAGCATCCGGCTATACCTCCGCCTATAACTAGGACGTCTGTCTCAATCTGATTTTCTTTTTCATAGTCAACCGGGTAAGCCCAGGAGGGGGTTGTTCCTTCCCTGTCTACATAGTCATGCCAGTTAGTCATGCAGGTAACCTCCGTTTATATATGTTTTAGAATTTATTACACGCACAATGTAACTTTTTTTAATCTCCCTCATCATGCCATCTCATCCAAATGGACAATGTCACGTTCCCGGAGAATTTTTCTTTTATCCCTGATCCTAATGCCTGTGCAGCCTGTTAAGCCTGCCTGATGAAATATATCTCTGCAATAAAATGAAAATACACAAAAGAATACCGATAAAGACCTTTGTCCACCAGGTGCTCAGGTTCCCCTGAAATGTTATGATGGTCTGGATCAGCCCCAGGATCATGACACCGATGACTGTCCCCTCCATAAAGCCCACACCGCCTGTTAAAAGGGTTCCCCCGATAACAACAGCGGTAATTACATCCAGTTCAAGCCCTGTGCCGGCAAGCGGATATCCTGCAAGGGTATAGAGGGAATAGACCAGCCCCCCAGCTGCACAGATGGTGCTGTTAATGGTGTATATAAGGATTTTTGTCCTTCCCACCGGAAGACCCATGAGGAGAGCCGATTTTTCATTATCCCCTATTGCATAAATATTTCTGCCGAAACGTGTATAATGCAGGATGTATGCACCAATCAGCGCCATTACAATAAAAGTAACCGCATAGGCAGGCAGCCTGATCCCATTACCCAGTGGAATAGATGCCTTTGAGATAGTGAGAAACAGCTCGTTTCGGATGGGCACAGAGTCAAGGCTTATCACGAAGGACAAACCACGTGCCAGGAACATCCCCACAAGAGTAACAAGAAAGGGCGGCATTTCAAGACAGTGTATCAGGCTCCCCATGGCAAAACCCAGCACTGCACCGCAGAAGAGGCAGATAAATATAACCATAATTGGCGGTATGTCTGTGTGTGAGAGCAGGTTTGCGCTCAATACACCGGTAAATGCAACAAGAGAGCCAACAGAAAGATCGATCCCACCGGATATGATAACAAAGGTCATGCCGACAGCAATGATGCCGACAAATGCGTTATCTATAAAAAGATTAATAAAGACCCGGAGTGAAAAAAAGCCATTGTAGGCAAATGCGCCTGAGAGATAGAGCAGGATGAATACCAGAAAGGTTGCCAGTAAAGGGATGTTTTTTTGGTCCAGGCGGAATTTCATTATGCTTTCTCTCCGGTATTTATAAGCTGCGAGAGCTGATCACGCAGTTTTTTGGACTGGATCAGTGCCACCATGATAATAATGCCCGCCTTAAAGACCAGCACTACCTGTGGCGGAACGCCGCGTGTAATAATAGTTGTAGTCAGGGACTGGATTATAAGTGCACCTATGACAGCCCCGGCCATTGAAAAGCGTCCGCCGTTTATGGTTCCCCCGATAATAACGGCAGCGATTGCATCCAGTTCCATAAAGATACCTGCATTGTTTGCATCAGCAGCCTTTATATCCGCAGTAATGATCAGGCCTGCCAGACCTGCGCAGAATCCGGAAAAACCATAGGTGAAGGTTTTGATAAGCTTTACCGGTATACCCATATAATGGCTTGCAAGGGCATTCGCGCCTGATGCCTCTATGAAAAGCCCCAGGGTGGTTTTTCTGGTAAGTGCCCAGGTGAGAATAAAGAGGAGAATCACAAGTATGACAGGGAAGGGGAGCCCGAGAAAGAACCCGCTTCCCATGAACTGGAAGGGCGGATGCTCAAACACAATAATCTGCCCGTGTGTGATAAGCTGAGCAATTCCCCTGCCCACTGTCATGAGAATAAGTGTAGCGATAATGGGCTGCACGCCAATGTATGACACAAGGTAACCATTCCATAGCCCGAGGATCACAGCGAGGGCCAGGGGGATGAGAAGCACGATGGTCAGGGAAGTCTGATCCCCGTATTCAAGGATGCCTTTTACATAATCTGGCCGGATCAACTGTGCTGCCATGGCCCCTGAGATGGCAATGATTGCCCCGACTGAAAGATCAACGCCGCCAGTGGCGTAAACGAGTGTCATGCCTATTGAAATCAGGATAACCGGCGCACCCCTGTTGAATATATCTATCAATGAGCCGAACAGGTGTCCGTTTTTAATCTCTATCCTGAAAAAACCGTCCGTAAAGATGAGATTAAATAAAAGTATGGCTGCAAAGGCAAGCAGGGGATAAAGCATGCCCTGTTCAGAAGAACCGGAGAATAAAACTGGAAATTTCTTTTTTAACCGGCTGATCATATCTCTTCTCTCCGTTCCTGAGCCAGGGTTGCCATTATTTTTTCTTCAGATATCGCTTCGCCCGATATCTCTCCCAGCTTTCTTCTGTCTTTAAGTATGGCAACACGGCTGCATATGTGAACAATCTCTTCAAGCTCCGAGGAGATAAAGAGTACGCTTCGGCCTTCTTCCCTTAACCTGAATATAAGCTTTTCAATTTCAGCCTTGGCGCCCACATCAATACCGCGTGTCGGTTCATCCAGGATTAAAAGACGGGGGTTCATGGCCATCCAGCGGGCAAGGATCACCTTCTGCTGGTTCCCGCCGCTTAAGGTCCCGACCTTCTGTTCCCTGCCGGATACCTTTATCTTCAGCAGGTCTATATAACGGTCTGTTATCTTTTCCTGCTCTTTTCGTGATAAACCCCTGAAAAAACCTCTGTTCGCCTGGAGGGGCAAAACAATATTTTCTCTCACTGTAAGGTCCGGGATAATGCCTTCAGTTTTCCTGTCTTCAGGACAGAATGCAATTGAATGGGATATAGCCTGTTTTGGAGAGTTAATGGTTACCGGGCTGTCATCGATTTCAACTGTTCCTCCTGTGGGCTTATCAACACCGAAAAGCAGTTTTGCCATCTCTGTGCGTCCTGATCCGAGGAGGCCTGCAAGGCCAAGGACTTCACCTTCATGCATTTTAAGATCAAATGGGAAGATGACTCCTTTTCTTTCCACATTATTAAGTGCCATGAAGGGTTTTTTTTCAGAATGAACATCGACAGGTTTGCCTGATGAGACAATCTCCTGCTCCAGATCTTTACCAAGCATTTTTGATATGAGCTGAAAGCGGGGGAGGTCAGCTGTTTTGAATTCACCTATGAACTGGCCGTTTCTTAAAACAGTGATCCTGTCAGATGTCTCATATACCTGGTCCAGGAAGTGTGTGATAAAGATAATACTGATGCCGCTTTCCTTGAGCTTCTGCATTGTGGCAAAGAGGTTTTTGCATTCTGTCATGTCCAGGCTGGATGTTGGTTCATCCAGGATAAGGATTTTGGCCTTTGTATCCAGTGCCCTTGCAATGGCCACCATCTGCTGGATTGCGGTGGAGAATGAAGAGAGAGGGCGGGTTACATCCATGTCTATATCCAGTCTGGCGAGGGCATTTCTGGCATTCATGTTTATGGCCTTCCAGTCTATGTTGAACCCTTTCATGGGCTGGCGGCCTATAAATATATTTTCCGCAACAGAAAGATTGGGGAGCAGATTTATTTCCTGATAAACAGTGCTGATGCCTTTGCTGGCTGCATCCATGGGGGAGGATGCCTCAAAGTCTTTTCCTTCAAGCTTAACAGACCCGCTGTTTTTTTTATAAACACCGGTTAGAACTTTTATCAGGGTGGATTTTCCCGCGCCGTTTTCACCCATGAGTGCATGGATTTCTCCCTTCCTCAGGGTGAAATCAACGGCGTCAAGTGCCTTGACGCCGGGGAAGCTCCTGCTCAGGCCCCTGATTTCAAGCAATTCAGACATTATTAATACTTCCTGCTGCCTATAACCTCAGCCGCAACCTCCTGCGGAAACACTCCCTCTTCTGTTACTATCTTTTTAGGGACAGATTCACCTTTTGCCAGCGCCTCTACTGCATCAAATAGCTGTGGCCCAAGGAGCGGGCTGCACTCAACAGTACAGTTAAGCTTCCCTTCTACCATGGCCTCAAAGGCGCCACGGACCGCATCAATGGAGACAATGATTATATCTTTTCCCGGGACAAGGCCGTATTCTTCTATTGCCTGTATGGCGCCTATGGCCATGTCGTCATTATGTGAAAAGAGCACATTGATATTTTTACCTTCGGTTTTAAGAAATGCCTCCATGATCTCCTTACCGCCTGAGCGCGTGAAATTACCGCTCTGGCTTTTGATTACCACCATTCCGGGATGATCTTTTATAACCTCCTCAAAGCCCTTTTTCCTGTCTATGGCAGGGGCTGAACCGACTGTACCCTGCAGTTCCACTATCTTTACATCCGTGTAGCCCTTTTCGATGAGCCAGCGAGCGGCCCTGCGGCCCTCCTCAACAAAGTCTGACCCCATAAATGCCACCCAGAGGGAGTCATCCTGCACATCCACACCCCGGTCAATCAGGATAACCGGGATACCCGCATCCTTGGCCTCACGCAGCACAGCCTCGAATCCTGTTTCAACAACAGGAGAAAATGCGATAACATCAACACCCTGGGCAATAAAATTTCTTATAGCCTTTATCTGGTTCTCCTGCTTCTGCTGGGCATCAGAGAAGATCAGTTTGATATTTGGTCTTTTTGCTGCCTCGCTCTGTATGGATTCTGTATTGGCCACCCGCCATGCGCTTTCCGCACCTATCTGTGAGAATCCTACTGTAATGGTGCCGTCATCTTTATCTGAACCTGTGCAGCCTGGCAGTATTAATATCGCTGCAAGGATTGTTATAACGGTCATGATTTGCTTTATCATCTGGTGATACCTCCATTTAAATAATTAGTTTGTTCCTTTATTTTTCCATACCCTTATTGCCTTGATGTCTCCTGTCGGGCATAACGCCTCACATGCGCCGCAGCCATTGCATTTATTCGGGTCAACAGCAGGAAATGATTCATATGCCTCTTCATCCCATGTAACCTTTACTGCCTCAAAAGGGCAGGCGCGTATGCAGGTGTTGCAGTCGCTCATACCCCACAGGCACAGAGACTTGTCCACCCTTGCAAGACCTATAACATATCTGTTCTTCTGCTCCAGATCAAGGTGCTGTAATGCCCCGCTCGGGCATGCCTTTGTACAGGCATTGCACTTTTCATTGCAGTATTCTTTATTAAACCTGATTACCGGTGTCAATAATCCCAGTATCCCTGACCCTCCTGTATCAGGATGTATGATCCCGGAAGGGCAGGCACGGACGCAGTTACCGCATCGTAAACAGAGCCCGGTAAATTCATCCTCTTTAATTGCGCCTGGCGGACGCAGCAGGGAATCCCTGGTCTCTGCATATCCGGTTTTTTTTGCCAGGATGCCTAACCCCACCCCTGCTGCAATTGCGATAAAGACCCTGCGCGTGGATGGAAGCAGCTCTTTAAAACTGTTTTTTGCCTCTGTGTCTGTTTCCGGCCTTTTTATAAATTTTCTGCAAAGAGAGGCTGCATCATCAAGGAGATCCTGTGTTGCACCCAGAGGGCATATACGGGCGCACCAGAGGCTTCCCGAAGTGATCGCCAGCAGAATAAGTATCACCATGCCTGACACGGAAATTAAAACAGCGGATAATCCTGACGCCTTATAGACAGAAAAGGCACTGTTCAATAATGCCAGTGGGTCCATCCATAAAAAAAGGGGATATCCGACTATTGCACCCGCAAGGGTTAAGAGCACGATGTATCTGCCTATGGAGGGAGCGCCTTTCCACCAGGGCTTAACAGATGGTCTGATGGCTGTAACAGTGTCAAGAATCAGGCCGACAGGGCATGCATGGCGGCAGAAAAACCGCTTCCTGAACAGGGATATCACTAAAAAACAGATACCCAGAATCGATCCCAGCCATAATGCCCCTCCGGCAAGTATTGTACATATTGTGACAAAGGGGCTTGCCTGGACAAATATCCTTGAAGTGTGAGTCCAGAAAGGAAATGGCAAAAGTAAAACAACTGCAATCAGCAGGCATGCCAGTCTCACATACATGCGCAGGCTATCTCTTTTTATTATTATTCCGGAAAACCCCATTTCCCTCCCCTGTACCCTTCTTGTTATAATTAACCACGGAGGTCACGGAGAAAAATTTACAAATACTCTGTGAACTCTGTGTCTCTGTGGTGAAAATATACGATATTCTATTTGCGCCAATGTATCCTTAACCCGGCAGGATTACGCCCCGCTTTTTAAGGGTTGCCTGCAATGCCTTGATATCTATCTTTCTTAAGTCCACGTTGTCGGCTATGGCCTGGGCCGCAGCTACTCCTGCCGCCTCGCCAAGGGCAATACAGTGGGGTATCAGGTTAAAGTATTCGTTTACAATCATCTCAGATGCAAATGCCCTGCATGCAACCAGCATATTGTCCACCTTTGCCGGTATCATACAGCGGTATGGCATGTATGTAACAGGGTATTTTATAGAATTTTTACCGCGATCAACATCAGGGAATATTGCAACAGTGTCAGTGAAGGGGATATCTGTATTCATGTCATTTTCACTGACCACATGTTCTCCCACAACGCGCCTTGCCCCGCGTGTGCCGAGCTGAGGGTTTGAAAGGACGATGAAGCTCTTTTCAAAACCGGGAATATTCTTTTTGAAATAATCGTGGGTTATGAGCATATCTTTCCGGCCCTGAAACTCAACACGGGTAAGCTCCTCTACATCCACCTGGCTTTTATTTGCATACCTGGGAAAACACCATACTACATTCTCCTGGTTTTTCAGGTTGCTGGTAAGGAACCCGCCATGCCCCCCGGCCTTTCTGACCTCACGCATATGATCTGTCAGCTCCTTGGCGTGGGCGTTTTTGTAATCCTCATATTTTTTTAGGTCAACATTGTCTATCCAGTATGAAAATGAGAGGTTTGCAATCCTCATTGTGCGTTCTATATCCATCTTGAAATCGGCCCCTGCATAGGGCAGAAGGTCTCCATCTCCGGTGGAGTCTATAACAACCTTTGCAAGCACTGCCTGCCTTCCTGACTTGCTCTCAAAGATAACGCCCCTGGCCTTGTTGCCCTCCATTATGGGCTCTGTTCCCCAGGCATGGAGGTATGTCTTTACCTTAGCCTCCTCCATCATATCCTGCAGAATGCATTTGGATATCTCTGCATCTATATGCGCGGAGTATATTACCCTTTGCTCACGTATATTAAAAAAGGAGCGTTTCTGATAATATGCTACAAGCTTTTTATCATCCGAACCCCAGTGCTCTTTCTTGGGAAAATCAGCGGCCTCCCTTTTGTTAAGCCTGTCTATCCACTCCTGGGTAATACCTGCTATCTGTTGTTTACCGCTGAAATCACTCAGGTTGGGGATAATGGTAACAAGCCCGCCCGTGCCCATGCCGCCAAGGTGCTCGTATCTTTCTATAAGGACAGTATCTGCGCCGCTCCTGGCCGCTGCGAGCGCCGCCCCGATGCCACCGGGGCCGCCACCCACAACCACAACATCTGCTGTGCGGCATACCTTTGTCTCCCTTGCAGCCTCTTTGACTGTCTTCCCTGATATCTTTTGAGCCGGATCAGCGGTTTCTGCTGATGCAGAGAGAGCCATTCCCCCTGCGCCAATTGCAATAACAGCGGCCCCCTTTGTTGTATTCCTGAAAAATTCACGCCGTGTTATGCCCTTTTCTTTTTGCGATTTCATGATCAAAACTCCTCTTAAAAAAATAATAAATATCTTATTCTCACGTCTTCATTCAAAAAAAGATTTTTTGAATTCAAGTGCCCAGCCCTCAGCGTTCAGCAAAAAGATTTAAAACCAAAGAGTTAGCTGATCCCGCTGGAGCGGGACTGAAAGCCCCATCCAGAATTTACCTATTTCTGGATGGGCAGTAATTAACCTGGCAGGATTACACCCTGCTTCTTTAACGTGGCCTGTAAGGCCTTGATATCGATTTTTCTCAAATCTATACCAGCACTAACCGCCTGTGCTGCTGCTGCACCGGCAGCCTCTCCGAGCGAAACACAATGATGTATCAAATTGAAGGAGTCATTGATTACAGCATCTGATGAAAATGCCCTGCATGCAACCAGCATATTGTCTACATTGCGCGGTATCAGGCAGCGGTAGGGCATGTACATTAAGGGATTTTTATCATCCAGGTTGGGGAATATGGCAATGGTGTCATTAAATGGGGTTTTGGCTTGCATATCCTCTTTTTTGACAACATAGTCTCCGACAACCCGCCTGCCCCCGCGGGTGCCGAGCTGCATATTTGAGAGCACTATGAAGCTCTTTTCAAAACCTGGAATATTTTTTTTGTAATAATCGTGTGTTATCAGCATCTCTTTACGGCCTAGAAACTCTACACGCGTAAGCTCCTCTACATCATACTGACATGTATTTGCGTAGCGGGGAAAGCACCAGACCACATTCTCCTGGTTTTTCAGGTTGCTTGTAAGAAAACCGGCTTTCCCGCCAAGTTTTTTCAGTTCACCCAGTTTGGCAGAGAGTTCCTTTGCATTTGATTTTTTATATTCCGTATATTTTTTCAGATCAACATTATCTATCCAGTAAGAAAAGGAGAGGTTTGCTATCCTCATCGTACGTTCTATATGGGTTTCAAACTCTGCACCGGCATATGGCAGAAGGTCACCATCACCTGTGGAGTCGATAACAACCTTTGCAAGCACCGCCTGCCTGCCTGATTTGCTCTCAAAGATTACACCCCTGGCCTTGTTTCCCTCCATTATGGGCTCTGTTCCCCAGGAGTGGAGATAGGTCTTTATTTTTGCCTCTTCCATCATATCCTGAAATAAACACTTTGATATCTCCGCATCGATATGCGCTGAATATCCTACCCTGTTACCTGTCGCATAAAAAAAGGA
>CAZCMD010000047.1:0-28222 GCA_964499695.1 uncultured Desulfatiglans sp.
AAAACTGATGTTTTTGTATGAAAGCGGTCAGCCATCAGCATTCAGCTTTCAGCAATAGGCATATAATACAAAGAACTGGCTGGCATCAGATATGAATCCATATGAACGCAGGTCACTATTTTTACTAACCTTTTAAAAGGAGAGCAGATCATGAACATTTTAAGTTTTATCATCGCCATCATAGCCCTGATCGTTGCAATTATAGCATTTCAACGTTCCGGAGGAATAAAAGACCTTAAAAAAAATACAGCCGAGCTTCTGGCAAGAGCCGAAAAAAAGATGAGGGAAGAGGCACCCAATGTAGAGGAAGAAAAAAAACAGTAGGAAAAATAGACAGAAGGAAATATCCCGGAAAATAAATACTGCAAATATCATATTTTTACTCCTCCTGTCTATTCGTGTAATGATCAAAGCCGGGATAATAGGAGAGAACTTATGTATTTTTTATTAATCATTACCTTTTTACTCTTCCTTGTAATTATTATAACCGGGATACAAAACAGTATGCCTTTAGGGGTAAAATTTATCTTCTGGAATCTCCAGATGTCTATTACAGCATTGATCTTTTATTCCTCTTTAATTGGCGGGGCCATTGTTGCGATTCTGACGTTTCCAAGGATGGTAAAGAAATCTCTTCATTTGAGAAGCTTGAATCGGGAGAACAATAAATTAAAAGAAAATATGGCACTATTAAGCAAAGAACAAACTGACAAAATTGAAAAAGAACAAATCCAACAGGAGATGTAGGAGTGGATCGATCATATAATGAAAAGATCAATCAATTGATCTGATACAGGACGATATTCCATGAATTATGGAAGTCTGACAGAGGGATTTAAGTAATGGCTGTAAAGAAGATTGAGTATGCCGTAAAGGCAAGAGAAAAGATGATGAAAGGTGTGAACACACTGGCAGACGCAGTGAAGGTCACGCTGGGGCCCAAAGGCCGGAATGTGCTTATTGAAAAATCATGGGGCGTTCCCAGGATCACCAAGGACGGGGTTACCGTTGCAAAGGAGATTGAACTTTCAGATCGGTTTGAAAACATCGGGGCACAAATGGTAAAGGAAGTCGCTTCAAAGACCTCTGATATTGCAGGAGATGGTACCACAACCGCCACTGTCCTTGCCCAGGCAATATATCGTGAGGGGGTTAAACTATTGGCAGCAGGTTTTAATCCTATGTATATAAAGAGGGGCATAGACAGGGCAGTTGATCTGGTTGTTGCAGAACTGAAAAAGATATCGAAACCTGTAAAGGGTAGAATTGAAATCTCCCAGACCGGAACAATCTCGGCTAATAATGATAAGGCCATAGGGGATATCATTGCCGAGGCAATGGAAAAAGTAGGCAAGGATGGTGTTATTACAGTGGAGGAGGCAAAAGGAATAGAGACAACCCTCACGGTTGTAGAGGGGATGCAGTTCGACAGGGGGTACCTGAGCCCATACTTTATAACAGATGTTGAGAAGATGACAGTTGATCTTGAGGAGCCTTATATACTTTTACATGAAAAAAGGATCAAAAATATGCAGGGGCTATTACCCATTCTGGAAGCGGTGGCAAAAGATGGCAAGCCTCTCTTGATTATAGCAGAGGATGTTGAAGGTGATGCCCTGGCAACACTGGTGGTAAATCAAATAAGAGGATCACTCAAATGCGCAGCAGTTAAGGCCCCCGGATATGGTGATAAACGAAGAGATACTATGGAGGATATTGCTATTTTGACAGGAGGGCAGGTAATTAATGAGGAACTGGGATACAAACTGGAAAACATTACACTGAATGATCTGGGTAAGGCCAGACGCATCACCATTGGCAATGAAAACACAACTATTATCGATGGAAAATGCAATGCTCAGGAACTGGCAGGAAGGGTAAAGCAGATCAAGACACAAATAGAAGAGACAAAAGGAGATTATGACAAAAAAAAGTTGCAGGAACGTCTGGCCAAATTAGTTGGGGGTGTAGCGGTTATAAATGTTGGGGCAGTTACCGAGTCTGAGATGAAAGAAAAAAAAGACAGGATTGATGATGCGCTTCATGCCACCCGTGCAGCAGTAGAAGAAGGCATTGTCCCGGGAGGTGGCGTGGCATATATAAGGGCCATGAAGGTCCTTGAAGAGATAAAGTTTACAGGTGAAGAGCAGCTCGGCGCCAATATTATTAAACGGGCACTGGAAGAGCCTCTAAGGCAGATCGCAAATAATGCCGGTTTTGAAGGATCTGTTGTTGTTCAACATGTTATTAGTCATAAAGATGGGTTCGGATTTAATGCAGAAACAGGTGAATATGAAGACATGATGATTGCAGGGATTATTGATCCTACCAAGGTAGAGCGGTTTGCGCTTCAAAATGCAGCTTCCATTGCTGGCCTTCTTCTGACTACTGAAGCGGCAGTTACTTAAAAAGTTAATAATCAGCAGTTTAATACAAATGATGCTGCATGAAGGACATATACATAAAGGCCAGGGAGAAAATATTGCATTATGAAACTTTACCTAATAAACCCATCCAATCCGCTCGTCAGCATTGTAAATATCAGAGAGAGCAGGTGGAACAGATATCGCGTATGGAAGCCGCTCAGTCTTATGGTTCTGGCTGGCCTGACATCCAAAGAGTGGGATATATCAATTATTGATGAAAATCTTGGCGTGCCTGATTACAGTACCATGACGATGCCCGATCTTGTGGGTATCACAGCCTTTACCTCCCAGGCCAACCGTGCTTATGAAGTGGCTGCCTGGTTCAGGCATAAGGGTATACCGGTTGTCATGGGAGGTATTCATGCGACCATGTGCCTTGATGAGGTAATGGAGCAAGTCGATGCTGTTGTTACAGGCGAGGCGGAAAATGTCTGGGCCAGGGTTCTGGAGGATGCTAAGAATGGAGACCTGCAGCGCATATATGAAGGAGGGCTGGCAGAGATAAAAAATGTATCTCCGGCCAGGCATGATTTAACATCAAAAGACTATGCCTTTGGTGCTATCCAGACTACCAGAGGCTGTCCATTGAACTGCAATTTTTGCAGTGTAACAGCCTTTAACGGCGCCCAATACCGCCAGCGTTCTATCCCTGACGTAATAAAAGAATTCAGGTCAATAAAAGAAAAACATGTTTTGATTGTTGACGATAATCTTATCGGGACAAGCAAGGGGCACATAGAACGGGCCAAGGAATTATTCCGGGTTATGGCATGGGCGAATCTCGGAAAAGAGTGGGTTGCACAGGC
This sequence comes from uncultured Desulfatiglans sp., assembly GCA_964499695.1. Taxonomy (GTDB): domain Bacteria; phylum Desulfobacterota; class DSM-4660; order Desulfatiglandales; family HGW-15; genus JAAZBV01. Next base: position 3,233 of record CAZCMD010000047.1, read on the forward strand.
ATCTATTAACTTTGCTGATGATGAAGAGCTCCTGATACTGGCTGCGAAGGCGGGATGCAAAGGCGTATTTATTGGTTTTGAATCTCCTTCAACTGAGGGATTAAAGGAAATCGGAAAAAAATTCAACCTTCAGAAAAATCGTGACTTCAGGGCTTCTGTAAAGCGTATACAAAGGCATCACATAGTTGTTGTGGGTTCATTTATCATCGGGCTTGACATTGATAAAGCAGGCATTGGCAGAAAAACAGCAGATGTGGCCAGACAATATGGCATTGATTGTCTTAATACCCTGTTTCTAACACCTTTGCCAGGTACACGCCTATGGGATCAGATGAAATCGGAAAGACGTATCGCACTTGATAAGTTTCCTCAAGACTGGAAATATTACACACTGACCTATCCTGTAGCTCGCTATAAAAATTTGTCACTTGAAGAGATTATAGATGAAATGGTCTCTTGCGACAGCGCTTTTTATTCTATACCAGGGATTATAGTCAGAACATGTAGAAATTTCATACTAAACCGTGAAATAATGATGAGCCTGATAAGTAATCTTTCATACAGGCGCAATCTTCAACTGAATCGAAAGTCATATGCTGATTTTCTATCGATGATGAAAGGCGTCTCTGATAATTCCGAGCCCTGTTATTTGCAACCCGAATATCAGGTAACAACGCTATCATAGGTATGACTGGTCAGGGTTTTGCAATCCTGTTTTAATGAACAATCTTGACTGTATAAATATTGAGGAAAAATAATGACATCCATTAAAAAAAAATATGAGGGAATCGATTCAATCGCAGTATTAGGGAATTATCAGCCACGCCAGTGTGGCATTGCAACCTTTACTACCGACCTGACAAATGGCCTGTCAATGGCTGTTCCTGAAATATATAATTGGGTTATAGCCATGAACGATATACCTGAAGGATATTCTTACCCTGAAAAAGTTCGTTTTGAGATAAACAGGAATAAATTAAATGACTACATTACAGCATCACAATTTCTCAATATCAGTCAGCCGGACATTGTTTGTGTACAGCATGAATTCGGCATCTTCGGTGGTTCGGCTGGCAGTCACTTGCTCAGACTTTTAAGTGATTTACGCATGCCTGTTGTTACGACATTACACACTGTTTTGAAGGACCCTGCACCTGAATATCGGGATGTTATGTGCAAGCTTGCTGATCTTTCCGACAAACTGGTGGTTATGAGCCATATGGCATTTGGGTTTCTCAAGGATATCTATGGCGTGCCTGACGAGAAAATTACATTTATCCATCATGGTATCCCTGATACACCTTTTATTGATCCCAGTTTTCATAAAGACAAGTTTGGTGTGGAGGGTAAAAAGGTTCTGCTTACTTTTGGGCTCCTTTCATCAAATAAGGGCATTGAAAATGTATTGAGGGCCCTTCCTGCTGCAATTAAGAAACACCCTGATATAGTTTACATTATACTGGGCGCTACTCATCCCCAAATCCTGAAGTCCCAGGGGGATGCCTACCGGATTATGCTTCAACAGCTCGTTCGTAAACTTAATATCAGTGATCATGTAATTTTTCAGAACCGTTTTGTTGAGCTCAAGGAGTTATGTGAATTCCTGGGTATTGCGGATATTTATATAACCCCTTACATGGATGAGGCCCAGATTACCTCCGGTACACTTGCCTACGCCATGGGAACTGGCAAGGCTGTTATTTCAACCCCTTACTGGTATGCCACTGAAATGCTGGATGAAGGACGAGGTATAATTGTGCCATTCAATAATCAGGATGCCATATCGGATAAAATTACCTATCTTCTGGATAATGATGTCGAGAGGCATAGCATACGTAAAAAGGCCTATACCTTCAGCCGTCAGGCGATCTGGAAAGAGGTTTCCAAAAAATATCTTCAGGTTTTTTGTGAAGTGAAGCAAAACCGGACAAGAAATCCTCGTCCCCGCTATTCTTATATTGAGAACATCAAGGCTATCACAAATTATGATCTTCCTGAGCTCAAGCTTGATCATATGAAGGCATTTACTGACGATACCGGTATCATGCAGCATGCGAATTATACAATTCCTGATCGAACACATGGCTATTGCACTGATGATAATGCAAGAGCGCTTCTGGTCGCTGCTATGGGCCAGAAATACCTTCCAACAAACGGCCAGGGGCTTTCTTATCTAACAGGTCATTATCTTGGATTTTTGCTATATTCGTACAATGAAAAGAATGGCCGTTTCAGAAATTTTATGACCTATTCACGCGAATGGCTGGAGGATGTTGGTTCTGAAGATGCCCATGGAAGAGTGCTCTGGTGTCTTGGAAAGTCTGTCGCCTTTCTTGATGATCCCGGTCATCTCGCTATAAGCACAACTCTTTTCAACAAGGCAATAAGGGCCGTTGAAAATTTTCATTCTCCCCGGGCCATTGCCTTTTGTCTTGTAGGCATGCATGCCTACCTTAAAAAATTCTCCGGCGATAGTGATGTGCGCAGAATAAGGGAAATTCTTGCAGAAAGACTTTATGGTCAGTTTAAAAACAATAGTACTCACGACTGGCCATGGCTGGAAAATACCCTGAATTATTCAAACGGAAAACTTCCACAAGCTCTCCTGCTTTCCGGTCAATGGATGCAGAAAAGTGAAATGACCGATATGGGGCTTAACTCACTTAAATGGCTGCTCTCAATCCAAACTGAAGACAGTCACTTTGTTCCAATAGGCAGCAATGGATGGTATGAAAAAGGAGGACGAAAGGCCCGTTTTGATCAGCAGCCAATAGAAGCCAATGCCATGATAGATGCATGTGTAGAGGCATTTAATGTTACCAGAGATAAAATGTGGATTGAAAGCGCTGTCATGTGTTTCAACTGGTTCTTAGGAAACAATGACCTGAACATGCTGCTGTATGATGCTAAAACAGGCGGTTGCCGTGATGGTCTGATGGCAGACGGAATCAATCAGAATGAGGGCGCTGAATCAACTCTTGAATGGCTGCTATCACTTATGACATTACAAAATCTGTATGCTGACGAGTTGCTGAAACAGCCATCTTTACAAGCAAAGGTTTAAGTTAAAGGGTTATTAATATTTTGTGATCGTTTCACCATTTTACCGGCGCGCAGTTGACCTGTGTAATAGCTTCTTTGACGATTTGATGATAACGCCTGAAGTGGCTGCCATACAAAGGATATATTTATATGCATTCTAATAATCAAAATCACCTGAAGGTCAATAGGCTTGAACATGAAATCAAAGGCGATACATCACGGGTTATCACCCGGCTTCATCTGCCGGATAACGTGTCCAGTATTCATAAAATAATTAATAGAATAATGAGGTTGCCGGAAACAGAGGCCGGAGATCTGTTGAATCAGATAATGATAGAATTTTCCGAGCGGCACAAAAACCTCGTCAATATTTTTAAAAAACATCTGAATGAAGTTAAAGATTATCTTCCCCAGGATATAATACTTAATGATGTTCAAAAAAAATTAATCGGCGCCTGTTTTACAATGGAGTATTCAATTGAATCCGCCGCCCTTTTCAACCCTTCAATAGTTCTCCACCCTGATCAAAGCCATCTGGAAAAGGGGTGCCTGCGCTTTATTATGAGTTTACGGGCTACCGGTGAGGGTCATATTTCATCAATTGTATTTAGAAGCGGAATCCTTGACCGTGATAACAGGATAATCTTTGATCCGACCAGCGATTTTGTCGAGAGGCCTGAAATCCATTTGAATCCGGTTTACGAAAAATATTTGTTTCATCTGAAACTCAATGAAATGGAGGCATACAACGAAGTAACAACGCATATCCTTGGACAATTACCGGAAGATTTTACCTATAATGAATTAAGGCAGAAGATCAGTAACCTTAAGGAATCTCCGGCTTTTCCGGAAGCACGACAGAACCAGACCTTTAAAATCATGTACTGGCTTGCCAATTCCAACTATGAAGTGGCCTTTGATCAGGATCACGCAATATCTGAACGGGTCATTTTTCCTGTATCGAAAAATGAAAGCAGGGGTATTGAAGATGCCAGATTTGTGCAATTTCATAGTGATACCGGTGAATTTACATATTATGCCACATATACAGCCTACAACGGGTTTAAAATCCTTCCTCAGCTTATTGAAACAAAGGATTTTATAAAATTTAAAATAACTACCCTCAACGGTAAGGCAATACAAAATAAAGGGATGGCCCTTTTTCCGCGTAAAATAGATGGCAGGTTCGTTATGTTGTCACGACAGGATGGTGAAAATAACCGCATCATGTTCTCAGATAATATCCATTTCTGGCAGGAGACCAGAATCATCCAGGAACCGTCACGCCCCTGGGAGTTCATTAAGATCGGAAACTGCGGATCACCCCTGGAAACAGATAAGGGCTGGATTGTACTCACACACGGTGTAGGGCCTATGCGCAAGTATTGTATCGGTGCGATGCTGCTTGATCTTGAGAACCCGGAAAAGGTCATTGCACGCCTTGAAGAACCTTTAATCGCTCCTATCAAGGAAGAACGAGAGGGATATGTCCCTAATGTTGTTTATACCTGCGGAGCGATTTTCCACAATAATGACCTGGTCATTCCCTATGGCATATCTGATATTAAAACGGGAATAGTGACTGTTGATGTCAAAGAATTGATTAACTGCATGAAGACAGTTAATTGAAATCTAAACAACCTGTAAAGGGTGCATGAAGTTTTTTATTTTTAAGTATATAAAGGAAATATAAATGTGGGTCAAAAATATAAATATATGGCTATCCTGATTGTTATCGTTCTTATCCTGTTCTCGCTATTCAGGCAATTCAAGCAGCAGGAAGCTATTCTATCCCTGAATTACAGCGAATTTTTAAACATGGTTAATAAAGGAAGTATCAGTCAGGTAACCATACAGGGAGACAGTATTTCAGGGGTATCTTCTCAGGGGCCTTTTTCTACGCAAGTTCCTGATGATCCAGACCTGATTAAACTGTTAAAAAATAAAGGTGTTATAATATCGGGCCTACCTCAAAAAGGATATTCGCTTTACATGATGTTCCTTTCATGGATACCTATGCTTTTATTGTTAGGGGTATGGATATTCTTTATGCGAAGGAATCAGAGCGGCGTAGGGGGTGCACTTTCATTTGGAAAAAGCCGGGCAAAACTCATGTCAGCCTCTCAAAAAAAGATAACCTTTGATGATGTGGCAGGGATTGATGAAGCAAGAGAAGAATTACAGGAAATCATAGTCTTTCTTAAGAACCCTGAAAAATTTACGCGGCTCGGGGGAAGAATTCCAAAGGGGATTCTTCTGGTAGGAGACCCTGGAACAGGAAAAACCCTGCTGGCAAAGGCTATCGCCGGCGAGGCAGGTGTGCCGTTTTTAAGTATAAGCGGATCTGATTTTGTAGAGATGTTTGTAGGGGTTGGCGCATCAAGGGTAAGGGACCTTTTTATACAGGGCAAAAAGAATGCACCCTGTATTATATTCCTTGATGAAATAGATGCAGTGGGCCGGCGAAGAGGTGCTGGCCTGGGAGGAGGTCACGATGAAAAAGAACAAACGCTCAACCAGCTTCTTGTTGAGATGGACGGATTTGAATCAAATGAGGGTGTAATCCTTATTGCTGCCACAAACAGACCCGATGTACTTGATCCTGCGCTGTTGAGGCCTGGGCGATTTGACAGACAGATTGTTGTTCCTGTGCCTGATATATCAGGAAGAATCGGGATACTAAAAGTTCATTCACGAAAAACGCCAATGTCAGGCGATGTTGACATAAATATCCTCGCAAGAGGTACCCCAGGTTTTACAGGCGCTGATATTGAAAATATGGTAAATGAGGCCGCCATCATGGCAGCCAGAAATAATAAAGAAAGTCTGGAAATGGCGGATTTTGAAGAAGCGAGGGACAAGGTAATGATGGGAGTTGCCCGCAAAAGCATGGTCATCAGTGATCAAGATAAAAAGACAACTGCCTATCATGAAGCGGGGCATGCTCTACTCGCCATGCTTCTTCCCAATGCAGACCCCATACATAAAGTGACAATTATTCCCAGAGGAAGGAAGCTTGGCCTTACCTGGCAACTGCCCATGGACGAAAAACACATTTATCCATACGATTATCTGGAAGGCATTATATGTATATCAATGGGCAGCCGGGTTTCTGAAGAGATAGCATTGAATGCTCAGACAACCGGTGCAGAGAACGATATAAAAAGGGCGACTGATCTGGCAAGAAAGATGGTATGTGAGTATGGTATGAGTGAAAATCTGGGGCCCCTTACCTTTGGTAAGAAAAAAGCGCAGATATTCCTGGGACGAGAAAATACGCAGCACAGCGATTACAGTGAGTTGACAGCAAAAATGATCGATAATGAAGTCAGGGATATCGTTATCACTGCATACAAAAAAGCATTGAGGCTCATTAATGATAACCTGGGAGCCCTTAACAGGATAGCTGATGCACTGTTGGAAAAAGAGACATTGAGCTATGGTGAAATCAATACGTTATTGATCAACGATTGAATAACCTTACAGGAAGAAATGGTTATTCAGGATCTATACATAAAAAAATTGAATTACAGCTTAATTTATTAAAAGTATGAATCAAGAGTTCTGTGGAAGACGGATGTTCTTTCCAGGCTATAAAGGAGAGTGGATTATGGCACAGATCATTACTACTAAAGAAATAGCGAAGTATCTTCGATTACATGAAATAACAATATGTAAATTATCAAAGGAGGGGAAAATCCCTTGTTTCCGAGTCGGTAGGGTATGGCGATTTGACAAAGTGGCTATTGATGAATGGATAAGCCACGGCACAATATATTACCCACAAATCTTATAATAAAAAATAGAATTTTAGGGTAATAATAACCGGTTATCAAATAACATTTTAATAGGAAAATCACATGTCATCTATAAAACAAATTCAAAGTAGATTATTAACAAAAAAAAATGTTTTACATAAAGTGAATTCAGGCATGATAAAGGCAGAGAAAAGCAAAGACGAGATAGCACAGAAAAAATTAACCCAGGAAAGGGGTTTTTTGGAAAAAGATATCATGAAATTGGAAAGACTGCTGATCATAATGGAAAAGGCGTCCAGGAAAAAAATATCTTTAGTTAAAAAAGTTGGAGATACTTTCATTTAAATGAATATCACAGATTATTTTCCTGTATAATCATTAACAATTTTGTTAAAAGAATCATCATATGTTAAGATTATTAAAAGGAGTATCATGACTAAACAAAATGCCCATACCTTTAAAAAACAGTTAAAGGAGAGGGAGCGGAAGAAGAAAGCGAAAGAAAAGCTTGACCGTCGACAGGGAAAAAACAATCAGGAGTTAATTGACGCCAATGAGAAAGGTGACACTAATTGATAACCTGTTGAAATGGTTAATAATTTAAAAACAGTAAAAGATCAGGGGAGATGTTCCTGAAATTTTAATTTCAGGAATTTTCACCATCCCCTGAAAGAAAGGAGCCATCTGTTGGCAAAAGGACGAGCAAAAGACTATTTTTGTAATGTTGTATCTGAGGATGTTGAAATCAGTTTGAAGAATAAAATCTCCTTGAGTATCAATGCGAAAAAAGAGATGTTTGTTCAATGCAACCAATCCGATTGTCAATATGCAGACATAAATCAGTACCCCTGCCCCCTGACCCTCATCCTATTTAAAGATGAGACTGAAAGGCTCGCAGAAAAGAGCAGAGACAGGGAGATGCAGAATCGATAACAATGGTTGAGATTGGATAGCAGCATTATCAAGCCTATGTAGGCACCTATTGACAGCAAAAATAATTGATGAAGAGGTCAGCAAAATTGTAATCACGGCATATAAAAATGCATCACGACTTATTAGCACGATATCCTGGAGATACTTCACCGGATAGCAAATGCCCTTCTGGAGAAAGAGACATTAAATCGTGTCGAGATTGATGAGTTAACAAAAGGTTGTATAAAAACCAATCCGGAAGAAACACGTCCCTGTAAATCCTGAGAACAGAATATATATCCTATTAACTTTAAAGTATGAAACATTCGCCATAAACTGCCCCAATAGCAAATCAATATAAAAAAGAGGAAATGGCTGCCCCTTTTACTATCCAAATCGTTTTTATTGCATAATTCGTTATTCAAGAGTAAGCTACCCCGCAAAAAAATTCATTATTAGCAATTAAACTTTAAATAATAAGTTAAGTGGATATATATCGATAATTGCCTAAATTTGAAGATTTGTATGAAACCGATATACGATCGTTCGGATTGCTCGTCAATGAATACAGGTAAAGGACAATGAAAATACGAAAACAAATTCTAAAGCTGCATCCTGCAACTCTAGTTTTGATCAGCTTTATTCTCACTATTATCATCGGAACCCTGCTGCTGAAGCTGCCTATATCTCTACGTATCGGGCATATTTCATGGATTAATGCATTTTTTACCGCTACATCCGCAGTATGCGTGACAGGCCTTACAGTTGTGGATACAGGCAGCTCTTTCACCCTGTTCGGACAGTGTGTGATACTGCTTCTTATACAGATCGGTGGGCTGGGAGTAATGACCTTTTCCGTGTTTCTTTTCAGGTGGCTTGGTAAAAGCATACCCTTCAGGCACCGAATGGTTATGCAGGATGTGTTTTCTCATACACCGAGAAGGGATATACTGATTCTTGTTAAAAGCACTATATTTTTTACATTGGTTATAGAGGCAGCAGGTGCCATTGTACTTGCTGTTTACTGGTATTACGAATCACCATTCTGGGAGGCGATTTATAATGGCATATTTCATTCAGTCTCAGCCTTCTGTAATGCGGGGTTCTCGTTATTCCCTGACAATATGATGAAATACAGTAACAGCATCCTTGTTAATTTTATAATATGCGGGCTTATTATATCAGGCGGTATAGGCTTTCCGGTAATATATGATATTCAGTCATGGCTAACAGTGCGCAAAAGGCACCGTGTAAAACTGTCAGTGCAGACAAAATTGGTGGTTGTTACCACTTTTTTTCTTATTACTGGCGGGGCGTTGTTATTCTTCTTTCTTGAACAGGATTTGGTCTTAAAGACAGAATCCCTGGTACACCGGATGCTTGTCTCTGTATTTCAGGCAGTCACATGCCGCACTGCGGGCTTCAACAGTGTTGATATAGGCTCTTTAAAAGAGTCAACGCTCTCAATAATGATCTTACTTATGTTTATCGGTGCATCTCCGGGGTCATGCGGAGGAGGTATAAAAACTACAACGATTGCATTGCTTTCTGTTTTTGCATGGAGCAAATTAAGGGGAAAAAATAATATAAATATGTACAAAAAAAGTATTCCGATTGAGACTGTCAATAGAGGTGTCACCCTTATAATACTCTCTGTATGTATGATAGGGTTTATACTTTTTATGCTTCTTATCGGCGAGTCATTTCGGCCTGGCAGTATCGCAGGGCATTCGGAATCATTTCTTGCCTGCCTGTTTGAAACAGTATCAGCCTTTTGCACTGTCGGTTTATCTATGGGTATTACACCTGACCTGGGTCTGTGGGGCAAGGGCTGGATATGCCTTATGATGATAATAGGGCGTGTAGGAATTCTTACATTCTCATATATTCTTACCGGCCCTGGTAGCTTCAACAACATAGAGTATTCAGAAGAAAATATAATGATCGGTTAAAGAGAGGAATAGATTATGAAAAAATTCGCTGTAATAGGTCTTGGGAATTTTGGTTTTCATGCTGCAAAGGCCCTGTATGAAGATGGAAATGAGGTTGTTGCAATAGATACTGATAAAGCGCGTGTACATGCCATTGATCCCTATTCAACAGAGGCCATTGTTCTGGATGCTTCAGATAAGCAGGCTATTACCACCCTGGGACTGGAAAGTATGGACGGGGTTATTGTTTCTACAGGTACCAAGATCAGTACAAGTGTGCTCATATGTCTTCATCTGCAGGAATTGGGCGTAAAAAATATACTGGCAAAGGCAATTGATGATGACCATGGCAAGATATTGAGACGTGTTGGCGCAAGGGAGATCATTCATCCTGAACGTGACATGGCAATAAGGGTTTCACGCAGTCTTTCAAGACCAAATTTCCTGGATTTTGTGCCTCTCGCGGATGACTATGATCTTGTTCAGGTGGGGCCACCCAGGGAATTCATCGGGAAAACTCTTACAGAGCTGAATCTGAGGGCAAAATACAATGTGAATATTATTGCTATAAAAGAACTTGTCCCTGATAATTTTGTTCTTGTTCCGCCTGCAGGATTTGTAATAAAAGACAGCGATATCCTGATTATGCTCGGAAAGTCGGATGATATAAAAAAGATCAGGGAACTCAAGTAGGGTTCATCTAAAAACTGTCCTTTTTAGATGAAAGCGGTCAGCCATTAGCGTTCAGCTTCCTGTCCCGCCATAGCCTTGTGCGGCGGCGGATCAGCAAAAGGCATATAATACAAAAACCTGGCTGACTTCTGATAGCTGACTGCTGAAAGCTTCATCCAGAGAGAACCTCTTTCTGGGTGGACACTAATTAGTTCTCCGTGTCACTGTCAGCCTCATAATGTGCAAAGCCACTGCTGCGGGTTAGAATTAATTCCCCGGCATTGTTCACCTCCATGAAAAGGGCCTCAACCCCTTTCATGGATTCAACCAGTTTAAGCCCCTCCTTTACTCCTAGCACACTCAGTGCAGTGTCCATTATATCAGTTGTAATGGTGTCAGGAGCTATAACCGATACACTTGGCACTTTTTCAGCAGTTGATCCTGTTCTTGGATCAACAATGTGGGAATACTGCTTGCCATCTATCTCCACAAAACGTCTGTAGTTGCCGGATGTGGAAACAGCCATATCTGTAAGTTTAATTACCGTGACGAGCGCATCAGGGTTTTCAGGAAAACGCGGGTCCTGTATGCCCACTCGCCAGGGTTTTCCATCAGGGCGATTGCCCAATGCCCTTATATCCCCTGACATGGCCACAAGTGCGGATGTCTCACCATGCCCTTTAAGAAGGGTTATGATATTATCCGCTGTAAAACCCTTTCCCAGTCCGCCAAGGTCAATGGATATTTCATCTTTTATCAAGACAGTTGAATCTGCATGTTCAAGAATGATCTTTTCTACACCAATCTTTTCAAGGGCTCTCTTTATTTCCTGATCGGATGGTAGAAGGTTATTTTTACCGGCCGATTTCCACATCTTTATAAGAGGGCCCGCGGTAATATCGAATGTGCCAAGGGTCCTGGTATTCCAGTTCTTCCCTGCATTAATGGCATCCCATAATTCATCCGATATGGTTATCTTGTGATTCACAGGCAGATTGTTTATACGGTTTAGCTCAGAATCAGGCATATGTGAGCTGAGTATTTTTTCAAGAAGGTTTACACGGCCGGTAATCTCATCAAACAGGAGATACTGTTTATTTTTATCATCCCCGCAAAGGGTGATGTTTATGACTGTCCCCATTGCCTCCCATGTACGGGTCTCAATCTTTTGCCGCAGCTCTTTATCTCCTCCGCAGCTATTAAGGAGAGACGATACCAGTAGACTAAAAATAAGTAGTGTATAATTTTTACAGAAGCGCATAATATCTGATAGTGTTCCCGAGTTTTTGTCGTGTGCCGATACCAATAAAGACATAGCGTGTGAGCCAGTCATATTTACCCTTTTCAACCTCAAAAACCGGGTTTGCCCGAAGGTAATACTCGTCAGGAGAGACCTCTGGTCCGTTTTCAAACATCCATGCCTTTATCTTTTTCATTGAATCCTTGTATCTGCCCCACAGGTATCCGCGGTTCTGCATATATATGAGTGTTCCATCATCTGCCTCAAGCATATAACGCGCATTTAGTTCAACAGTGTCATCAGGCCGGAACAGTGCATAATCGCCGCCGCTGTTTGGTACAATCCTGCCGTTAAGATAGGGGCCGGTTATTACCCCATGGTCCAGATAAACCCCTCCGCGACCGGCACCTGAGGGCATATTGTGGATATTCTGTACCCTTGGAAAGGTGAGAGTTATTTCAAAACAGAAATGCATTTTGGGCTCTCCCGGATCAGAAAAACCGGGAAGTGTATTGCTGTAATATAATTCTGACATGCGGATATCTCCTTGGGGATATAATGATGTTAAATCCTGTTTTATTCAATATTGTATGTTTATTAAAATAGCAAGGCTCTATTGAATTAACATAGAGGAAGCGGAAAGATTAAAGGTTTAAAGGAAGGGAGGAGGTTATCAGAACTCAAGCCTGGCTGATGGGGGAAATGATATTGAGAGCTTAAGGCTGTCATTTTTCATGTATATCATGCTGTTATCACTGCCGCTTAAAGAACCTGAAGAGGGCACATAGGAGAAATTGTCCTTTTGTATTCCCGCCCCTTTGTATGTTTTTGTAAAAGGATGGATTAATCCAGGTATATTACCGATTGAAGAATAGGGCTTAAATCTAACGCATCCGGAAAGAAGCATTAGGAAAAGGATGGATACAACCAATGTGAGTCTCCAGCATTTCATCTCTTTCCTCCATAGGCAAGCAGCAGCAGACCAAACAGTTTATCCTTTTTTCCGGCAGGGATATTGTATGCTGATATCCTTTCATTCAGCCCCAGGGCTTTTTTCCTGGTATCAAATACCTTTGCCTTTTCAACCGAAACCGGTACCAGGTTGACAGTCTTAACCTCTTTAAGAATCATCATATCCTCGGTTTTTTTTATTCCTGCCTGTGCTCCTGTTTTATTGTCTGCTGAATCAGCATAGGGTACAGAAATAAATGCGATAGTCAGTATTATTGTAAAAATAAATCTTTTCATGGCATTCTCCTTTTTAGACCCTATAGAGGGTTTTTATCCTTTCTCCTTGACTGTTACAAATTCAATCTTTGTGCCAAAAAAGATAAAAAAGTAACCCTGAAAGGTGACTATACCTGTAACACCTTAAAAATATTATGAATAAAAATACATTAAAGCAGGATATCAGGAGATGACATCTTAAAAAAAGCCTATATAAAATGGAAATAAGTGGTTTCTATGAATGAAAATGTATATTAATGTGTATAGTAAATCTGTTATCCAACAGGTTGCGTATTATTTATAATCCGTTTTAAAGTTCCACAGGTATAGTCCGGTAACATTATCCATTGCCCTTTTCAGTTCTACACCAGCATAAACGGTAATAAAAAATTCACAGGCAAATATTATTGTCCCCGGAGCGAGGTGCCCTCCAAATGCCTTACCTGTCTCATCAGCCAGAGTAATATGGGCATGAACAAAGGGTTTACCGTCCTTAGTAGAGATATTTCCTGCTAAATTAATGAGTTCCGATGGCCTGTTATAATCCAGATACTGGTATTCCCTGGTCGTGTGGTTATAAAAAGCCACACATGCCTTCTGTACAGCACCAATTGCTTCTACCTTTCCAAGTGTAATATTTTTTTCAACACAGAAATTTGTCAGCCCTTCAAGCAGATCGGACCCGTAACTCAATTTGCCAACGAAAGTATTGCTAATCTGTTTAAAATCAATCAATTATTTTATCCTTTCTTAAAAAATATCCGTGTCATTTCTCAATCTTTGTATCAGTTTTATTATCTACATATTTAACCATTTCACTTATGCTTGCCTCATTACCTGAAAAATCCATGGCCTTTTTCCAGATATCTCTGCCTTTTGATCAAATCGGTATCTCAAGACCGATAAAACCTATTTTTGGCTTTGACATACATTGCTCCGAATCAATTAGAGAAATTTATTTAACATGAATCTTGAAATATACTCTGCTATATATACCTTATGTTTTTATCAGATATAGCCCGGATTATTCAACCGGTTTTATATTAAAGATTTTTCATGTAATAGGGAATATCAGTTTTCAAGGAAGCATTATAATGATTGAGATTACACCACGGGCAATAAGCCTTTTAAATGATTTTTTCAAAAATAAAAAGATTAATCCTGTCAGGTTATATGTGAAAGCAGGGGGATGCGGTATAAGGACATTCGGAATCTCCATGGAAAAACCTAAAAAGAATGATGTTATGACCTCAGTTAATGGTTTTACCTTTATTATTGATAAGGAATTATTGGAAAAGGTTAAACCAGTAAAGATAGATGCTGACAGCATATCATTCAGGATAAGCGGAAACGGAATAGAGCCTAACAGCGGGTGCGGTGCCTGTGGACTTATGTGCGGTATCACAGGGAGCGGAAGGTGTTCAGGTGACTGTATAAACTGCACACATCCATGCAGTAATGGTGAAAGGATCAGGACTACCGGAAAACATTCTTAAAATATAATTTTGGCTTTTCATAAATGGCCAAGTTAAATCATATAATAAGGAGTAGTTAGATATAATTTAATTTAAGATTCTTGACTCTAATTTAGTTAATCATATATAATTTGTCTCAAACATATGTTTCCTTAACAGGATTGGATATGGACACTAAAAAAGAAAAAGGTAACAGGAGGACAGAAATCGCCTCTAAAATTGCCAATAATCCATCATCTTTCCTCAGAGACAATATACCTAATAAAAAAATACGATATGAAGAGCTTGTTTCAGGATTTTCAGAAGCCCTGAATGAGACGCCGGAGAATGATCTTGAATCCGTTTTAAACAGCTGGATTGAAAAGTTTGTAACATTTCTGAAAGTGGATAGGTGTGTTGTTACCGAGTATATGCCTGATTTAAAAACAATGCATGTCCTGTTAAATTACGCCCTGCCTGAAGTATATACTATTCCCGTTGTATATGAATACCAACCAGTTGATGGTGTAATCGGAGAGCTGAAAAAAGGGATCATTATTAAGGCCGAAAAGATTCCGGATGATCTTCCCCAGATTTTCAGGGGAGGTCTTATAGAAAAGGATAACACCAAGTCCATTGTTATCATTCCGCTAATTATCAGTGATGAGGTGATTGGCAGTCTAACCTTTGCCTGTTACAAAAAAGAACGCAAGTGGTCTCTTGTTTTCTTAAGAAGAATAAAGTTGATTGGTGAAATAATCGCAAATGCAATACAGAGAATCCGTTCATATAAATCATTACTTGAGATTACTGAGCATGGTAAGCAGCTTGAGGAGACATATTCATCTGTAATAAAGAATGTTAATCTCGGGTTTATGATTATAAGGCTCACAGATCATGCTGTCATAGATGTCAATGACGAATACTGCCGTATGTCAGGATACACACGTGAAGAACTGATTGATAAAAAAACCTGGGAAATTGATGCATCGATGGATCCTGAGAAGGTGGAAAAAGAAAAAAGAATAGCTTTGAAAGAGGGGGCTATACGTATTATTTCTTCTCATAAAAGAAAGGATGGAAGCCTTTTTGATGTCGAGGTAAGCAGCAGTCTTTTTGGAAGAAAAGATTATGTGTACAGTTTCATCAGGGATATAACCGCTCTGAATAATGCCCGTAGAGAACTCGAGGAACGTCTTAAATTTGAAGAACTGGTTTCGCAATTTTCAAATACCCTTGTAAACTGTAAATCTGATGGCATAAACGATGCGCTGAATCTTTTAATAATAAAATTGGTTGAGTTTTTCAAGGTCGATCGGGGTGTAATAGGCGAATTTGAGAGGGATCAAAACACTGTTAAAATTATTGTGAGTTATACCTCCGATGAATTCAACCTGATGCCTCTTGAAGAAAGATACAGTGTTTCTGACACCATATTTCAGGAATATGACAGGGGAATTATTATCAATGCAAAGAGGATAAGTGAGTCGCTGCCTGAAGAGATATTATGCTGGACACAAAATGAGAAAATAAAGTCATTTGTGAATATCCCGCTCATGTCTGAAAACAGGGCCATAGGGAATATCACACTGGCAAGTCACAGCAAAGAATGTGACTGGCCGGATGATTTAGTAAAGAGGATAAAACTTATAGGGGAGATAATTGCCAATGCGATTCTTCGTATGCACTCACAAAAAAAACTTATTAAAGAGGTTGAGCACCGTGAACAGCTTGAAGAGACATATTCATCGGTAATTAAAAATGCAAACTTAGGTTTTATGATTTTAAATTTATCAGAACATAAAATCATTGATGTGAATGATGAATACTGCCGTATGTCAGGATACACCCGTGAAGAACTGCTTGAAAAAAAAATCTGGGAAATCGATTCCTCTATGGATAAAGACAAGGTAATTAGTCAAGGGGAAATGACCACTGAAGAAGGTGCAATTCATTTCAAGGCATCACATAAAAGGAAAAACGGGAGTCTTTTTGATGTAGAGATCAGCAGCAATTTTTTTTCAAAGAATTCAAATATAGTCTACAGTTTTATCAGGGATATTACTGAGATTAACCGTACGCACAAGGAACTGGAAGAACGTCTTGAATTTGAAGAACTGCTATCAGATTTTTCTGCAACCCTGGTCAATCCTGATGAATCAAATCAGGGATTGTATAAATGGCTCAAGAAATTTGTCGAATTTCTGGATGTTGACAGGGGTGTTGTAATTGAATACCTCGATGACAAGGAAACAGTAGAAGTATTGATGCAGTATTCTGTTCCTGATATTGATATTTTACCATTAAAGAAAAGGTATATCACACCACAAGGAGAAATTGAGGAGTTTCAAACAGGTTTGTTTGTAAGGGCCGAAAAGGTCCCGGATGATCTCCCTCCAATGCTACGAGGCGGATTGATTGAAAAAGAGAACACACGGTCAGTGGTTATTGTCCCCCTCTCTTTCAGTGGTAAAATAATTGGCAGCCTGACATTTGCGAGCTACAGAAATGAACACAGGTGGTCGGATGAAGTTATAAAAAGAATAAGACTTATTGGGGAGATTATTGCCAATGCAATTCTTCGAAAACGCACCAGGGATGCACTCCATAAGGAAATGGAACGTAGCAGGCTTCTTGAAGAAAAATATTCATCCATTTTAAAACATGCCAATGTGGGGTTTTTCATTTCCAGTTTTTCAGATCTGTCCATACTCGATGTTAATGACGAATACTGCCGCATGACAGGGTATAACAGAAATGAAATCCTGACCAAAAAAATATGGGAACTCGATTCATCCGGTGATCCTGAAAAGGTTAAACTGGACAGGGATGCAATGATGCATCAAAAGGGGTTAATCCATTTTGAGACATCGCATATATGCAAAGATGGCAATAAGATAGATGTGACTGTGAGTGCCAATTACTTTGAATCGGATGGCGTTATATGCTGCTTTGTCAATGATGTCACAGAATTGAAAAAGGCCCAGAGTGAACTGGAAGAGCGCCTGAAATTTGAGGAGCTTATATCAGAATTCTCCGCTGAACTCATTAATGTTTCCCCTGAAAATATTTTCAATGAACTTGATAAATGGCTGAAAAAGTTAGTGGAATTGCTTAATGTCGATAGGGGTATTATTAATGAACATCTGTATGACCAAAATATGATTCATCTTTTGATTAATTATAGTACACTTGGAATTGATATCCCTCTTACCTATTTCCATAAAACACCATCGAACATTAATGAGATATTTAAAAAACGGTTAAGCGTAAAGGCAGAAAAGATACCTGATGATCTTCCTCAAGGTATGCGTGGCGGTATTGTTGAAAAGGAAAATGTTAGATCAATAGTTATTGTTCCTATTATTGGCGGCAATGAGATAATAGGGAACCTTACTTTAATGAATTACCGCAATGAACGCAGATGGCCAGATGATCTGGTTAGTCAACTAAAACTTATAGGTGAGATTATTGGTAATGCCCTTCTGCGTAAACGTTCTCATGAGACCCTTATCAAAGAGATGGAGCAGAGAGAAAGGGTCGAGGAGAGATATTCCTCAATTGTAAAGAATGCCAATGTTGGTTTCTGGATATCAGATGTTGAGCAGAATATTCTTGATGTTAACGATGAATACTGCCGCATGTCAGGATACAGCCGCGAAGAAATTCTTACCATGAAGGTGCCGGAGATTGATATCTCTTTTGATACTGATCCTGAGAAGATCCTGAAAGAATTAGTAACCACCGGGTCTGTTCACCATGAAGTGAAGCACAGGAAAAAAGACGGGAGCATTATAGACATTTCTGTTAGCAGTACACTGAATAAAAAAGAAGAGATCCTTTACAGCTTTATGAAGGATATAACCGATGAAAAGCGGGCCAAAATTGAGAGAGATGAAAGGCTTGCGTTTGAAAAGCTTGTTTCAGAATTCTCCGCCTCTCTCATGAATATAAAACTGGAAGATATAAATGTAGAACTTAAAACATGGCTTGAAAAGTTTGTAGATTTTCTCGATATAGGCAGGGGTGTTATTAATGAATATGACTATGATAATAACACTATGATAGCCCTGGTAAATGTTACTGCCTCTGATTCTGTAAGTGAAACATCTCCACATGATACAGTTCTTAAAACAACTGATACAGTGATGAACGAATTTAAAAAAGGTGCAATGATCCGGGCTGAAAAAATACCAGAAGACCTGCCCGAGCCATTTCGTGGCTGGATTATAGAAAAGCATAATACAAAATCTCTTGTAGTTGTCCCTCTTGTCTCAGAAAGTCAGATAATCGGAAATCTTACATTGGCAAGTTATATAAAAGAACGAAAATGGACAGATGATATCTTCAACAGGATAAAACTCATTGGAGAAATTATCGCCAGTGCAATATTGCGTTTGCGTACCCATGAGGCTCTGACTAAGGCACAGAATGAGCTCCGGGAGCGACTGGAATTTGAAGAGGTCATCTCTGGGTTTTCAAATGCGCTTATATATATCAAACCAGAGGATATTAAAAATGAACTCGTGGTATGGTTAAAAAAAATCGTTGAATTATTAAAGGTGGATAGTGGTTTGATAATAGAATATCAAACTGATCAGCAGAATGTTCATACGTTTGTGCAATATACAATATCAGGTCTTGATATCCCCATAGAACAAAATCATATAACCCCGGCTGGGATTATTGAAGAATTGAGAAAAGGTGAAATAATTCAGGCAGAGAAGATTCCGGATGATCTGCCACTGGTTTACCGCGATGGTCTATTTGAAAAATATAATACAAAATCGGTAATAATTGTACCGCTTCTCACTGGTGACAGGGTATTCGGCAATATCACCTTTGCCAGTTACCAGGAAGAAAGGAGATGGTCGGATGGTATTATAAAAAGGATTAAGCTTATCGGTGAGATTACTGGTAATGCCATATTACGCATACGTGCCTATGAAGCTTTAAACCAGGCGCAAGCGGACTTAAGGGAACGCCTTGAATTTGAAGAGGTTATATCGGAATTTTCTACTGCCCTTATAAATATCAAACCGGAGTATATCCTGAGCGAACTTGAAAAATGGTTTGATAAATTTATTGTGCTTCTGGATGCGGATAGATGTGCTGTAAATGAATACAGTGATGATCAACAGATTATTAAAAATCTGATTCAGCATTCAGTCCCTGAAGTTGATGTAATTCTTCCGGCTGTACGAAAAACTCCTGAAGGGGAAATTGATGTATTAAAAAAGGGAATAATCAAAATAGAAAAAATTCCGGAAGAGTTGCCTGAAATGTTTCATGATAATTTTATCGAGAGGAGCAAGGTCAAGGCACTTATTATTATCCCTCTTTTGACGGGTAACAGGATATTCGGCAATCTGGCAATCGCCAATCACATAAAAGAACGCAAATGGTCTGATGAACTTATCAGAAGAATTAAACTGATAGGTGAGATTGTTGGTAATGCTATCTTGCGTATGCGTTCTCATGAAGCCCTTATTAGGGAAATGGAGCGGCGGCATTTCCTCGAGGAGCGGTATTCATCAATCATTAAGACTGCCAATGTTGGTTTTATGATCTCTGACCTGAATGCTAATATTTTGGAGGTTAATGACGCCTATTGTGAAATGTCAGGTTACAGTCGTGATGAATTGCTCACTATGAAGATTAACCAGCTGGATATATCATCTAACCCTGATAAAATAGAAAGAGATAAAGATACAATATTAAGAACAGGTGCGTTTAATCATGAGACAGGCCATATAAGAAAAGATGGTAAGATAATTAATGTCCTTGTGAGCGCCAATCTGCTCCCAAACGAAGGAATTATCTGTGGTTTTATAAAGGATGTCACTGAGTTAAAAATCGCAAGGGAAGACCTTGAAGAACGGCTTGAATTTGAGAAACTGACCTCTGAATTTTCTGCGGTGCTTATAAATTTAAACTTGGGCACCATCGAAAAAGATCTTAATCCATGGATAGAAAAGTTTGTAATATTTCTTGAAGTGGAAAGAGGAATAGTAAATGAATATGATTATGAAAAAAGATCTTTTAATATTATGTCTACATATACCGCTCCTCTTGTTGATGCCCCACCGTTAGATAAAAGTTATGAGTCTCCTCCCTCAGTTATGGATACACTGGCAAAAGGAGATATTATTAAGGCCGATAGGATACCGGATGATTTACCACCCATGTTTCATGACAGTATTATTATGAAACATAAGACAAAATCTATTTTAATCGTGCCACTCTCTGCAGAAAATAAAATAATTGGAGACCTGACCTTTATAACATACTCAAAAGAACATAAATGGTCTGATGAATTTGTGAGAAGGATCAAGCTTATCGGTGAAATGATTGCCAATGCCATTTCTCGAAAACGCTCCAGTGATGCGCTTATTACCGAAATGCAGAATAGACAGAAACTGGAGGAAAAATATACTTCAATCATAAAAACAGCAAATGTGGGTTTCTGGATCTCGGATACTGATCAGAACATACTCGCTGTAAATGATGAATATTGCAGGATGTCAGGTTACAGTCGTGATGAACTGCTCACAATGAAAGTAGCGGATATAGATTCCTCAAAAGACTATGAACAGATAGAAAAAGATGGTGCGGCTTCTATTTCAAGGGGGGCATCTCACAGGGAAAGAAAGCATATCAGGAAAGATGGGTCAGTATTTGATGTTGAGATAAGTGCCAACTATTTGTCAAGCGAAGGTCTTTTTTTCTGTTTTACCAGAGATATCACGGAATTGAACCTGGCAAAAAAGGAGTTGGTTGAGAGACTGACATTTGAAGAACTGGTCTCGGAATTTTCCGCTGCACTTATCAATGTTAAAATAACTGATATGAAACCCGAGCTTGATAACTGGCTCAGGCGGTTTTCTGAATTACTTAATGTTGACAGATGGACAACAGGCCAGTATGAAGAAAACTATGGGATATACAGGTTTATCTGTTCATATATTAATCCTCATCTTGATCCTAAACCACCTGAACGCCCGATGGTGATGATTAATGACAGGAAATACGGTCTTGATAAATACCTTATGAAGGGTGAAATACTCAAGCTGGACAGTATAAACGATAAATTCCCTGAAGATTTAAGTTTATGGCAACAACTGGTTCGTGGTGATGGTACAAAATCTATCCTTATGCTTCCATTGATGGTAGGTGAAACACTCCTTGGAAGAATGGTAATAGCCACCATTGTTCATGAAAAAAAATGGACAGACGAAATTATCAGGCGACTGAAGCTTGTTGCAGAAATATTTGCTAATTCTCTTATGCGAGAGAAAAAAGATTCAGAACTGGAAAACTACAGAAAGCATCTTGAAGAAATGGTTAAAGAGCGTACAGCCCGTCTTGAAAAGACACAAAAAGAACTGCTTATCAGTGAAAAAATGGCAACTCTGGGAAGATTAACTGCAACAGTCAGTCATGAATTAAGAAACCCCTTAGGCACAATAAGGACTTCTGTTTTTGCTATTGGAAAACGACTGAAAGGAGAGGATGAAAAGATCACGGTCGCCCTTGATCGGGCTGAAAGGAATATCAGGCGATGTGATCTGATAATAGATGAACTTCTGAACTATTCCAGGGTTAAGGAACTTGTACTTGAACCAACATCACTTGATGACTGGATAAAGGATGTCCTTTATGAAACAAAACCTCCAAAAGGTATATCGTTAAAAACAGAATTTAATGCAGGTGAATTGATCAGCCTTGATAGAGAACGTTTCAGACAAACTGTTGTAAATATCCTGACAAATGCTTATCAGGCCATAGAAGAAAAACACACTGATGAGCCAGGTTGTGTGACAGTCAGCACCATGAAAGAAGATAATGTAATTCTTCTGGAAATATCGGATAATGGCATAGGGTTTGACATGGCAATAAAAAGCAAACTGTTTGAACCGCTTTTCAGCACCAAGGCTTTTGGGGTAGGGCTTGGGTTATCCATTACCAGGCAAATTATTGAGCAGCATGGTTTTAAGATGGATATGCGGAGTGAACCAGGCAAAGGCGCTTCTGTAACAATAACAATACCGGTGATAGACAGAGAATAGAAAACATTTTAGTCGGAGATCCATTATGAAAAGCCTGAAAATATTTGTCGTTGATGATGACCGGGATTTTGCCGAGAGTCTTGTTGATATCTTTGAAATGGAAGGGCATAAGTGTGAAATGGCCAATGACGGTGAAACGGCTGTTAAAATACTCACTGAAAAAGACTTTGATCTGACCTTCATGGATATAAAGATGTCAGGCAAAAATGGTGTTGAAAGCTTTCTTGAGATTAGAAAGATTAAACCAGATGCAAAAATAATCATGATGACTGGCTACAGTGTTGAAGACCTCCTTACTCAGGCGGTTGAAAACGGGGTTTGGGGTGTGCTTCATAAGCCCCTCGACATGGATGAAATCCTCAGTATGATCAAGAAAGTAACGCCAACAGGTATACTTATTGCTGACGATGATCCTGATTTTCTTAACAACCTGAAGGATATTCTGGAGGATTATGGTTTTAATGTCTACAAGGCAAAGGACGGAGATGAAGCAATCAGGCGTGTTCAGGAAGGTCATATTGATATACTTATACTTGACCTGATGATGCCTATACTTAATGGCCTTGAAACATTCCTTTTAATGAAGGAAAAGGGCATTTCCATCCCAACAATTATTATTACGGCATATGCCGATTCGGAAAATAAAACCCTTGAAAGGCTCAAGGAGCATTGTATAAACGGTATACTTAATAAACCCTTTGATCCTGAAATACTCATCAACATCCTTAATGAACTGGTTGAGAACCCTGGAAAGGTTTGTTATTAAAAAAGAATCGAATGCCTTTTTATTTTGAATCCACATTTAAAATGAGTAAAAAGATCGAGGCTAATATGTATGGAATAGGGGACGTCCATAGAAAACTAAATAACTTGACTTGCAAATATGTAAAATAGGGAGATATTCAAAATATAAATTAAACACTGAGAAGAAGTAATATCAAAACTGTTGAAGGTTATTGTCTTTAATAGCCTTTCTTTTTATGACGCAGAACATCAAATCAAAACGCTCCAACGGTGATCGTGGATTCGAGATACACACTTACCCGCTCCGAGATCCTTCACACCAGGGTAGGAAAGTGGAAGAACGACGAATTAGAAAAAGAGAAAATATAAAGAGGTCGGGAATAAATCCCGTCCCTACGAAAAATAAATAGATTTCCCGATCAGAGTCGGGATAATGGAGCAAACTCCGGGAGAAATCTTAGAAGCATATTATAAAAACAAGATCTCTCCTTTCAGTCGAGATGACAGAACTCCTTAAGTCAACAACATCGGAAATACCTTCCATAGGCAGGCAAGAATCCCGCTCCTTTGAAAAAAAATGGATTCCAGTTTTCACGGGAATGATAGTGGTGTATGGATTCCCGATGCAGATTATCTCGCATTTTGTACGGGGAGAGAATAACTCTTTCGGTGTATGGATATCCCGATTCAGCCTTCGCCTGAGCTATGGCCTGGCAAGCTGAGTCGGGGAATGACATGGGGTGTGTAGATTTCCGTTTATAAACTGCGCAGCAATGTCATTTTTAGGTGATAGAATGGTTTTTCGTAGGGTGGGGTTTTATACTCCACCTTGTAGAGACAAGGCATGCCTTGTCTCTACATAAATCCCGACCCTACTAAAGACTCTTTAATGATATGGATATCTTTACTGATTTATGTATTATGGCACAACCTGTTCACGGGAATGAGTTGCATGGATTAGCGATACAGTATGAGAACACCTATTTTTTGAGTATCCACTTCGCTGCATCAAGGAGATCATCTGCTATAAACACCGGTTTGCATTTGAATCCGGGCAGTATAAAATCAACCTCACCTAGGCCATATCCTGTTTTTACCATTATGCTTTTAAGGCCGCTGTTACTGGCAAATTCAAGGTCTGTGAAATGGTCTCCAATCACATATGATTTTTCAAGATCAATATCAAAACTCTCCATTGCCTGCTTAATCATGCCTGTTTTTGGCTTCCGGCAGTCACATTCTATGGCATATTCCTTGAGCTTGCTTTTGGGGTAATGAGGACAGTAGAAAATGGCATCTATCTCTGCCTCTGATTTTTTCAGGGTATCTTTCATATATGTATGGATCTGTTCCAGCAGCTCAAGGGAAAAATAACCCCGTGCTATACCTGACTGGTTGGAGACCACAATAACAAGGTAATTACTCTCATTAAGCAACCTTATTGCCTCAGGCACTCCAGGTAATATATGAAACCTGCTCAGGTGGTTTATGTATCCCATCTGTTCATTAATGGTGCCATCTCTATCTATAAATATGGCCGGCCTTTTCATGGTAATCTATTATTCCTTTCTCAAATTCGTCTAAAGATGGCCTGGAGTCTAGGTAAAATAGAACTGCATGTCAATGTGTAATTAAAGTAACTGGTTAATGGTTTAGGGATTTTAAAATTTTTAGCTAGCAGAGAAAACCGGAGCCTAATTCTCTCCCAGGGTCATTTTCAGCACTCAGGTTTTTTATATGAAAGAAATATTTTAAAAGAATCCTGACGTCATCCCGGAATGACCTGGTGGATGCATAGAAATTCTCAGAAATTATCCTTTCTTCCCATGTTGACACAAGGATTTTTTCTGTTTCCCACAAATGAATAAGCCCTGTTGGTGCATTTAACCTTACCTTCTGCCAATCCTCACGGAGCAGGGCAATCTCCTCTTCAGAAAGGAT
>CAZCMD010000048.1:0-27723 GCA_964499695.1 uncultured Desulfatiglans sp.
GGAGCTTTCAGCAGTCAGCGATCAGCGGTCAGCCAATTCTTTGTTTTTAATGCATTTTGCTGAAAGCTGAATGCTGATGGCTGACCGCTAGGATCTAAAACAACAGTTTTGGATGGACCCTAATTAGAATTATCAGGGCAAGCAGTTGCCCTTAAACCAGGAGAATAAAATGTTTGATGTAGCAATGGAGATGATGTCACCGGAATTTTTTGAATGCTGGAAGTGTGCAGCATTGCATATAGATAATCAGGGGCCGCAGGGTACAGTGTCATGGTTAAAGGCACACCCCTATCCCCCATTTATGGAGCACCTCTCTTTCAGGCTCGGAAACCAGCTCTTTTTTGTACGTATTGAGGATGTAGATAATAATGTGTATGGCCCTGGAACTTATGATAGTCTACTCGCTGTTGCAGAGGAGAGTAATGGTCATGCCTGTATTATGCCCATGAGGAAGACAGATAAGGTAGATGAATGGATAGCTGACATGCCGGGATGGGGGCTGGTGGATGCAGACACAAATAATCCCTTTAACCCGGCTTCCTTCGTAACAGATGAAAAGATCGAGATGACCCCATTTGAGATACATGACATGGCTGTGCAGGTTGTAAAGGAGTATATAGAAAAGAAGGGGTATGAGCTTATGTCATTTCAGGGCAACCCTGAGATTGATCCATCCATCTGGTTCATAGGTGACACAAAGGGGCCGGAATATGTTATTGTAAGGGCGGTTCGATACCCTGACGATCATGCAAAGATACCTGAAAACCTGAAAGACATAGAAAAAAGGTGCTCAGCAATGAGCAGTACCGGTTTTTTCGCCTCTGTTGCCCTGGCAAACGATGAACAGAAATTTGATACCCCTGATGAACCAGCAATCCCCCTCTGGCGCGGGTGCCATATGTATATTAATTTTCCGGGGCTTGAATAGGTGAGATAGCTCTCAACTTACAGCTTTAAACAAAATAAGATATTTTTTGTTCTCAAATATCAGCAAGGAACAGGAAGCAGTAAAGAATGACTGATAAATTTAAAAAAGAATAGCTCAGATCTCCTTACCAAAACCTTTTACCCGCCTTTTCAGTAGAATCATCATTATAATAGGAACTGCACAGAGGATTGTTGCCAGAATCAGGGGTGATGTAAAATCCCCTGTCTCAATTCCGTTTGCATTAATCATCAAAGAGAGTCACCTTAAAATATCTATAAACCAGAAACCAGATATCATAAAGTCTATTGTATATACGTTTTAGTATTTTAAAAGCCGAGCCTTAGCTTCAATCTGATTAAGTAATTCCTGATTGCGTGCCTCAATTTCCTTAGAACTTCTCTCATATTTAAACTTTTCAAAATAACTGTTTAAATAATTATTTACATATGGGGCCAAGTCTGATCTGATTTTTTTTAACATAATTTTGGGTATGGCAGCTTCTTTATCAAGCTTTGTTGCTTTTTTATAATCAGAATAAGCTTTATTATATAAACCGTGAATATAATATATATTGGCTCTTTCAATATATGCCCATGTGTAATTGGGATCAAGCTCAATGGCCTTACTATAATCAGAAATAATCCTCTCATAGTTCATTCCATTTAATGAATATGCAAAACCCCGTTGTGTATACGCATAAGTATATCCAGGGTTTATTTCAATGGCTTTACTGAAATCAGAAATGGCTTTATCAAACAGTTCAGCTTTAATATATGTATTGCCCCGTGCATAATATAGAAGGGCATTAGCAGGGTTTAACTCTATTGCCTTACTTAAGATGGATATAGCCTCTTCATACTTGCCATTCTGGTAATACTCATCGCCCTTGATAAGTAAGGTGTTAACATCTTCATGTTCTGGTTCCTCAGACATGGTTTCAGTACCAGGGGTTGCTATTGGTGTGGTATCTTTATCTTCAGGATTCTTTTGTTCTGCTGCATAGTTATCTTCTATTTTGTTGTTTGAGTCTGTTTTATGTAATGTCTCAGACGGAGAGGCTTCCTGATCGGTTTGCTTTCCTGTTTCTGTTTCGGATTTTGTTAAGTCAGAGGCAGCGATTATGGCTTCTGGTATCTTTTTTTTTGCTGGTATTTCATTTGGAGCTACACTCGCAATTTGGTCTCTCTCCGGAAGTTCTTTTACAGGACTGATTTTTGCTACCGGGTCTTTAATCTTTTCTTCAGTAGTGGCACTATCAACTTTCTGTTCAGGTACAAGATTTGTTGCGGCTTCTGATAACTGTGCCTCATTTACTGCCACGGTAGGTTCATCTGTTTGTACCTTTGCATTAATAGCAGCAATACCAAAAGTCAGAACAACAAAGCATACAAAAACTATTGTCTTATAACTAAATCTTGTATCCATGGCATTGCTCCTTTTCTTTGACAGGATTTGTTCAACCCTTTTTATAAGGTTAAAACCTCTACCAGCCATACCAGAGGCAAATGGTATATTGCTTATCAATGATACCTTCTCTGCCAGGTTCATAAGGCATCTTGAGTAATCTCCCGGAGAAAGCTCATTTAATACATAGTTATCTGATACCTCTTCCCTGGCCTGCTCATGTTCATGGTTTATGATGTACACAAACGGGTTCCACCAGTAAAAGGCTATAATGAATCTTTTAATAATGCCTGTAACCTGGTCATAGTGGTATATGTGCGCCATCTCATGCAGCAGTATGCTCTTAAGCTCATTCTCATTTATGGTGTTCAGCAACTTTTCAGGGATAATGATGGCAGGATGTATAAACCCTATTGCCATTGGGGATTCTATCAGAGATGAGTGGTATAGTCTGGGAACAAGGCGGCCCTTTCTGAATAATGTGGCGGCAATATTGCTCAGCATATTATTAAAGGATACATCCTTTATAGCTTCAAGACTTCCCTTAAATTTCTTTACTATTATTAATCCATAGACAAGCCTTGATAGCTGAAAAAGTACCCCGATAATCCATATGAAGCCTGATATGTTAATAAGGGTAATCACAGTAGAGGATAAACTTATTGAGTATGGAGAATGTTCCAGGGTCGGAGTCGAATATGCCATATCATTATTAAAAGTAGAATAGGATTGTAGAGGAACCTGCGATTCTGCTTTTTCTGGTAATGGTTCATACTGATTTGGAACAGAGATAACGTTTGATATCTTTTCCTGCACAACAACAGGGGTCGGTTCATTTTGCCATGATATGTCAGATAAACGGGCACTGATAAAGATCACAATGAGTAATCCCAATGCAATTATTGTAGCAGTGCATAGAAGGCTGCGAATAGGGGCAGTTTTTTTATTGAACAGTTTTATGAGTATAAGTCCTGTGATAGATATCAGGACAGATTGTCCTGCCAGAGTAATAAATAAACCTGCTATTTCATGACTTGAAAATAAAGAGAAAAAACCCATATTATTTCTCCTCGTATTTGTCTATTAACTCCTTTAATTGTCTTATCTCTTCACTTGAAACCGCTGACCTGCTGAAAAATGCCTTTACCAGTTCTACACATGAACCACCGAAAACACGGTCACCAATATCGCGAGCTATAGCAGCAGATGCCTCACTGCGGGGTGTGCTTGCGCTGAAAATAAACCTGTTACCCTCCTGCCGGTGTATAAGCCAGCCCTTTTCTTCTAGCCTTCCCACCTGCACCTGGATAGTAGACCTTGTAAGATTACGGCTGTTATTTTTATTTACCTCATTCATGATTTCTGTAACGGTCAGCTCCCCTGAGTTCCAGACCGCATTCATTATCTCAAATTCAGAAGGTGTTAATTTAGGCAAGGTGTTTTTTTTCATTTTTGAAACCCCTGATGATATTTGTAGTTAATTGTAATGACAATTGTCATTAATGTCAACAAGTATTTTATAAAAATAAAATTATTTTTATTTGAATATTGAAATTGACTTATAGTTCAAAAAGAAATGGCTGCTGCATAATGCAACAGCACATTGTAAGAAAGGGTTATTTCAAACAGAAAAACATTAAATATCCTTTCCAAACCCTTTTACTCGTCTTTTAAGCAGGACCATCATTATAATTGGAACTGCACAGAGGATTGTTGCCAGAATCAGGGAGGATGTAAAATCTCCTGTCTCAATTCCGTTGGCATTAATCATCAAAGAGAGTTCGCTGAATATTATTGATGATGCGGCTATCCCTACCATAACAAGCCCGTAATTGGCGCCTGAATACCTTGCGCCAAATAGCTCTGTGCTAATAACAGGATTAACCCCTGAAATGCCTCCATAAGAAAAGGCTATAAAAAAGACCGCAGCAATATACCACAACCCTGTTGCATAGATCATAAGGATAGTGGCTAAGGCTGAAATCAGTGTACAGGTAATTATTGTTGTTGTCCTCCCTATTTTATCGGAGACTGAAGGTGCCATCAATCTACCCGAGGCATTTGCAACACCGGAAAACATAATTGCAGCCAGTGCAATGGTTGTAGACATGCCTCGCGCCAGGGCGATAGTCTTAATAAAAGGGATTATGATAAAATATGCGGCTGAACTGGTAAAAAGCGCAGTAAAAATATAGTAATATGAAGGGGATTTAAGCATCTGGCGTGGTCTGAATTGTTTGATGTGCTCAGGGGGAACAACCTTTGTAAGTTCAGCGTAATAGTACTCTTTACTGGGATTTTTAATAAAAAAACAGGCGATCATTGTAATTACAAAAAAGATGATGGAAAGCGTTCTAAAGGCATATGGCACACCTCCTGATGATAAAAGAGATTCAGCAATCGGGGTAAAGATTACAGTGGCCAGGCCGAAAGAGCCTACACATAAACCTGTTGCAAAACCTACCCTGGCAGCATACCATTTTTGTACAACTGAAAGGACTGTTGAAAACACCAGTCCGCAGCCAAGACCGGAAAAACCGCTGTATGTGATGTATATAAGCCAGTAGTGTTCGGAAGTGAGTATGGAGGTTAAATAAAAGCCAAGGCAGAATAATATTGCGCCTGTTGTTGCCACAACCCTTGGGTGTATCTTTTCCTGGACTAGGCCGCTTAATATTGTTCCTGTGACAAAAATGGCGATCATAAAAGCGGAAGTCATTGCCACATGAGCTGCATTCCAACCGTAGTATTTAACAACGTATGGCTGGAATACACCCCACATATAAAGTATGCCTGCACAAAGCTGACACGAAATTGCTGCGAGTAAAGCTAGAAAACCTGATTTTTTCAAAGTAGAATTCCTTTCAATAAAATAATAATTCCCAGTACATAACCTCAAGTACCCTGCATCAACGATAGTAAGAGGGGAGTGGTATAAAAGCGATCAGGGCCAAAATGACAGTAATTGAGACCGCCTTGAACATGGTGGAGTGATTATACATAACATGTGGAATTTTGCCATATCATTATTTATTAATAAAATAATAATAGATATTTTTATTAAAAAAAAAGCTTGACAGCCTATTACATATAAAATAGTATCTACTACAAAGATAGTAGAAAAACAATAGGAGGTAGTAGCTGTATGAAATCACCGAGGTTAACAAAGCTGGAACTAATGGTAATGGAAGCTCTATGGAATAATGGAGCCACTTCAATAAGGGAGATTCAGGAAACATTTCCTGAAAAGGAACGGCCTGCATACACCACTGTGCAGACTACTGTTTATCGTCTGGAAAACAAAAAGGTTGTTCACAGGACCAAAAAAATCGGTAATGCCCATATCTTTGATGCCTCGATCTCCAGAAATACAGCCAACGGTAAACTTATAGATAACCTCCTGGGCCTTTTTGGTGGAAGTGTGCAGCCGGTAATGTCGCACCTGATAGAAACAGGTAAACTTACTATGGCGGATCTGGAAGAGGCAAAGGAGACACTTAAAAAACTTACTGTAAAGGAGAAATAGCAATGTTTATTACTGATCTCTTTTCAATTGGAAATACATTCTGGACGGGTCTGGCAAATCATCTATGGCAGTCAACCCTGTTTGCAATTGTGGCCTGGCTGATCACACTGTTCCTGAAAAAAAATCGTGCACGTATACGTTACTGGGTATGGTTTTCTATCTCTATCAAATTTTTGATACCATTTTCTTTGTTTATAAGCCTCGGCAGTTTAATTGCCCCTGAATGGATGAAAGCGCCTGTAAGAGTCTCACCGGAATGGAGTGTAATAGAAACTATAAACCAGCCATTCAATCCTCCTGTAATTGAAGCAAACTTACAGGCAGATGATATCACAGGCGCTTCATCTCCATTAGATAAGAAACCTTTAATATTATTCATACTCTGGCTTTGTGGAACATCTGCGATTATTTTAAACTGGTGCAAACGGGGTATGGGTGTATCAAGGATGGTACAAAAAGCCGCTCCTCCAATAGATAATCACAGGATTGAGATTTTCCACAGGATGAAAAAGAAAAACAGGATATCTAATACTGTTCAACTGGCTACTGCTCATGATTTGATGGAACCCGGTGTCCTGGGTATTATCAGACCTGTATTATTACTGCCGGCAGGTATACTTAATCACGTGAATGACTCAGAGCTTGAGGCCATTTTTTTACATGAGTTTGAGCATATCCGCTGCAAGGATAATCTGATAGCCCTGATACATATGCTTGTTCAGGCACTGTTCTGGTTTCATCCGGTTGTGTGGTGGACAGGTTCAAGGCTTGTTTTTGAACGTGAACTTGCCTGCGATGAAGCAGTATTGGAGGCTGCAAAAAATCCGCGTGTATATGCCGAAGGCATTATTAAGATCTGTGAAAATTATTTCAAGTCTCCCGTGGTATGTGTGTCGGGTGTTATAGGATCTAACTTAAAAAAACGCATGGAGGGCATTATGAAAAATCAAATCGGTTACAAGCTTGGTATTTTTAAAAAACTTTTTCTTTCAGCAGCAGGGGTATCAATTCTGGGTGTGCCACTATTAACAGGGATAATAAATACTGTTCCCGGTCATGCCTATTCCTCTAACATTGATCCGGATATGGTGTATGCTGGTGAACAGAGGGCTGATAAAAATCAAATCTCTGACAGATCAGAAAGGATTAGCAAAAGGTCTGAAATAAACGGTGATAAATACCTTTCTAAGGATACTGAATCTTTTGCAGAAGGACAAAAATCTTATCAGAAAAAGGATACAGGTTTTGAAACGAACAGGAATGTGGTTTCTGATGAAGATAATAAACCCCTCTCCAAATCCTTAAAAACAACCCCGAAAACAGCTTCGCGCAACGATAAAATCGTGCTGGCGCAAAATGTATCCACTGAAAAAGCCTCTACAGGGTCAGCAGAATACATCTCAAAGGGTGTTTCCTCTTTGAAGGATGCAAAGGTTGAAGATGCCATTACTCAATTTAACAGGGCCATAGACCTTGACCCCGGAAAGGCTGTTGCCTATGCAGCACGCGGTAGTGCATATTTCAGACTGGGTAAGCTTGATAATGCCTTCTCTGATTACAATAAGGCTATAGAGATAAATCCGGATCTTGAAATCGCCTACCAGGGCCGTGGCAGTGTATATTATCGTCAGGGTCAGCTTGATAATGCCATCTCCGATTACACCAGGGTCATAAAAATAAAACCGGGTCTTGTAAATGCCTATATAGACCGTGGGAATATTTATCAAAAGCAGGGCAGGTTCGATGAAGCAATATCCGATTTCAGCAAGGTTTTGGAAATGAAGCCCGGAGATGCTATTACATATTTCCTGAGAGGGTATGCTTATTATCAGAAGAACCAGT
This sequence comes from uncultured Desulfatiglans sp., assembly GCA_964499695.1. Classification (GTDB taxonomy): domain Bacteria; phylum Desulfobacterota; class DSM-4660; order Desulfatiglandales; family HGW-15; genus JAAZBV01. Next base: position 7,701 of record CAZCMD010000048.1, read on the forward strand.
ATGATAATGCCATTTCCGATTACAGTAAGGCTGTAGAATTAGATCCCGGGTTTGCAGTTGCCTACCATAACCGTGGTATGGCATATCATTTTAAAGGTGAATATAAAAAGGCCATATCCGACTATGATAAGGCCATAGAGTTTATGCCTGATAATCCTGTATCCTACGCATCCAGGGGAAATGCCTATTTTAGGTTGGATATGCTCCATAATGCCTCCGCTGACTACAACAAGGCCATTGAACTTGATCCGGAGATGGGTAAGGCACAGGATGCACAAAAAATAGAATGCCGAAGAATAGCCTTTTTAGGATCAAAATTAGAAGAGAAGATTTGCCTGACAAAATCGCAGTGGGCTGAGAATAAGAACTTCAGTATGCCAAATAATAGATTTTATACCATGGGGGAGTTGTTCAATAATAATAATCCAGTAGTATCCATTAGACAATAAGTAAGGTAAACCTCCGGCTTTGCCGGAGGTCATGACTGGAAAGGGATGTGATAGCGGCACACGAGATCAAGTTTGAGGTTTGTAATAATCTCAACAGCACTGATGAATTTGATATAACATGTGGATGACATGCAAGGCTGGGTACAAGAATCAAAGACTGGACCTGTGATGTTGGTTACGTTAAAAAGGCAAGAGAAGAGGCAATACGAGACTGGCTGGAGCGTAGTATTCCGATACCATCCGATGGAATGCTTCTTACAAAGTATGCCTATAAAGGCAGGGCCCTGAACAGAGAAATGAGGGCACTGGCCTCCAAATACCCTGAAATGGCTGTCGCTATCATAAATGCACATGAGCTTGAAGAGCTTTATAATGAAGAGGTTCTGAAACGATATAAAGACAGCATATTTGTTGGAGACCCACCTGAGCCGGATTTAAGATTAAACAAAATTGATATATGGGAAGCGGAATTTCAGGATCACAAAAATGGAATAATGTCAGACGAAATATGGGCGCGCTGGGACAGTATGTACAGAAAGATATTTAAATTACCATCTTACCAGAATCTGTGGACATCTCTAAACCACAATAAATATCCAGGTGAGTTTGTTTCATCCGTAAATACAATCGTAGCAGTAAAGTAGAAGAGTTAATGTTGCTCCCTGTTTGTCTCCATTGCCTCAAGTACCCTGCGTCTGCGGTAATAGGCAGGGAGTAGCATGATAAAAACAATCAGGGCCATGATTGCAATATATGCGCCTGTCTTGAACATGGCGGAGTAATCATACATCTCATACACAACACTGCCAAAAAGCGGCCCAATAAAGAGCCCCAGATCAATACCGATATAAAGTGTATTGCTTGCTACACTCCGCTTTAATGGTGTTTCAGAAAGTATGCACATGGAATAGAGGGCAGGCTGAAATGAACCGAAACCAATAGCCGCAATAACACCACCTAAAAGCAGTTGCCCGATTGTCCTTCCTGTGCCGATTATAATAAAAGATATGGCAAACAGAATAAGGGCAGGGGGGAGGATCTTTGCGAGTCCAAGCCTGTCTGTTATCCACCCGCTGAATGGCCTTATAATCATGAGAACTATAGCGAGCACAGTAAAAAATGCGCTTATCCCCGGTATCTTAAGCTCCTTGGCATACTCAACAATATACACATTATAAAGTGACCAGCAGATGAAAATAAAAAACATGACTATAGCGATTGGTATTGTATGTACTGAGACAATATTTTTGTACCATGCACCTGTGCTTGAAATTTCTTCCTTTGTCTTTTTATCAGATAAAAGGCTGTAGGCCGGGATAATACCCAGAAAAAGTATTATCATTGTAAATAGAAAGACACAGGTAAAGCCAAAGCTTTCATCCTTAAGGTTTGTCCCGAAATGGAGCACATAAAGACCGATAGATGGGGCAATAGCCATGGATAATGAGCCGCTTAACCCGTAAATCCCCATGCCGGAGGCCAGTTTTTCTCTTGGCAGGCTTTCTCCGGCAAGGGTCATTGTAAGGGAGCCCACAAGGGCGTATTGCAGGCCATGGATCAGCCTGAAGATAATAAAAGCAGAAATACTGTCAAACATGGCATAACCGATATTCACTGTTCCGCCGATAGCAAATACCAGCATCATCAGTTTACGCTTGTCAAATATTGTGAGCACAGGGCCTGAAACAGGTCTCATGGCGAGTGCTACCGCAAAAAACAGGCCGGAGATCAGCCCCATTACATAGGCGCTGGCCCCAAGGTGAAGCGCATATGATGCCACAAGGGGGTTTACTGAAAAATGGGCAATGCCCAGCATAAATGATGTCATTAATATGCATATAAAATTGCGGTTCCAGATGGTTGCCGGTAATTTAAAATCCTGATTAGTCAAAAAAACATAACTCCTTATTTCTATTCCTTAACCGGCATCACATGAATGGCCTTAATAATCAACTGAACCTCATCTCCAACCTTGAGATCAAGCTCTTCCAGTGATTCTGAGGTGATTACTGATCCCATCTCTGCGGGCTTATTCACGTTGAATTTAATGAGTGACATCACATCACCCTTTTTTATGGATTTTACCTTTGCCGTAATAGCATTTCTTGCGCCGTATTTCATGATATTCTCCTTTACTGTTTAAGTTTTTATCATAAAAGCCACGCTATTCGGGTAACATAACATATAGGAGTGAATGCGTCTATCTGTTAATCATAATGTGATAAATTCTTTTTGACTTGTATGGCTGAATTCACTAGAATCTGAACCTTAAAATACTTTCTTTTCAATAACAAATAAAAAACACCTTTATATAAACGAGGTCATATGTCTCAAGATTACAAACCATGGACATGGAAGATACCTGAGGATTTTAGACCCCTTGATTACAATGCCTCACGCCAGGACGGCCATGACAAGGTATCCGGTCAGGCGGTCTACACAAGGGATGTCTCTCTTCCCGGGATGTTATACGCAAAAATCCTAAAGTCTCCCTATGCCAGCGCAAGAATAGTAAAAATGGATACCACTAAGGCTGAGGCGTTAACCGGTGTCAGGGATATCATAAAATTTGATGACCCCGATATCAGGTTTGAAAACACCACTGGCGGATACTGTTCAAGCGAGTACAATATTCTGACCCTTCCCCCTACTGCGGATTTTTATCAGCACCCGATGGGGGTTGTGGTGGTAGCAGACAACGAAGAGATATGCGACCGCGCCTTAAGTCTTATCGAGATAGAATGGGAAGAGATGCCCTTTATACTTAATATGGAAGAATCCCTTAAACCTGATTCCCCTAGGATTATGCCTGATGTTTTAAGGTTGAATAAGCTCGCAAAAGAGCCAAATACACTCCTTACAAAAAAGACAGATGTAGGTGATGTGGATAAAGGATTTAACGAGGCAGATAAGATAATTGAGTATACCTTTACACGTGGGCCAAACACGGTTGCAGGTATTGAAGGAATGGTCTGTGTTGCACAGTGGAGAGGTGATTTTTTAGATATCTGGCAGCATCATGCCTCACATGTGGAACAGGTACTATCCAATCCGAGTCTTGTAAATGTCGGGCTCTCTTTTGTTTCACTGGGGTATGGCACCATAGATGCTGATGTTAAATCCGCGCCAAAGGACAGAAAAGATCCCCTTTTACCATTATGTGAACCAAACAGGATCAATGTTACTATCCCATACCAGGGGGCATGGTATGGCGGTATCTCATGGCTGGGCTATTCAACCGCCTTTATTCGCATGGCAACAATCATTGCGAAAAGGGCACAGAACCGTCCGGTAAAACTCCTGTTTGATGAAAGCCATTTTTACCTGACAGGTGATGACGCCGCAAAATACCAGTGCAGGATAGGGGCCAAAAAAGACGGCACAATAACCGCCCTTGACTGGCATGTGGTAGGGCCAATTGGCGAACTTCATATAGATAAGACCCATGAGTCCACATGTATCCAAAACATGCGTAATACACAGGAATGGGCACTTATCAACCATAGCCCTCATATCTGTTTCAGGCATGGCACCCAGTGCTGTGTACCCCATAACATGATGTTTGACAGGGTGGCCGCAGAGTTTAGTCTTGATCCTACAGTGGTAGCCCTTAAAAATGACGGGTGCCAGGGTCATGACTGGGAATGGATAACAAAATATCAGGAGGAGAACGGCTTTCCAAAGAGGCACAGCCTTAAGGAGGTTATTGACTTAGGCAAGGAGGCCATCCAGTGGGACAAAAAATGGCACGCCCCGGGCGCAAAGAAACTTCCAAACGGGAGGATGCATGGGCTCGGGTTTGTCTATATCAACGAGTGGAGCTGGATGCCCGGCAGGCAATTTGCCTGTCTTATTCTGAGGGATGGAAAACTAACGATAATAGGTATGAGGGCTGATTTTGGCGTGGATACTGAGTCTGCCTTCCGCTATTGCGTAGCTGCGGAATCGGGCATTAAGTATGACGATATCGTGCTTCAGCAGCAGCGATCAGATGCGAACACATACCGATTCTGGGTCCCGGGCGGGGCAATGGGGATCACACGGAACACCCCTCAACTAATAGTCGCAGCAAGGCAACTGAAACAGAAGATTCTGGAGTATGCGGTACGTCCGCCAGCTCCACCAATGTTTTTCTCCGGTGCAAAACCCCCTCAGGCCGCATTCCCGGGAAAAACAGCAAGTGAACTGGATGTAAAAGATGGTTTTATCTTTGAAAAGGCTAACCCCCTGAACAGAAAAAGCGTTAAAGATGTAGCAGGCGGATTCTGGGGAGATGATCCCTCTATTATCCATCCGGTTGTTCCTGATGTGTCAGGGTTGACCCTGGATGGAAAGCCGCACCCCAGGATGTATATCATGAGCAGGCAGGCGCACTTTATGGAGGTTGAGGTAGATACTGAGACCGGGGAGGTGATCATTGCCAATCTTGTCTGCGTAAACGATGTAGGCCACCTTTTTAACAGGCGTGGTGCAGAGGCCCAGCAGTATGGCGGGGCAATAATGGGTTTAGGGAGAAGCGCAACAGAGGAGAAGATCTACTGTCCGAAAACAGGTGTGGGGCTTAATTTTGATAATATCAATTACCATATCGGCACTATGAATGATTATCCTGAGATCAAATGCATACTGAATGAAAGCCACCTGGGTTATTCATCCTATGGTGCATGCGGGATAGGAGAGGATTCCGGGGCCTCACTTTCAGGGATAACTGCAGGTGCGATATACAACGCAACCGGAAAATGGGTTGAAGAGTACCCCACAACACCGGAAAGGGTTCTGATGGCTCTGGGGAAGATTTAAGCTTTTAACATCGAAATCGTCTTCGAAATCGGTTTTTCATCGAAATCGAAATCGGAAAATAAGACGAAGAACGATTTCGATTTGGATTTCGATTTGGATTTCGATTTCGATAAAGACAAAAACATAGTTGGCACAACATTAGAGGGCGAAATGTCAGAAACAAAAAAAACAGACGAAGAATCAAAGAAAGGGATCAGTAATCTCTCCCGCAGAAAATTCCTGAAGGATGCAGGGCTGGTAATAGGCGGAACAACAGTTGGCACAATAGCATTTGCCTCTGGCTCTGATGCTCAACAGCAGGAAAAGGCCGATACTGTTCCTGCTGAAACCATTTCCACCAGTGCCCAGTCAGAATGCAGAGAGCCAATTGAACTCACTGTAAACGGTGGAAGATACCGTTTTCATGTTGAACCCAACTGGACCTTAAGGCAGCTTTTAAGGGATGAGATCGGGCTTACATCACCAAAAGACTGGTGCGGCGGCATGGGGGCATGCGGGTCATGCACTGTAATCATGAACGGAAGGCCGATACTCTCCTGTTTAACCCTTGCAATAGAATGCAATAATGCAGTAATCGAAACCGCTGAGGGAATTGCAAAGGTAAAACATCCCATAATAGACTCTTATATCAAATGGAACGCCTTTCAGTGCGGTTACTGTACCCCCGGTTTTGTAACTACAGCAAAGGCGCTTCTTGACAGAAACCCGAACCCTACAGAGGCGGATGTCCGTGATGCCCTTGGAGGCAACCTATGCCGCTGCGGTACATACCAGCAGCATCCGAAGGCGGTAGTTGATGCGGCTATGGTATTAAAGGGGGGAAAAGCATGAAAACAATTAAAAGATTCGAACACATCAATGCAAAGTCAGTAGATGAAGCAGCCTCAATATTAAAGGCAGGTAAGGCCTCTATTATAGCTGGCGGTACAGATATCCTTGGAGCCATGCGGTTTGAGATATTACCCGATTACCCTGAAATAGTTGTAAATTTAAAGAGTATCCCGGATATGGAATATATCAGAGAAGAGGGGGGCATGCTTAAAATTGGCGCCCTTACGAGGCTGGAAGATATAGCAAAAAGTACCATTGTTCAGGCAAAATATACCGCACTTGCGGACGCCGCACACCGTACCGCCTCACCACACATAAGAGAGATGGGTACAATTGGCGGTAATATTTGTCAGCTTACCAGGTGCTGGTATTTCAGGCTGCCTGATAACAGGTTTGACTGTGTCCGCAAAGGGGGTAAAAAGTGCTATGCCATGACAGGTGAGAACAGGTATCATTCCATATTTGGGGCAGTAAAAGGATGTGTTGCGGTAAACCCGAGTGATACAGCCCCGGCACTGGTTGCGCTTAATGCAAAGATCAAAACAAATAAGAGGTTGATCGAGGCTGAACAGTTCTGGGATATGGTAAAACCCGGATCAACAATATTGGAAAATGACGAGATAGTAATGGAGGTGCAGGTACCCACACCAGCGAAAGGAGTAAAAAGTTCATTTATAAAATTTGCCATCCGCAAGTCCATAGACTTTCCAATAGTCAACTGTGCTGCCATGGTAGGAAAGGGCGAGGCAAGAATATGCCTCAATGCAGTGCACAATAAACCCTATCGGTGCATTAATGCAGAGAATGTGATCAGAGGTAAGTCCATAAACGAAAGCAATGCAGATGCAGCAGGTGCTGCAGCTATTGAAAAGGCTAAAACCCTTCCTGGTGACAGGAATAAGTGGAAGATACAGCTTGCAAGGACAATGGTAAAACGAGCCATACTTGGATGTGCCTGATTGTAAAAAAGTGAGATAGCTATGGAATACAGACCATGGACATGGAAACCACCGGAAATAAGCAATGAAATGAAAAATGACCTCCCGCGTCAGGATGCCTATGAACGGGTCAGTGGTCAGGCCGTGTATACCCGCGATGTTGTGCTGCCAGGCATGCTTTATGCTAAGATACTCCTTTCTCCATATGCCCATGCGAAAATATTAAGCATTGATACAAGCGAGGCAGAAAAACTGGTAGGGGTCAGGGATATCCTTAAATTTGATGATCCGGATATTGTTTATGAAAATTGCACCCATCCCGGTTTTGAGGTATCGCGTAATTACAATCTCTTAACCCTGCCCGGGACATCCGAATTCAGCCAGCATCCTATGGGAGTCGCGGTTGTTGCTGACAATGAAGAGATATGCGATCAGGCTCTCAGGCTTATAAAAATAAAATGGGAGGAAAAACCATTTATCCTTGATATGGAAGAGGCCTTGAAACCGGATGCACCAAAGATAATGCCTGAAGTAATGTTCATGAATCCTAAGGCTAAAGAACCCAACACTGTGTTAACTGACCGTGCTGAATTCGGTGATGTTGAAAAGGGGTTTAAAGAGGCAGACAAGGTTATTAAATATACTATTACAAGAGAAAGAAACACGACTGCCGGTGTGGAACCGATGGTCTGCGTTGCCCAGTGGAGGGGTGATTTCCTGGATATCTGGATCCACCACCAGGATCTCCCTTTAAATGTCCTCACTACCTCAAACAATGTCCGGGAAAAGCCCCAGGCTCCAATGGCGGAATGGAGTAAGATTACTGTTACCATGCCCTATCAGGGTGCATGGTATGGCGGAATTTCATGGCTTTCATACTCATACGCATTTATCCGGTTTGCGGCCATACTTGCAAAACGGGCAAACGGGAGACCGGTTAAGCTGCTCTATGATGAGAGCGGATTTTACTGTGGCGGTGATGACTGCGGGACATACAGATGCAAAGTGGGCGCAAAAAAAGACGGTACCATTACTGCCCTGCACTGGCACATGCTTGGTATCAGAAACCCTGCCATGGACAAGACCTATGAAAGCACAAAGATCCCAAACCTCCTGGGCACACAGGAATGGGCATTAATAAATAAGGGACACTCCATGTGTATAAGGCACGGTGCACACTGCTGTGTTCCGCAGAATGTGATGTTTGACCGTGTTTCCGCAGAACTGGGGCTTGACCCTACCGAGGTTGCACTGAAGAATGACGGCTGCAAAGGGCATGACTGGGAATGGGTTACCAGATACCAGAAGGAAAACAGCTTTCCGGAAAGATGGAGCCTTAAAGAGGTAATTGATAAGGGGAAAAAGGCTATTGAGTGGGATAAGAAGTGGCACAAACCAGGCGCTAAAAAGCTTCCCAATGGAAAGATGCACGGCCTGGGATTCGTGCACATAAATGAGTGGCACTGGCATGCGCCAATACCAGGGATATCCTATGCCTGCCTGACATTACGTAACGGCAAGGTCGCCATCATAGGCATGCGCTGTGACATGGGGGTAGACACAGAGTCAGGGGCCCGTATGAGTGTTGCCTCTGAGATCGGGCTCAAGTATGAAGACACAGTCATGCTGGAGCGGAGATCAGACAACAGCAATTTCCATTTATGGCAGCAGGGCGGATCATTCGGTACAGGATATATCACAACTCAGCTTATCCTTGCAGCAAGGGAGTTAAGGCAGAAGATACTTGAATATGCTGTAAAGCCAAAGCCGGGGCTCTATACCAGTCCGGCAAGGCCCCCCATCTTTCCCAACCTTACACCTGATGATCTGGATATCCGTGACAGCATGATTTTTGAAAAGAAAAACCCGGATAACAGAAAGACCATAAGAGAAGTTGCGGATGAATTCTGGGCTCTTGAACCGCCGATATTTCATCCACCTGCAGGCACTTTATATGGGCTTACTATGGATGGAAAGCCCCATCCTGATCTCTATGCAATGGCAAGACAGGCCCATTTTATAGAGGTTGAGGTAGATACAGAGACCGGCATGGTTGATGTTACACAGATCGTCTGTGTAAATGATGTGGGGCACCTTTTTAATCCTAAAGGTGCAGAGGCGCAGCAGTACGGCGGCTCTATCATGGGTCTGGGCCGGAGCCTCACCGAGGAGCATTTCTTTTGTCCCAAAACAGGGGTGCCATTAAATTATGACCTGATAGGGTATCACATAGGAACTATGAATGATTATCCTGTTGTGAGATCTCTTGTAAATGAGAGCCATCTGGGGTATGCCGCTTACGGGGCATACGGGATAGGTGAGAATATCGGGGCTGCCTTGTCAGGAATTACTGCAGGTGCTATATACAATGCAACAGGCAAATGGGTGATGGATTACCCCACAACCCCTGACAGGGTGTTAAAGGCGCTTGGGAAGATATGAAGCCATCATAATCGAAATCGAAATCGGGTTTTACGTCGAAATCGAAATCGGGTTTATATAGGTATCGAAGTACGATTTGGATTTCGATTTGGATTTCGATTTCGAAAAAAAGAATAAAACGATATCCGGATCAACATCGTAATCGGTTTTTTAGATCGAAATCGTAATCGATATCGTAATCGCAATCGGTATTTGTATTTGAAACACGATTTTGATTTGGATTTCGATTTCGAAAAAGGATAAAAAACCTACCATATATAAGAAAAGGACTGATATTTCTCACTAAATAAATATTGCCTCTGACAGACAGTTCTGTTTGACAGCCTATGCAGCTTCCCCATATAATCCCCCAAACTATTTACCCTGTTATTTCAGGTTTTATTATAAGGAGTTTAATATGGGATTTAAAATACTGGATCTGTTTTTACCCAGAGAAACCAAGTTTTTTACATATATGAGTGATCAGGTAGAATGTTTTTGTGAGGCAGCGCTGGTTTTCAAGGAAATGGTCTATCACATAGAAGAACTGAATGATGATGAGATCAGGAAGAAATGGATGGTTATCAAGGATTGTGAACTGCGTGGAGATAAAATGGAGAGGAGAATTATTGATGAACTGGAAGACACTTTTATCACTCCGATAGACCGTGAAGATATACATAATCTCGCCATAAACATTGACCGGACAATTGATATACTTAACAGCATTACACGCAAAATCGAGGTATATCAGCTTCGTAAACTCCCATCCAATGTCTGTAAATTTGCTGATATTATAGTGACTATGGGACAATTGATGAGACAACTGATCAGCAACCTGAAAGACAAAAAAGATATAGATGAGATTCAATCCAGGATGCATGGACTGGAGAATGATACGGATGACCTTTTTCATAACTGCATGGCTGAATTATTCAAAGATGACTATAGTCCGGTGGATATAATCCGTTTAAAAGAGGTTTATGAACATCTGGAATCTGTGACTGATGCAGTAGATTATGTCGGAAAAATGGTCCGTGGTATCAAAGTAAAGCAGGGTTAAAATGAACGCTATTTTTGTTCTGGTTTTAGTTATTGTTATTGCTGCTTTAATTTTTGATTTTATCAATGGTTTCCATGATGCCGCCAATGCTATAGCTACCATAGTTGTTTCAAAAACACTTACCCCTTTACAGGCGGTAATAATGGCCGGGGCTGCCAATTTCATAGGTTATTTCTGGTTTGGAACCGAAGTGGCCAAGATGATAGGCAAAGGTGTTGTTCAGATAGATAATGTTACACTGACTGTTATCCTTGCTACACTGACCGGGGCAATTATCTGGAATATCTTTACATGGTTATCAGGGTTACCAACATCAAGCAGCCATGCCCTGGTAGGTGCATTGATCGGTGCAGGAATATCAGCCTGCGGGTTCAAGGTTATTATCATAAGCGGTGTATTGAAAATATTCATGTTCATTATTATTGCCCCTATGTTAGGAATGATAGGTGCTATTGTCTTTACGATCATTGTTATAAGAATATTCAAAAATTGGACCCATCAACGGGCAGGAAAATTATTCAAAAAACTGCAACCTATTTCTACATTGTTCTATAGTATCGGGCATGGCACTAACGATGCCCAGAAGACCATGGGCATCATTGCCCTTACATTATTTACCGCTGGCATTAATCCTACCTTTCATATTGATGGCTGGGTTGTACTTGCCTGTTATTCGGCTATATCACTTGGCACTGTTTTCGGTGGTTGGAGAATTGTCAAGACAATGGGTACCAGTATTACCAAAATAGGGCGAATGGAAGGGTTATGCGCTGATACATCTGCTGCCCTTGTTTTGATCAGTACCGCACATGCCGGTATACCTGTGAGTACAACGCATGTGATTGCCGGGGCTATTATGGGTGTTGGTACTGTAAAGAATGCAAAAAATTTAAGATGGATTACTGCACGCAGGATTATCATGGCATGGGTCATAACCATTCCGGCTTCTGCTGTTTTTTCTGCGATAGCTTATCACCTTTTGACGTTGCTTAAAAAATTGGCCTGACCTGTTTACTAAAAAGGTCTTTTCAGGGGTTCATATGGGTTACCTTGAATTTTCTGTTCCACACAATAATGATCCTGCAACACTGACAGAGATTTTTAAATGGAAAGAACATAAAGGAAACCGTATCAGGGAGATATATCTCTGTGGCCCACAGGAGTACACAGGGTCAGGCAGGATTTCACCTGTACAATCCTTTGATGAATTTAGAGACACGGTGAACAGGATTCATAATGAAGGTATACGCGTTAACCTGCTTATGAATTCCGTATGTGAAGGGGCAGACTGGTACTCACCAGGTCTGTTGAACAACACAATGGCCTACCTGAAAGAGGTCTTTGAAGGATGTCATGTTGAGGCTATCACCATTGCAAACCCTATGTACATAAGGGAGGTAAGAAAGAGGTTCCCCCAGGTGGAAATCTGTGCTTCTGTACTTGCTGATATTGACTGTATTGATAAGGCTATGATCTATAAAAAGGCCGGCGCGGATTCTTTTACGCCTGATGTTAACATCAACCGCAATCTCAGACTCCTTAAAAAAATAAAAGAAAAGACATGCCTGGAAATAAAACTGATGGTCAATGAGGGCTGCCTGTTTAAATGCCCTTTCCGCAAATTTCATTTTAACTATATCTCCCACAGGTCGAGAAATCCGGGTACAGATGGGAATAGGTCAGAAGACAATGTCTTCAGCCTGAACTGTATACAGGTAACAAAAAGCGACCCTTCGCAACTTTTAAAGTCAGGCTGGATAAGGCCTGAAGACCTTGAAAAATATGGAGAAATTTCAAATTTTTTTAAGCTTGTTGGCAGGACCAGTTCAAAAGAGATGATCTGCCGGTCACTTAAAGCTTATATGGGAGAAAAATGGGATGGGGATATCCTGGAGCTTATGGCTGGTAACCTCTATTCCTGCGGTATGTCAAACCTGTTGCATCTTGATAATCGTATCCTTGAAACAGAAGGGTTCTTTGAAAAGGTCACATCATGTGATCATGAATGCATTGACTGTAATTACTGCGGCGAGCTTGCACAAAAATTATTAAAACGCGGTGTTCTTACCACGGAGAAAATAAAGGATATGGGTTTAGAATAAACGATTCATCGTATTTATATTTATCCTTTTCGAAATCGTTATCACCATCGAAATCCAAATCGTTATCGATTTCGATTTGGATTTCGATTTAGGATATTAACTAACCTCTCAGCTTTTTGTATCTTTCCCTGTTAAATTTATTCAGCTCTTCGGTAATAATTACATCCACCTTTGGATGGATGCTGTTTGGTGCGCCATAGGTCAGGCCGGGGATAAAGCTTCCTCCGGGTGTATATTCTTCCAGCGCCCTTTTTACCTCGGTACGGATCTCATCATCTGTGGAATCATCCCTGTCTACAATAGCTGCATCAATACCACCCATTATAACCATGCGGCCTTTAAGCTGTTTCTGAACTTTAGGGATATTATTCTGCGGAAGTGCACCCTGCCAGATATCTATTCCAATTTCAACCATGTCCTCTACAATCGGTTCGAGAAATGAATCGGCATGATGCATTATTATTACCCCTTTATCATTCATATACTTGTATGTTTTCACAAACTGGGGTTTTATAAACTCACGCCATGTATCAGGGCTCATGAACATGCTGTGTTTACTGCCCCAATCATCATGTGAAAGCATAATGTCAGGCTTAAGGTTATCAACTATGAGCTTCATATAGTTATACCTGTATTCGCCCACATAATCACAGAGCTCCATCATGCATTCAGGCTCGGCCAGGAAATTCATGAGGGTATCCTCAAAGCCCATCAGGAAATGAAGCTGCTCGAACACGCCGGTAGGCATAAAGGCCATAAGAAGATTATTTTTACGGTCTATTTTTGAGATTTCCTCAAGGGCTTTATCCCATACCGCAGGGTTTGAACAGTTGCCGATAATGTCGGGTGCCTTTGCAGTCTTTTTCCAGTTGCATATATCCTTTACAACCTTGTCATCTGCTGTAACATGGGGCATTGCCGCAAGCTGGTCATTTGGCCATACAACGCAGGTTCCCCATTTGTCGCGGATCGGTTCCATACCCTTAAACCGCTTTCCCCTTGCATAGAGTGCAACAGGGTCAGCCATAAATAGAACCATGTTTTCATATTGGTTAACAAGCCTGTCAGGCTTTCCATTCTTCTTTACTGTCTCCAGAAAGTTTTGTTTTGCTGATAACATATGAATATCTCCTTGGGATAAATAAATGAAATTTTAAAAAACTCTTATAAATTGATATAACATTAGAAAGATAAGTGCAAATAGAAAAAATATTGCCTTTTACCCTTATTTTTCTCCCTCCAAGCGTTGAAGGGTTTCATCATATTCAGGAAAACCGAGGATCGACTGGAGTTCTTTAAAATCCATAATGGCATTATATGGTTCGTTAGCTTTCAGTGCAGAGAGGGCCCTTTTCATGGCATAAACAGAGGCGGATAACAGGGTAATGGGATATGCTGCTATTTTGTAACCGAGTTCGGAAAGGCGGGAAGGGGATAACACCGGGGTCTTGCCATGCTCGACCATATTTGCCATATGGCATCCAGGGGCCTTCAAACAAATAGTTTCCATCTCTTCTTCAGTGCATGGCGCCTCTACAAAAAGGATATCCGCACCTATATCAGCGAATATCTTTGCACGCTCTATGGCCTCATTAAGGCCAAGGGTTGCACGGGCATCTGTGCGGGCCATGATGACAATATCCTTCCCACTGGTTTTAGCCTCTTTTTGGGCCTCTATGGCCGCCTTTAACCTGATAACAGCCTCCTTTCTGTCTATAACCTCCTTGCCGGATGTGTGTCCGCACCGTTTGGGGCTCTTTTGATCCTCTATCATAATTCCTGCCGCCCCTGCCTGCATGTACCCATGCACTGTGCGTTTAACATTAACCGCATTGCCGTATCCGGTGTCACCATCAGCTATAACCGGTATCTTTATGGCGCTGCATATATTCTTAAGCTGATCAACCATTTCACCATATGAAATAAGCCCGGTGTCAGGGAGACCCAGCCTGGCAGCAGATACGGCAAACCCGCTCATAAAGGTGAGATTAAACCCGGCATCCTGGATGAGTTTTGCACTTAATGCATCATAACAGCAGGGCATTATTATAAAACCGGGGCTGTTCAATAACCTTCTTAATGTAATTGCCGTGCTCTTTAAATTTTCACTGTTCATTTATTTGTTCCTTGATTTAGGCCTATAAACACCTGCATGGGGTAACTGCCATCATTAAGCAGGTATGGATCATATACCCCGTCTAATTCTGATTGAATAAGGTGCAGGCCATTTTTAGCGAATACCTCCGCCCATTTTGCCTGGGAAAACAGGCCGAGGGTATGACGATCCGTATGTATTGTAAGCCTGCCATGTTTTCTTATCAGATATACAATAACTGCCTCATAGGTTTCCGGATTAAGGGGGTCAATATAGTTGTTCTCAAACAGTGTAACATTGATGCCATCCTTTTCACCTGTATAGGCAAAGTTATTATTCTGAAATGTCTCTGCGGTTTTACCAACTACAAGCAGGACTCCACCCGGGTTTAGGTGTAAAGCAGCGGTTTCAATAGCCCTGTTAAGATCGTTATATGTGGTCATGTAATCTATGCCGTCAGGTATTGCAACAACATCAAATACACGCCCCAGCCTTATATCCCGCATATCACCTTCAATATACTCAATATCAGGATGAAGCGCCCTTGCCATTGAAAGCATCCCCTCGCTCAGGTCCACACCTGTAATTGAAAAATGCCTTTTAAACACTTTGTCAATGCCTCCTGCGCCGCTACCCAGGTGCAGCATTGTTACCGGTGTAAACGCGCAATGCTTTTTGATTAGAGATACATAGTGCCCTGCCTCATCTTCATATTCATCCGGGTCAGAAAGAACATCATCTACCCAGGCCAGTTCATTATATGCAATCCATTCTGATGTCATCTTCAAATTTATCCTTATTATTTAGAGTCCATCTATATACTGTCGTTTTTGGATTTCCATCCTCCGTAGCAGTGCTACTGCGGAGGACGGGCAAGTGGTCAGCCGTCAGCATTCAACTTTCAGCTTTCAGCAAAAGGCATTCAAAACAAAGAGTTGGCTGACTGCTGAAAGCCCCATCCAGAATTTACCTCTTTCTGGATGGTAACCACCTAAATTTTGTAGGGGCGGTACCCGTGTGTCCGCCCGTTTTTATCTTGTTTCTTTTAATTCGGGCTTTCAAGTATCTTAATTTCAATTAGGATATCCTCAACTTCTTGCGGCCCTTTTACCTGATACGCCATTAACCCCATTTCCCTGGCACTGTTTACATTGAGCTCATTATCATCAAAAAAGAGAACCGATGATGGATGGCAGCCAAGACTACTCAATACATGTTCAAATGCCTCTTTATCAGGCTTGAGTTTACCCATTTGATGAGATGCAAAGTGGTAATTGAGCATCTTTTCAAGGCCCATCTCTTTCATTAAACGCGGCCAATGCAGTTCATTTGAATTACTAAAACAGGCAAGTGTTTTGTGGCTTAATCTTTTGAGTAGATCCGGTACTCCCGGAAATAAGCCGCTTGGCCAATGTGTAAAGCTATCAATAAACTCTGCCATTCCAACAGGCAGATTCATTTCTTGTATTATATCAGCAGCAAATTGACTGGCGCTGGAATCTCCTTTTTCAAAAGAACGTACTGAAGGAGAACGTAACCACGCCTCCCACATTTCACTCTCATTAAAAATGTCTCTGGTCCATTTGATCATAGTAGGAACACCAGTCAGTTCAACCAGTACCCCACCTAAATCAAATAGAATTATTTCAATAGTATTCATTTGTTTTAATCAATTATTTTGTAACTAAAAGCTTACAGAAATATGTGGAGCAAAGCGGAACACATTTCCTTGTAAAGCATCAGGTTTAGCATTCTTTTAATTATTTTGTTTCCTCATAGCCCTCTGTGCTGATGGATAACCTTGTTCGCTAGATTTTTTCATCCAGTTCCAGGCTTCATTTTCATTTTTGGGGCCGCCTCTCCCTTGGATGAGGAAAACAGCATAATTGTATTGCCCGATAGAATGGTTATTTTCTGCAGCGAGTTTATACCATTCCCTGGCCTTTATATCATCATTCAAGACCCCTCGCCCTTTATCATACATAACTCCTAAATAATATTGAGCATCCACATAATTCTGTGATGCAGATTTTTCATATAGACTGATAATTTTTGGCAATAAGTCCTTTGCATTAGGACCATTAAAATATATATCAGCAAGTTGATATTGCGCCGCAGGATCACCAGAGTCTGCCAATGGTTTTAACTCCGTAATACTATTTTTGTATTTCTCATGGTCAATAAGATAACTTTTTAATACCTTCTCTACAAAGATAGCTTCATTACCAGTATAAATTTTAGCTAGTGGTTCCAACCTGTCGGCATATTGTCTACCTTCAAAAAGGTTCCCTTCCATTGAAAATGTTGCAGCAAGCTCAGCTATTGTTCGACCTATTCTCTCACCTGTAGGATCAGAAACATTTTCTTCAAGTTCTAATGCTTCACTCAGATAATGGATCGCATCTGATAGTCGATTCTGCCGACGATAAAAGGCTCCAAGATTGTGAAGGCTACTTGCAATCTTTTCATTATCTAATTCCTTATTTGCTCGATCAAGGGCTATTCTAAGTTCAGTTTCGGCATTTTGGATATTTCCTTTTTTTTCTTCATCAAGTGCAACTGATGTCCCTGCACCCCAATACATCACCTGTATGCTTTTATGGCTACAAGCAGAGTTTTGGAACAAGACAATAAATATAAAAAATAATAAAAGTTTATGTTTCATTTTGATCCCTTTGTATCTATCTATCGTTTTGATAACCAGCTTGGCGAGCTTTTTGCCAAGTCTGCGTTTATAAAATTGCTTTGGGGATTATTTGCACACTAGCTCTTCACCTTCCTTCAGGAAATAAAATCCACCTACTGCTATTTGGAATATAGGATGTGGCCATTGCTCATATGCAGCACCGCGAGCAACAACTGGACAGCTTGATGTTTTATATAAGTTTTCTTCGCCTAATGGCATCATTCCCATTTTATAGTGGAGGGGACGAGAGAATGGATTATTTACGGTAAGCATCATGCCTGTACCATCACCGATATCGGTTGATTGTACTAAATGGAAAACAATGGTCTTTTCCGGGTTTTTATTCTCAAGAACTTGTTTAAAATTAACTGGATGATCACCATCTACATCTGCTTCAATAAAAATTGTTTCACCAGCAAAGATAGAAATTTCAGAACCCTGTACAGCTGGTGGTAGAAGATCAAAAGATCTTTCATAGTATTTCCCATCAGCTTGCTTTAATTTGATAGTTAAATTCTTTCTACACATTACGGTTTTACAATATTCAATGAAACCCTGCATGCTGGCTTCTTTTTCCGATGATTCAGCAGCAAATACTGAAGTGCAAATAATTAATGAGAAGAATAAGTTTAGTATTATCAGTTTTTTCAATTTTCTCCCTCCATAATGTCTGGATCAGCCAGAGCGGCCCGATAGGGCTGCGATTGGCTGCATCCGGTAGTTATGCATTTTGATCTTGTTCGGTTCCTTCCAATAAAACGATGACACTATTATGCCTTGTCGTTTGCAGCATGTACTCTCAACCTGCCGTTGAAATAGGTTTGTTTGACGTTCAACGCTTTGTCTTTGGCCCATTGATCAAGGCCCATCTTCTTTATTAAACAGAGATTGAAAACCTTGGTATTGTGTGGCCTCACAGATGCCTGGTCCGCATAGGGGTGAAGACGGTCGCAAGGAAAGTCGGCACATTCGTAACAGTATGCGATACCTTTCTCGCTCGTGCATCGGAATACTTTACATGGCTCGTTATCACCTTGAAACGAGATTGTGCCTTTTGCACTTCTGCATCCAGCACATCTTGCCTCCTCTATGGGCAAGTGCAGTCTCTCAGAAATGCTCTTTCTGATATTCATGTCCTTATTGGCGAAATACGCTGAGCAGTTGAAGCAATCCATTCCGCATGGAGATGTCATTTGTTGATAGTCCAAAATATCCTCTCTTTCGTATATTTAATAGGCATAACGGGGGGGCTGAGCCGGGATGCCCCAGGCTTCGGAAAGGGCTGATCCGGTTTGTGCCAGGGGAATAGATACGCGGAACTCATAGTTCTTTAGCTCTCTGTAGAAGGTGTGTTTCTTGTTTCCCCTACGGAGAAGTGCTGCCCCGACACTGACCTCGGAACCATTAGGGCGAAACTCAGGTATTGCCCAGATCTGATATTCGTTCCCCTCTGAATCAACGGAAAGTACTGTCCGGGTTTCTTCGTCTTTTACCTGCATGTATACCGCGAGCCCATGGCTTTTGGCCCATGGAAGAAAGAACTGATCAATTTCCGAGAACCGCACCTTATTCATGAAATACCTAACAACTTAATATACGACGGTCGTTTTTTATAGTTATCTATTATCATATACGGCGCATTCTGAAATGCAAGAAGTAAAGTCTAATAATTACAAGACATAATATCTTACGCATTCAGCAAAACAGCATAATTTATCGGTAATATCGACAAAAGCGAGGGTCGTTTTTTTAATTGACATTTTGTCCACGACTAGCGTGGGTAACTTGCCATGCCCTTACAAGAACACATTTTTGTTGACTTCAGGAAAAATATCATGGGATAAACCCATCACTGCTGTTTTAATTTTCGGAAATGGCTAGGTCTTGCATCAGCCACCTATAACTTTTGTGTGGTACTCAATTGTTAAGATTGAGAATTACGGATGGAAAGAGAGATAAAAAGATTAGAGCTTGCCATCCTGTTGCATTTTTTCATATATATCCGGATATAGTTTTTTTAAACAATCAGGACAAATTCCATGACTGAATTCAGCTTCCGAGTGAGCGCTTATGTATGATTCGATCTGTTTCCAATAGCCCTCATCGTCACGGATTTTTTTACATGAGGCGCATATCGGGAGCAGCCCGCTTAATGCCTTGACGTTCGTCATTGCCTGTTGAAGTTCTTGGATAAGTCTCTCACGCTCTTTTTCCGCCTGTATGCGGTCGGTGATATCTCTGTATACGCCTTCAATTCCTTGTATATTCTCCGCGTTGTCGTGGAAGAACTGGATGTTTGCCGATACAATGACCAGTTGGCCGTTGTCCCTACGTTTAAGCGCTATTTCTTGCCTTGTCAGTTTCCCGTATCTCTGAAGCATCTCTAGGTGATGCTGTGCTTCTTTCGGATCAAAATAAAATCACTGCCGATTCTCAGGCCGATTATTTCTTCTGTGGACGAACAGCCCATGGTGTAAGCAGCGGAGGGAGATGCGAAAGTGATGTTGCCTTTTAGATCAGCACGGAAGACAACATCCTGCAGGTTGTTGACGATCGTGCGGAATTGCTCCTCGCTTTCCTTCAGAGCCTCCGCGGCTGCCTTGCGATCCGTAATGTCCATGATGTTGCCCGTGACGCG